>JBFESZ010000040.1:0-16748 GCA_041548245.1 Sulfurimonadaceae bacterium
AACGAAAGTCTTTTCAGCCATCCCAATGAATTAAAGCAAGTTGTGTTAAACTTGTTGAAAAACTCTCAAGAAGCATTAGCCCAAGAGAAAATAAAAGAGCCCAAGATCACCATCTTGACCTATAAAGATGAAGATAAAATGTGCTTTCAGATTAGAGACAATGCCGGAGGAATACCGGTAAATATCATCAGCAAGGTTTTTGAACCTTACTTTACGACTAAAGATGAACTTCATGGTAGCGGATTGGGACTTTACATGTCGAAAAAGATAATCAATGAACATTGCGGTGGCACATTAGAAGTTGAAAACACTCCTGATGGAGCATCTTTCATATGTAAACTGCCAAGGATGAACAGTGACAGCTGATACTATCAACGCACTTCTAAAAACAAGTCAGACAATGCGTGTACTTTACGTCGAAGATGATGAGAATGCCCGTAGTTCTATGTTGCTTGTATTAGAGGATTTTTTCCCGAAAATCGTAACAGCTGCAGATGGACAGGAGGGTCTAGAGAAGTTCAGGCAAGAGAGCTTTGATCTTGTTTTGACTGACATCAACATGCCTAATATGAATGGTCTTGAGATGATCGCACATATACGGGATCTCACAAAAGAGACCCCTATCCTTGTCTTGTCCGCATCAAATGAAGCCGATGTCTTCACCAAGACGATCAAGCTTGATATTGATGGCTACCTCTTAAAACCTATCGATATGACACAGCTCGTTGAGATATTGTCAAAAACGATCAATAAAATAGAGTTGATACGTGAAAACGAAGCTTACAAACACCACTTGGAAGAGAAGGTAGAAAAACGTACCCAGCAGCTGCTTTACCAGTCATTTCACGATCCTTTAACCGACAAAAAGAACAAAAATGCCTTTGATAACGATAGCTCCAACCATCGCAGGGGAACCTTTTTCCTAATCAAGATTGATACCCTCAGACAGTATAATGAGCTTTATGGTATGCCTATAGGAAGTATACTCCTGCAGTCATTTGCTGACATGTTAGAAGAGTATGCAAAACATATAGACTTTGAGACCTATCGGGTGCATGAAGATGCTTTTGGCCTTTATAACAAACATGCAATGAATAAAGAAGAGTCTGATGAGTGTCTGCATAAGCTATTGACGGTTATTAACGACTTTTCCGTCTACATACCTGAAATCGACGACTCTCTTGATATTGATGTCACGATAGCCCTCTCTATAGGGCAAGAGCATATTCTTGAAACTGCCGAGATGGCCTACCATTATGCTAAAGAACATAAAAAAAACTTTTCTGTCTATGATCCTTCTTTACACTCCAGCGCTGAAGTCAAAAATGAGCTTTATTGGCGTTCGGAAGTAAAGACAGCGATTAAGCAGGACAGTATCGTCCCTGTTTTTCAAGCCATAGTCGATCGTAACCATCAGGCCAATAAATATGAGGTCCTTATGCGTATGGTTCAAGAGACTCCTGAAGGGAAAAAGATAGTCGCACCTTTTCATTTTTTAGAGATTGCTAAAAAGACAAAACAGTACCGAAGTTTGACCGAAATTATGGTGGCTAAAAGCTTCAAAATGATGAGCGATAAGGATGTCGACTTTTCACTCAACCTCTCTTTTGAGAATATCAAAGACGAGACATGCGCACAGATGCTTACAGACTACATCAACCGATATAATGTCGGTGAACGTCTTATCCTGGAGATCGTCGAAAGTGAATATATTCAGGACTTCAACCTTGTCAACAATTTTTTAAGTCAGTTTAAAAAAATGGGAGTTCGAATCGCCATTGATGATTTTGGCAGCGGCTACTCGAATTTTACACACATCATCGAACTTCAGCCTGATTATATTAAAATCGACGGTTCGTTGATTAAAGACATCTTGATCAAACCCGAGTCACTGGTTCTTGTCAAAGCGATCATAAGTTTTTCAAAAGAGCTAAACATGAAAGTCATCGCCGAGTATGTAAGTTCAAAAGAGGCCTATGAGCTTTTGCTTGAGCTGGGTGTAGATGAATTCCAAGGCTACTATATCGCAGAACCTGCATTAGACCCATTTAGAGGAGATTACAATGATTGAACCAAAGCTTGTTCTTGAGTACACGCAAGACCTGCGTGTACTCTTTGTAGAGGACGAAGCCGTTGTTGCAGAACAGACCATATTATTACTGAATAATTATTTTGATCGAGTCGATCACGCTTTTGACGGTCAAGAAGCGCTGATTAAATTTAAAGATGCCCGCCAAGCCTCAGACGAGTATGATCTTATCATCACGGACATCAATATGCCCAATATGAACGGCATAGAGCTATGTGAAGCTGTCTATAGTATCAACCCGGACCAGAAGATCATCGTGATTTCTGCACATAACGAAGCAAACTACCTCTACCAGCTTATCAATATGGGTGTAGACCGTTTTATCAACAAACCAATTGAAATCGCCAATATAACAAAAGCTCTCTACTATGTCTGTCAAAGCATATCAGATCGAAAAAAGATCAAAAAGTATTATGATGAGATCGAACAACTCAACATCGCCCTTATCAAAAAGAACCGTGAGCTGGAACAATCCTTTCGCATGTACGACAAAATGATCTTAAAAGAGAAGCTAATTCGATCTAATATCATGGATATGCAAGAGTCTTACGAGGATCATCTTGAAGAAAAATCTGCTGAAAAGGCCACTCTTAATGATTTTGTTGAACATGATTTGACTAAACTACGTGGTCTGCATCAAGAGATGGACCTTTTAGTTCTTACTATGATTACAAAAGAGAACAGCGAGAAAATCACAGAGTTTGCACATCTGACTCAAGAGTACAGTGCTGTTTTATGCGACCACTCTGCCTTCAGTGCATTATGTGAATCATTTAAAAGACTCTCACAGACACTTCTAAACAAGTCTGCTCCCAAAGAAAACCGCCAGTTAGACACTATACTCACGACACTTGAAGGTTTTCTTTTCACGCTCAAACGTTGGCAGGATTGCTGGACCAGTGAGCAGAAAACATCGGCCAACTTTTTTGACGAGTCCTTGCGTAATGATATAGACACCATTATCTCACTTTGGTCCCAAGAAGAAGCTTTTTGATAAACGCTATTGCTTTATGTTATCTTTACATAATAATCAAGATCATATAGATACGGAGCCTCATGAGAATATGTCCTGAAAATACAACCAATACAGTATTTAATAAAGGTAATTATAATATCTTGATTGTTGAAGACTCCAAGTTTGTCAACAAACTGCTGTGTGATACACTATCAAAATATGGCTATCATGTCCAAACATCCCATACACTTGCTGAGGCAAGAGCAGCTCTTTCGGCCTCCCGCTTTGATCTTATTTTACTTGACCTTCACCTTCCCGATGGCGACAGTGACGGATTGATCGAGGAGATGAAAAACGTGCCTGAGACGAAGATTATCGTCTTGACGGCTGATGATGATCAGATGACACGCGAGCATGTCTTTCAGCAAGGTGTTTTAGACTACTTCAATAAAGACAACAAGCTTCCCTTCACGATCAGTCTCATTAACAATATCATCGAAGAGATCCAGCAAAACAGTGCGGCTTCCATACTCATCATTGATGATTCAATGCTTGTACGAAGTCTACTGAGTATCCTACTCTCTCCAAGAAACTACAACATAATGACTGCAAATAATGCACAAGAGGGTCTGAAGATTTTAAAAGAGCAGGAGATCGATCTGGTCATACTGGACATGGAGCTTCCTGACATGCACGGGACCAAAGTCTTGAACATGATCAAAGCCGATACTGCGACGATGCAGATAGAGGTCATCGTTCTTTCAGGAACATCAGAGCCAAACATTATCAGTACCGTACTGAAACAGGGTGCTTGCAGTTTCATCAAAAAACCTTTTGCTTCGGAAGAGCTTATACACTCCGTTGATACATGGATCAGCTATCGTCGTGAAAAGCTCCTAAGAGCATGCCAGCAGCACACACTGCAAGAGTATAAATATGCAATTGATCGCAATTCTATCGTTTCGATTACTAATGAAAAAGGAATCATCACTTCTGCCAATGAAAACTTTTGCAAGATATCCGGATATTCAAAAGAGGAGCTTATTGGTAAACCTCATAATATCGTACGCCATCCGGATGAAGATCCTTCCGTTTTCAAAGAGCTATGGGCTACTATACAGGCCAAAAAGCCATGGTCAGGTAGACTGAAGAACTTGGCAAAAGATGGGCACACCTATTATGTAGACACTACTATTAGTCCTCTTTTGAACATTGATGGCAGTATAAAAGAGTACCTGGCCATCCGACATGATATAACACAGATCATGCAGACACATAATCAACTTAATGATGAACTGAACGAAAAAGATGCACTCATCAGCATGCAATCACGCCAGGCAGCTATGGGAGAGATGCTCAGCATGATCACTCATCAATGGAAACAGCCGCTATCAACCATGTCAGCCATTTCAAACCGAATGCAGATGGACATAGCACTGGAGAAGATAGATGTGCAAAATCTTGAGAAATATGCAAAGACCATTGAAGAACAGGTTCAGTACCTTTCACAAACGATTGATGATTTCAAAAACTTCTTAAAACCATCAACGGGTAAAGAGCTCACCAAAGTATCGGATGTGATTGAAAACACGATGAAACTCATGGAAAGACTGATACAAGACAAACAGATCGATGTTGTCATGAATTTGGAATCTACCAGCATGATAGAGACCTATCCGCGTGAATTGGTACAGGTCTTGATAAAACTGATAAAAAATGCTGCTGATGCTTTTGAACAGCGAACGGCAGAGAACAAAAGTATCAGCATTGAGACAAAAGAGAATGAGAAACATGTGACCATAGAGGTGCAAGACAATGCCGGAGGCATACCTCCAGAGCTGCTTGAAAAGATCTTTGAACCCTACTTCACTACTAAAGATAAAAGCAAGGGAACCGGACTTGGTCTGCATATCTGTAAGAGCATTATGCAAGAGCATATGAATGGAGATATTACCGTAAGCAACACACCAAACGGCGCACGCTTTATCCTTCAGCTTCCAAAATAAGTTTTGAATCTAAAAGATGTAATCTGTATTTCATCTTTTTATACACTACATTATCAGACTACTCTTTCTTCTGCATTACACTCCCTCTTGCATTATGTTAAAATACCCTATTCCTTTGAAAGCACAGTAAACAAACAAATTTTATGAGACAGATATTTTTTTTACTCTTTTTTGTCATTTCAGGTTCCTCGGCCACCTTGCAATCGCATTATACTTTTGCCGGCTCTGAGCTCAATGCATCGCTCATCGACCCTGAGATAGCCGATGATTTCACCATCTATACCTTTGAGGAGAACAGGAATAGAAAATCCTTTTCAGCAGAGAGCTTGATCAAGCTCTTTGACGAGCACAACCTAAACTTAAGCGATAAGAGCAGAGGTATCGTTCATTTTGAACGCGGATCTTCCGTGAGTCTTGAACCAATCATAAATGACATCAAGGCTTACTATCTCAACTACTATCCTCAGATGCAGATAAAGAGCATCCACTTGCACTCCAATACCCCTGTCGTTCAACTGCCTGAGGAATATAGTCTCTCATTCAAACCCAATGCCTACAAATATAATCGTTCAAGCCTCATAATGAATTCGAAGGAACTCAACACACGTCTCTTCTTTCACTATACACTTGAGGCCACCGTGAAGGTTTTTAAAGCAAGTCATAACATAAATCGAGGTACAATTCTTAATTATATTGACCTGAAATATACCAGCGTACCCTTCAAACGATTAACAGGTACGCCTTTGAGAGGTATAGACACGAACCGCGTTCGATTAAAAAAGCGTATTCCAAAGGGAAAGACACTTTACGAACACGATGTTGAACTGCTTCCCTCAGTTCTTAAAAACAAAACGGTCTATGCACGTTTTAGCAACGGCAATGTACACTTGGAATTTCAAGCCACAAGTTTACAAGACGGGCGTCTAGGCGATGTGATTTTAATACAGAAAAAAGACAACACGCGTCTCAAAGCAAAAGTTGTCGGGACAAACCAGGTTGAGATTGAGTAAATGCATACTATGAAAATAAAGAACATCGATGTCATCAGCTAAGAAAATCATTATCGGTATCAGCGGTGCAAGTGGTGCACATATTGGTTTGAATGTCATCAAGCATATCCCGGAACATATGCAGAAGCACCTCGTTGTATCAGAGCATGCCAAGGTTGTTCTGGATAAAGAGACCCCGATCAAACAGTATGAAAACCATGACATCGGTGCCTCGATTGCTTCGGGCTCATACGGTGCCGATATCATGATGATAACACCCTGCAGTATGAACACCCTGGCCAAGATAGCTTGTGGAATCGCTGATGACCTTATCACCCGTGCAGCCAGTGTAATGATCAAAGAGAACAAGAAGCTTTTGCTCGCACCAAGAGAGATGCCCTTTTCGGCGATTGCTTTGGAAAACATGCTTAAACTCTCCCGTCTGGGGGTTATCATTGCACCTCCGGTCGCTGCATACTATGCCGATGTTAAGAGTGTAGATGAGATGGAAGCCTTTTTTATCGGGAAATGGTTTGACCTTTTAGATATTGAACATGACTTATATAAACGATGGAGTAGTGATGACTAAGATTGCCCTGTATCCCGGAACTTTTGATCCCATAACAAATGGACACTATGATATTATTGCCCGTGCGCTCAACCTTTTTGATGAAGTCATCGTGGCAATCGCAGACTCACGCGATAAAAAGCCTCTGTTTACCCTTGAACAGCGTGTCAAAATGGCGGAAGCGGCTACATCACACCTGAAAAATGTCAGAGTCCTTCCCTTTGATAACCTGACAGTAGAGTTCGCGGCGGAGTTGAATGCGACTGTCCTTATCCGAGGTCTTCGTGCGGTGAGTGACTTTGAATATGAGCTTCAGCTCGGTTATCTCAACAACTCTCTTGATGCAAACATTGAGACGATCTATCTGATGCCGAATTTGAAACACGCTTTTATCAGTTCGTCTATCGTCAGAAACCTTCTGAAGTTCAACGGAAAGACCTCGCACCTGCTTCCAACCAAGGTTGAAAGTATGATCAAAGAGATGAATGCATGTACATTGTTGTAGAAGGTATCGACACCTGCGGTAAAAGCACGCAGATAGAACTCCTTGCCAAAGCTTATCCGCAGGCGATTATCACGAAAGAGCCTGGTGCGACAGAACTTGGAGCCAAAATACGTGAACTAGTCCTCTACAGCGACGGCCTATGCCCGGTGACTGAACTTCTGCTTTTTTTAGCTGACAGAAGTAATCATGCATCTGCTGTTATCAAACCAAACCTTGGACGTCTGATCATCTCTGATCGTTCACTCGTCTCCGGTATGGCCTATGCCCTTGCATCCAGAAAATTCGAGTTCGAATGGTTGGAACAACTCAATCGTTTTGCCATGCAAGACATCATGCCTGATGCGATTATCCTCTTCAAAATAAAAGAGGAGACTCTACGTGAACGCCTGGGTGAAAAGAGTCACGATATTATCGAACAACGTGGTATTGAATACATGCTTGATGTCCAGCAGCAGTTACAGTTTGTTGCCAAACAACTTGGAATAAAAACACTAATGATCCATGCAGAAGAGAGCATAAATGATATCTATACACAAATTGACAATTTTATAAAAGGAAACCTATGATCCGTTCACTTCGCGGAATGAATGACACATTAGAAATAGAAGATTCTGAACGTTTTAGCTACTTTATTGAAACAGCAACACGCATCGCAAAAAACTATGGGTTTAGATTTATTGAGACGCCCCAGCTTGAAGAGACTGCTCTGTTCAAACGCTCTGTTGGCGAGAGCAGTGATATCGTCGGCAAAGAGATGTACCAGTTCATAGACAAATGTGAGAACGATGTCTGTCTGCGTCCCGAGGGAACAGCTGGGGTAGTCCGTGCCTTCGTTCAAAATAAATATGACCGTCAGGATACGACACAACGTCTCTTTTACCATGGGACGATGTTTCGCTATGAACGTCCGCAAAAAGGTCGCCTGCGCCAGTTCCACCAATTCGGCTGTGAAAGCTTCGGTGAAAGTTCTGTTCTTGAAGACGCGTCATTGATTCTCATGGTTCGTGATATCTTCAATGCACTGGGAATCAACTTCACCCTTAAGCTCAACTCCTTGGGTGATCCAAACTGTATGCCACAATACAGACAGACCCTCATAGAGTTTCTCGGTTCTAACGAAGAGCATATCTGCGAAGATTGTCAGCGACGAAAAGCAACAAATCCGATTCGTGTGCTTGATTGTAAGAACTCCAGCTGTCAGGAAATATATGCCGATGCACCGAAACTGATGCAAAACCTTTGCCAAGGATGCGGCGATGACTTCAAAATGCTCACAGACCTGCTTGATGAGCATGGTATGGCCTATGAGATAGACACCCACCTCGTTCGCGGTCTTGATTACTATTCAAAAACTGCTTTTGAATTTGTTTCGACAGAGATCGGCGCACAGTCTGCAATTGCCGGTGGCGGACGATATGACAGGCTAGTAGAGTTCCTAGATGGACGCCCTACTCCTGCCGTTGGTTTTGCTATCGGTGTAGAGAGGCTGATGGAACTGATAAAGATGCCCGAAACATCTCGCGAGGGGTACTATTTTGGCGCAATGGATGAACCTGCAGTCAAGAAAGTTTATAATTTAGGGATGAAAAAGCGCGCTACAAACAAAGTAACAATCGGCTACAAAGCACGTAACCTAAAAGCACACTTAAAAGCGGCTGACA
This sequence comes from Sulfurimonadaceae bacterium, assembly GCA_041548245.1. Classification (GTDB taxonomy): domain Bacteria; phylum Campylobacterota; class Campylobacteria; order Campylobacterales; family Sulfurimonadaceae. Next base: position 8,774 of record JBFESZ010000040.1, read on the forward strand.
AGGTAAATGCACGATACTGTGCTATACTTGGTGAAAATGAATTGAACAATGGTACAGTCTGGGTTAAAGACTTAGAAAACAAAACTGAATCAGAGATTTCTCAAGAAGAGTTCTAGACCCTATATTCTATCTATTACACGAGCAAGGGGCTCTATATGTTTGAACAGATCGAACACTATTTTTTTCTTTACTTGGAATATGGACTCTTCTTGGGTCTTTTTCTACTCGTGAACCTCTATATTTATGACCGTTTTATACAACGTCGCCATCAGCTGCTGATCAACTATCCGGTTATCGGAAGAATGCGCTATCTTTTCGAGATGCTTCGTGATCCCATGCGTCAATACTTTGGTACAGAGACCTTTTACGAATCACGTGACAAGATTGACTGGGTATACAAGGCGGCCAAAGATGTCCCTAATTTTCTTTCCTACTCTGTATCACAGCCTTTTAAGGGCTCGCGTTTTATTGTAAAACACTCAAATACAGTCCTTAACGATCATGAGGTGTCAGATGACTTTTCATTGACCTTTGGAGCTGACAAGTCTATTCCCTTTACGGCCAAGTCCGTTATATTTCGCTCAGCCATGAGTGACGGTGCGCTCTCTCCCGAAGGGACACGTGCCTTTGTGATCGCTGCGTCTAAATCCGGTTTTCCTTTAAATACAGGTGAAGGCGGACTAACGTCGAACTACTTTGTCACGCATGCTCCGGATCCATCCAATGCCCCCTATCTGGAGATAGTGAAAAGCAGCCATTTGGCCGAACTTGTCTTTAAAATAGTGAGCTTCTTTTTTAACCGTGCCCTTGCGATCAAGGCATACCGAAAGGTTCTGTTGCATAAAAAAACGGAAAACACCTATATTTACGAGCCGGATTCGCATATCCTCTTTCGTCCGAAATGGGATGCACCGCTTGATGCCTTTCCCCAAGCGGTCCCTGAAGACATGCCTGACCTTGTGCTTCAGATTGGTTCTGGTCTCTACGGTGTACGTGATCAAAATTGTAACTTTGATCCGGAGCGCTATGCCAAAGCCATGCGTTTTTGCAAGATGACAGAGATCAAAATCGCCCAGGGTGCTAAACAGACAGGCGGTAAAATAATGGGATCTAAGGTCTCAGCTGATATCGCATATTACCGTGGTGTTGAAGAGGGTAAAGATCTCATATCACCTAACCGGTTTCCTTATGCCAATACCCAAGATGAGCTGTTTGACTTTATTGGACAGTGCCAGAAGATTTCAGGAAAACCGGTAGGTATGAAGATTGTTGTCTCAGATAAAAAACAGATAGAAGAGATGGCTGCGCTGATGGCCAAACGTAAACAAGAAGATAAAAGCATTCCCGATTATATAGCCATCGACAGCGGTGAAGGCGGTTCGGCAACGGCACCGCTTGAGTTGATGGAGACAATCGGTCTGACCACAAACAATGCGCTTTATATTGTTGACACGCTGATGAGAAAATACGGGCTAAGAGATGATATACGACTCATTTCCAGTGGCAAGATCCTTACTCCCGATGATGCGGTCATCACACTGTCGCTAGGTGCTGATGCCGTCGCCATTGCCCGTGGCTTCATGATGAGTGGAGGCTGTATCCGTGCTCGCGTATGCAATGGTGCAGGAGGACATATCTGTCCAGTTGGACTTGCCACTCAAGATGCAAGACGTCGCGCCTCGTATCTAGTAATCAGAAAGTCCAACGAGATAGCAAACTATCATAAAAACATGATCAAAGGCATCAAAACGATGTTAAGCGTCATGGGGCTTAGTAAAGTCAGTATGTTAAGTAAAGAAAAACTTTCGTATAAAAATTCAAACGGTGAGATCTATTTTGATGTTGATAAATATTTCCACCATAAACTACATGTATAGGATAAAATCAAAAAATGAACAACTACGGTATAGATATCTGGGGTGATGACAACTTTATTATTGAAGGTGCAGAGGTTAAGCTAAACTATATGAGCAAGCCTTCATTACTCAAGATCACACAAGAAATTCGCTCTTCTGGCCTTCGAGGACCACTTATTATACGTTTTCCACATCTCATTGAGAAACAGATCAGTGCATTGTATACAACCTTTGGCAATTCTATTAAAGAGAACAACTACAAGGGAAATTTCAAGGCTGTGTTCCCACTCAAGGTCAACCAGTTTCCTCAGGTGGTCAATACGATAACCTCACACGGTCGAAAATACAACTATGGATTGGAAGCCGGCAGTAAGGCGGAACTTATCCTGGCTATGTCTCAAACCCCTTTAGGCGCACCTATTACCGTCAATGGTTTCAAAGACACGGAGATGATCAGCATAGGTTTTATGGCTGCACAGATGGGTCATAATATCACCATGACGATCGAAGGCCTGGCCGAACTGGAATCAATCATCGAGGTATCTAAATCGTGCAACCTGAAAGTTCCATCCATTGGGATAAGACTCCGTCTGCACAGTTCGGGAAGCGGAATATGGGCTAAAAGCGGCGGTAACGATGCAAAATTCGGCCTAAGTGCGACCGAACTTCTTGAAGCATTCAACCTTTTAAGAGACAATGATCTTCTTCAATATTTTCATATGGTACATTTTCATATCGGTTCGCAGATGGAAGATATCCCGCCATTAAAACGTGCCTTGAGAGAGGCTGGGAACATTTATGCTGAACTTAAAAAGATGGGAGCGGAGAATCTACGGGCCATTAATATCGGTGGTGGATTGGCTATTGAATATGCACAGCATGAAAAGGATCGCCTGCGTACCTATACCATTGAAGAGTTCTCCAATGATGTTATCTTCTTGCTTGGCGGGATCATGGACAAAAAAGGTGTCGAGCATCCTGATATTTTTACAGAATCAGGCCGTTATATTGTTGCATCGCACTCTGTACTGGTCACGCCTGTTCTTGAACTTTTCTCTCAAGACCATCAGGAAAAGTCACTGCGGATCAAAGAGGTTAACCCACCTTTAATTGAAGAACTACTCGATTTGAACAAGCTCGTTAACGCGAAGAATGCCATTGAGTTTCTTCATGATGCGCTTGACCATATGGAATCACTTTTCACCCTGTTTGATTTAGGTTATATTGACCTTCAAGACCGTTCCAATGCGGAAGTGCTTGTTCATGTCATCATCAAAAAAGCTCTTCGTTTATGCCGAGATTATCCTAAAACAGAATTGCTAAGACTACAGTCACGACTGCAGGAGCATTATCTCATCAATGCATCAATCTTTCAAAGCATCCCCGACTACTGGGGTCTGGGACAGCGTTTTCCTATTATGCCTTTACATAAGCTTGATGAACCGGCACTTCGATCAGCAAACCTGTGGGATATCACTTGTGACAGTGACGGAGAGATAGGTTTTGATAGTAATTCACCTCTGTACCTGCATGATGTTGATCTGGATGAAGAGGAGTATTTTCTAGGTTTCTTCAATGTCGGTGCTTATCAAGAGACCTTAGGAATGAACCATAATCTATTTACACACCCAAGCGAATGTAGTGTCCTTATTTCAGAAGAAGGCTACGCCATAGAAAACATTGATGAAGCGAACAGTCTCTTAAATGTTGTTTCCAGTCTTGGTTATGATGAGACACAAATTTTAGTCCAGCTAAAAAATACTTTGGCGCGTTCAACTTTTATCACAGAAGAAGAAAAAAGTGATACACTTCAAAAGTTAGAACTCTATTTATATCAAAATAGCTACTTGCGCACAACAAATTAAGGACTTTTTATTGGGTTTATTTTCACAGATCAAAGAAGATTTTACAAATGTTTATAATAATGATCCCGCTATCCACTCTCGTTTGGAACTTTTTTTCAACTACCCGGGCGTGTGGGCAATCGCATGGTACCGTATTGCCAATAGGCTTTACGTCCGTAACTGGAAGAGACTTGCCCGAATCATTATGGGAATAAACCAAATCATTACAAATATTGACATCCACCCTGCTGCGACGATTGGAAGCCGTGTTTTTATCGACCATGGAACTGGCGTTGTTATCGGTGAGACTACTATCATCGAAGATGATGTGCTTATCTATCAAGGAGTAACACTTGGCGGTGTCAATCTCACAACAGGAAAACGCCATCCGACTATCAAAAGAGGTGCTGTTATCGGAGCCGGAGCAAAAGTTCTTGGAAATATCATCATTGGTGAAAACTCAAAGATCGGTGCGAACTCTGTTGTTGTCAAAGAAGTTCCTGATCGTTCCACTGCAATAGGTATTCCTGCCCGTGTGGTCGATAAAGGACGCTGTAAAGACCCCTTTTCACACAACAAACTTCCCGATATCGATAAAGAGATCTTTGAATACCTGCTCAAGCGTGTTGCAATTTTAGAGCATGTCATGGTCAAGGACAACAATGAGATTCTTGAGCAGGATTTAGAACTTGAGCATATATATGAAGGCTTTATCAAAGCCATGAAGACATAAGATTCTGCAGTTTGCACATAAACCCTTTCTTATAAAAAATATAAATTTATAAGAAAATCCGCTATAATTTCTACACAAAATTTCATTGTTTGAAGATCAAGGTCATCTTGACTTGATATTCCTTAAATCAATATTTCATTATAAAGGGTAATCATGCTCTCTGATAGAATAGATATTCTTTCTGAATCCATCACAATTGCAGTGTCAACACTAGCACAAGAACTCCGTGCAGCCGGTAAGGATGTCCTCAGTTTTTCAGCAGGAGAACCTGATTTTGACACACCTCAAGTCATTAAAGACAGTGCTATTGCTGCTATTAACAGCGGTTTTACAAAATACACAGCCGTTGATGGTATCCCGGAATTAAAAGAAGCAATCAGTGCTAAACTCAAACGTGACAACGGTTTAGAATACGCTGCTAATCAGATCATTGTCAGCAACGGTGCCAAACATTCACTTTTCAATCTCTTTCAAGTTACAATCAATGAAGGTGATGAAGTCATTATTCCGGCACCATATTGGGTTACCTACCCGGAACTTGTAAAATATTGTGGTGGTACAGTGGTTGAGATCCATACCGATGACACAACAGCATTCAAAATTACGCCTGAACAACTAAAAAATGCCATCACACCTAAAACAAAGATGCTTATTTTGACTACACCTTCCAATCCGACGGGTTCGGTTTATACAAAAGAAGAGCTAAAAGCTTTAGCTGATGTACTTGAAGGCACAGATGTGCTCGTAGCAAGTGATGAGATGTATGAGAAACTTGTTTATGATGGAGAGTTTACTTCGGCTGCAGCTATCAGTGAAGATATGTACAATCGTACCATTACGATCAATGGTCTGAGTAAATCAGTGGCCATGACAGGATGGCGTTTTGGTTACCTGGCTGCGAAAGACACTGAACTTATCAAAGCAATGAAGAAACTGCAAAGCCAAAGCACATCAAATATCTGCTCAATTACGCAAAAAGCTGCAATCACCGGCCTTGATGGATCAGCAGACAAAGATATCGAAATGATGCGTAAGGCATTCGCTGCACGAAGAGATGAAGCCGTTGATCTTTTTAATGCCATTGATGGTCTTTCTGTGGTTAAACCGGATGGGGCCTTCTACCTTTTCGTTAATATACTCAAAGTAGAACAAGACTCTTTGACATTCGCTAAAAAACTACTGGAAGAGACGGGTGTAGCCGTTGTGCCAGGTGTTGGATTTGGATCAGATGGTTACTTCAGATTCTCCTTTGCTACAGATATTGAAAGTATCCGTGAGGGGATACGCCGTATCAAAGAATTCGTCGCTGACAACTACTAAACTATTTTAGTAAGACAAGAGCTTATGATTTTGTCTTACTGCCATTTTTGTGCTACAATAATAAACAAATAAAAACGAGATAAGAACAAAGATGAAACTGCAGTTACAAAACACGCTTCCGACATATGCAGAGTCCTCGCAAAAAAGTGAGACACACCAATCAAAAGCAACTCAGAATGCAGTAGGTTTTGCACAAGAAAAGAACATTCAAAATATCGCTGAGAAAAATATTGTCAACAATTACTTTGAGGTCTTTGATGAGAGTCTAAGCGATGTAGCGATTAAAAACCTTATCTCAGCACGCCTGCAGCCAGCCTATCAATTGCCTGTAATACATGACTTCAAAGCACTCTCTGCAAAAGCAAACAAGTTATTAGACTTTTCTATCGCTATCTAAACAACCCTTTGTCATACAAATGGTTCATACTTAAAATAAAAGCCAAAACATCTTTTTCCAGTTCATTGTCATGCTCTGTTGTAATCAAATGTTTATCTGTCAATGCAAGACTTTGATTCCTGTCATACAGAAAAGTTCCTGCTTCCTTGCCCGGCCTGAGTACGGCAACTTTGTCTGAGTCCATCAAAGCATAATTGTCATTAAACTGCATAAAGGCAATTTCCCGCTTTTTTTCACTGAAAACAGAGTGACCCAAAATTGGATAAGTAAAGTCCGCACCAACCAGGTCCAGCGCTGTAGCAATAATATCAGGCTGCGTAGAGATTTTCTCATAAATCCCTGGTTCAATACCTCCACCCAAGATCAAACCCGGGATATGAAACATATTTACAGGCACAATATCATCACCATAGACTCTGACGTTATGATCAGCCACGATGAGAAACACAGTATTATCATAATAGCCACTATCTTTTGCCTTTTTAATCATCTGTCCTATAGCAAAATCGGCATATTTGATAGCATTCTTCACACTCTTCTTATCAACATCGTTGAGCAATTCTATCTTACCGTCCGGAAAATCAAAAGGCGAGTGATTGGAGGTTGAAAAGACAACACTCATGAATGGTTTTCCAGCATCATTAAGTGATTTATACTCCTTATCTGCATACGAGACAACTTCATCATCACACACACCCCATGTCCCTACGAAGCATGGGTTCTCCATACGTTCTTGATCCATGACCTTATCAAAGCCATTACCCAAGAACCACCCTTTCATATTATCAAAACGGCTCTCACCGCCATAGATAAAACTGGTTTCGTATCCCAGTGGCTTAAACAGACGCGCTATGGTAAACCAGTCTGTTTGCGACTTTGCCCGTTTTAAGACTCCTTTGCCTGGAACAGCAAAATTCCCTGCAACAATACCTGCAATACCACGAATACTTCGTGTACCATTGCTGTAAAGATCACTAAATAACAATCCTTCTTTTGCCAACCGGTTGAACTCAGGTGTAATACCGGCTTCTCCACCTACCGCTTCAACAAACTGGGCACCCATACTCTCTTGCAGGAAAATCACCAGGTTTTTTGGCTCAGCTTGTTTAAAGTGCGTTTTTTCAATACGTCTAAAGTGGCTGTATTTATCGATACTATGTATGTTAAGACGTTCTTCCGTACGACGCAGTGCCTCTTTTGTACTCATTTTTCCATACTGTTTAATCACCTGACTAGAAAACTTTTTATTAGCATAGATTGAATAAGCAACACTATACATACTGTTTTTGGTGATCTCATTTATGACACGATTGCTCGAATACATTGCATCAGAATTATTAGCGGCACGATGGCCAAAGGAAGAACGGATCCCTATAAAAAGAAGAAGACCCAGTGGAATAAAAAGGGCCAGACGCCTCCAGAAAACATCATCAAACACTCTTATAAAATCACTTTTTGATAGTTTAACATAGAGCCATCCTACAAGTACCATCATGAGCAAAGCCAGGCTCAAAGCCAATTTATAATCAGCCATGATCATACCAAACACCTCTTTTGGATACTCCAGATACTCTACGAACTTATAGTTGGGTCTGACATCATACTGTGCAAAGAATGGAAAGGTCGCATTTTCCATATAGACAAGGGCCATTATCACCAAGAAGAAATACCCGCGGACAACCTTATCCATAATCGTTGCTAAAGACTTAGGAGAAAGAGACAGAAGTATTACAGGAATAATCATTAGATATGCAACCGCAATAGTATCCATTCGAAGACCATGGACAAAGGTCATCATATAATTGACATTATCATCTAAAAAACG
>JBFESZ010000041.1:0-16651 GCA_041548245.1 Sulfurimonadaceae bacterium
TCATTACTTTAAAGTCGTTGTTGAAAAAAATGTTAAGAAGAAGTGACAAACCCGCGTAAAGCGAGAAAGTCGTTTTTAGTAGCGGTAGCGTAGATAGACGCGAAGGTCTTGTGCTTTATCGACGATACTTCCTGCGAATGGATGTGCAGCTGGTATCTCAGAGATTTTCATTGGTGTACCTGTCGTGCTTCCAAAGAAACCATTAGAGCCAGAATAGTCATAGTCTATATAAGTATAGCGGACTTGAAGACTGAGTACATCATCGAGTAACGGTTCAGTGAAATAGGCTTCATAAGCATTACCGCGTGCAGCGACTTTTGATCCGATCATGGTGTCCTCACCATATGTGACCGGTCTCCAGTATTTTGAACCGTGGTTGAACTCAAGACCGAAACGTCCCTCTTCGGAGATGAGTGATGGCATGTTAAGTCCTACCCAGTAAGAGTAACCGTTTTCCATCTCAGTGGAACCAAGCATAGATCCATTCTCATTTGGATCTGTGCGTGACATGGCTCCACTGATAAAGAGTGTCGTATCATCAAGGAACTCAGACCACTCATTACCGATACCGTTAAGCATCATGTAGATCGAACCGCTGTAGAGGTCACCGACTGTTTCAAAGCCTGTTGGATTGAAAGGATCGTCCATATCGATCAGGTTTTGTGCTCCGTAGAACTGTGTACCCACAGAGAACTGGCCGTTGTCGTACGGTACGAAGATGAAACCGCCTAGGTAGATAGGTAAAGTATTGTCTGATTTGTCCATCGCATACGGAGTGGCACTGAACATTGGTTTCGCATCTGTCGCACCTTGACCGGCACATAGTTTAATGTACATACCCGGTACGCCCGTAAGTTTTTCCAGCCCGAATTTTGAGCTTAGCCCGTCAAACTCGACATTGATCGTATGTCCAGACGGTGAAGCTGCCGGGTCATTCTCTCTTAGATTGATAAGGTGTCCATTTGTAGATGGACGTCGTCCAAGGCTGAATGTCCACGGAATGTCTGCACCAAGGAATGTATCATTTCTGTAAAAGTAGTATGCCGATTTTACATAAAGTCCGCCATCATAATTGGGGTTTTCGTTTCCTGTCCAGTCAAATGTTTCAAATGCACTTCCATCTTGCATAGACGTTTGGCTCATTGGATTGACAGCAAAGCGCGAACCGTATGTCTTATGGTAAGCAAGTTGACCTGTAAAACTGATGTTCTCATTTGCTGCCCAGTCCATGTTCAACCATAGTCTGTTCGTTAAGAGTGCATTGTTCTCATGACGAGAACCGTCAGCCATCTCATAATTGACCATATCATACGATGTTCTAAAGTCAACACCGAGTTTGAGGTGGTTCCCTGAAGTCGCTTTGGTCAGTTCGGTGACAGATTCTTGAAGCTCTTCGATTGCTTCATTGACGTTGGTTCCCTCTTCCTCATCGGCCTCTTCTTCAGAATATTGGGCCTTTGGTCCTTTAGCTTCTTCTTCATCTGCTTCATCACCTTCCTCGTCATCACGAGCTTCAGATTTAACAGCAGCTGCTTTTTCAGCTTTTAAGTCTGCAAGTTCGTTTTGCAAACGCATCATCTCTTTTTCCATCGCTTCAAAGCGTTCATACATTGTTGCTGCACTTGCATCACCAAGCAAAAGTGTTGCAGCAATCAAAGATCCTAATAAAGGCTTGTTCATTTAACTCTCTCCTTTTAAATTTTGAAAGACAAACATTAACTTTTACATTAATATTAAAAATTCAAAATAATTCTGTCCATGGTATCTAAGATAAGATAAAACTATTTTTAAAGTTCTTTTTTCAAGTTGTTTATTGCACATATACACAGAAGAATGCTACGAATTTTCGTTTCAAAGTAATATAAGATTTTTAAATTTTAATCATTTCTAACGCTACGCTTTTTATATGTTTCAGCAAATATGAATGATTATTTGTATATAATTACGCGCTTTATTTACATTCAAACATGTGTGTAATGCAAAGATGCAAGTGTCAATCCTTGAATTGGTTGCGGACTGGATTCTTATCCTACTTCGTTAAGGGACACTGAGGCTAAACCAAAAAATTTATACGTCAAGCTGAAGCTTGGCTCACAAGGAATAATCATGGTAAGCATGAAAGATCTACTAGAATGTGGTGTACACTTCGGTCACCAAACACGTCGTTGGAACCCAAAGATGAAAAAATATATCTTCGGTGTTCGTAAAAACATCTATATCATTGACCTTCAGAAAACACTTCGTTTTTTCCGTGCGACATATCAGATCGTTGCTGATGAAGCAGCGAAGGGAAAAACAATCATTTTCGTTGGTACAAAGAAACAAGCACGTACAGCTATCCGTGAAGCAGCAGAAAAATGTGGTATGCCATACGTAGACAACCGCTGGTTGGGTGGTATGCTGACTAACTTCGGTACAATGCAAAAATCAATCCGTAAACTTGACATCATTGAAGAGATGCAAGCAAACGGTCAGATGGAACTTCTTACTAAGAAAGAAGCATTGATGCTTGGTCGTGCAAAAGAGAAGCTTGAGTCTTACCTTGGCGGTATCCGCACAATGAAAAAACTTCCGGATATGATGTTTGTTATTGACCCGGTAAAAGAACACATCGCAGTAAAAGAAGCACGTAAACTTGGAATCAAAGTTGTTGCTCCACTTGATACAAACTGTGATCCTGATCTTATCGATTTCCCAATCCCTGGAAATGATGATGCGATCCGTTCAATTCAACTTTTCTGTAAAGAGATGGCTGAAGCGGTAATCGAAGGTCGTGCTCAAAACGAAGAGATCGTTGAAGAAGTAGCTGCTACTGAAGAAGAAGTAGCTGAAGTTGTGGCTGAAGCGAAAGCTGAAGCTGAAGCAGAAGAATCAACAGAGGAAGCATAATCATGGCAGTTTCAGCAGCAATGGTAAAAGAGCTACGTCAGGCGACGGATGCTCCGATGATGGATTGTAAAAAAGCGCTTACTGAATGTGATGGTGATATGGAAAAAGCAACCGAATGGTTGCGTGAACGTGGTGTTGCACAATCAGCTAAAAAAGCTGACCGTATTGCAGCTGAAGGTTCAATTGGTCTTCACCTTTCTCCTGACTTCAAAAGAGCTACGCTTGTTGAAGTTAACTCGGAGACAGACTTCGTTGCACAAAACGACGGGTTCAAAGACCTAGTATCTAAAACAGTTTCTCAGGCCTATGAAACTGACTGTACCGATGTAGAAGCACTACGCCAGACTCAACTTGAAGGTAAAGCTTTCTCTGCATATTTTGATGAGACTGTGGCTAAGATCGGTGAGAAGATTGAAATCCGCCGTATCGCAGCACTAAGTGGTAATGAGAATGTAGCGGTTAACGGTTACATCCACTCAAATACACGTATCGGTGTTATCGTTGCTATCGAATGTGATTCTGCAAAAACTGCAGAAGCAATGGTTCCAGTGGCTAAGCAAGTTGCTATGCATGCATCAGCGATGAAACCTACAACACTTTCGTACAAAGATTTTGATGCGGATTTCGTAGAAGCTGAGACAAAAGGTCGTATCGAAGCGATCAAAAAAGAGAACGAAGAACGTGCCCGTTTGAAAAAACCACTGATCAACGTTCCTGAATATATCTCTATGAGCCAATTGACTGACGATGTTTTGGCAAAAGCTGAAGAGAACATCAAAGCAAAATTGAAAGAAGAAGGTAAACCGGAGCAGATCTGGGACAAGATCGTTCCTGGTCAACTTGCTCGCTATATCCAAGACAATACGACTCTTGACAAAGAACAAGCTCTTCTAGATCAGAACTATGTTCTTGATGACAAGATGAATGTTGCCGAGGCTGTTGCTGCTGCTGCTAAAGCAGCTGGCGGTACAGCTGAAATCTCTGCTTTTGTCCGCCTTGAAGTTGGTGAAGGTATCGAGAAAAAAGAAGAAGACTTTGCAGCAGAAGTTGCTGCGCAAATGGCATAATCCTTTCGGATTATCTCTATTCTTCGAAGAAGAGGCTTCCTCTTCTTATTCCTGCTTTTAAGTAAAACCCCTTTATAATCTCTTTTAAAAAATAAGTTTGAATCGCAATGCAACTACTTAATGCTAAGAATTTGGCACACAACTTTGATTATCCTCTTTTTGATGATATTAATCTGGACCTTCATACTCATGAGTCAATGGCAATCATCGGAGCCAGCGGAAGTGGGAAGTCTACACTTTTACATATACTCTCATCTTTACTTAAACCTAATGCAGGCACGGTTGAACTGTTTGGGAAGGATATCTACACACTGAAAAAGGATGAGCTTGTCAGAATACGCAGAGACGATATCGGGATGGTCTTTCAATCCCATTATCTTTTCCGAGGCTTTTCAGGATATGAAAACCTGGAGGTAGCAGCTATTCTTTCTCAAAACAGTGTCAATGAAGATTACCTCAAGGGGCTAGGGATCAATGAGGTCATTCATCAAAAGGTGACTGAGCTTTCCGGAGGACAGCAGCAACGTGTCTCGATCGCAAGGGTATTAACAAAAAAACCACGTATCATCTTTGCGGATGAACCCACAGGAAACCTGGACCATGAGACAGCCTTGGACGTTATGAAGCTCTTTAAAGAGTATATACATAAAGAAGCAGCAGCAATGGTCTTGGTAACGCATGAAGAGAACTTGGCTATGAAGTGTGATCATGTATATCGGCTTCAAGAGATGAAACTTCATAAGATCAAATAGCGCTTTTAGGGAGGAAAATGGAAGTCATTGAATTTCTAACACCGGCAAATGTCGTTGGTTTTTTACTTCTTTTTTTTCGCTTTGCGGGACTCTTCATTATGGTGCCTCTTTTCTCGCATACCTCTATTCCTGTTACGGTGAAGACATCAATGGCTTTTGTATTCTCTGTTCTTTTTTTCTCTGTTATGCCCCCGCTTCAGCTCGAGGTGACGACACCTAATGTCGTCTTGGCTATACTAAGTGAGTTTCTTTTGGGTTTTACGGTTGGCCTCATGTTGCAGCTTGTCATGAACATCATGACTTTTGCGGGGATTCAGATATCGTTTATCATGGGGTTTTCAATGGCCTCGGTGATGGACCCGCAATCGGGGATATCAATGCCTATTATCAGTAATATTCTGGCGTTGCTGGCATTGATGATATTTTTGGCATTGGATGGGCATCATGTCGTACTTCTATTTGTCAATGATTCCTTAACGGAGGTGGCATTGGGCGGTTTTTTACTCAAAGAAGAACTTTTTACTTATATGTTAAAAGCCACGACAAATATGTTTGTCGTTGGATTTATGATCGCCTTTCCAATCATTGCTCTATCCTTGCTAGCCGATGTGATATTTGGCATGTTGATGAAGACTATGCCTCAATTCAATCTTCTTGTTATTGGATTTCCCATTAAGATCATGGTTGCCTTTGTCGTTATCATTGCAACACTGGCTACCTTTATGGGAATTTTTAAAGCGGAAATGTTTGAGGCATTTAACAGTCTTCCCCTTGTTTTTCAATAGATATTACAGCGTCTTAACAAAGTATTGAAGATTGTATTGCAAGACCCCTCTTTATAGAGCGAGAAGGAATATCTTTTCTTCATCATTGAGCTATTAAGATCCTCGCTAAGAAGAAAAAGTTTCTGATTGTCAATACAGATCAAGGAGCCTTCAAGTCTTTTGGAGTTATTAAATGGTCTCAGCGCAAAAATAGATATGTTGTTGAACAGGCTCAGCCTAAGGATTTTGTTTTCTTTCACGATAGGGCCCTGAGTGATGATTGTCACTGGGATATCTCTTTTTGCAGTGTTTTTTAAATGTTTAATCAGCATATAATCATCTAGCAATGGTGTGAAGATCAAAACTTCCTGACGGGCTTCTTGTATCTGTGTATTGATATTATCTAAAAGATGGTCTGCATCATCAGGAAGCAAAAAAGTCTCTTGGGAAAATAAAATAATAGGCAAAAATATTAAAAGTCGCAGCAAGTTCTTCCCCTTTTTCATCACATATTGAGGTTTTTTAGCTAGAATATATTCAAATAACCGCCCAAATAGTAATTATATACCAAAAGGTTTTTGATATGAAGATACTCCTCATTAATGATAATCCGGTTGTCGGAAAACTTGTCACTTTAAGTGCCCAAAAGACAGGAGATACTCTCAGCTCTTCTGGCTCTGTTGAGGAGGTTGAAGCAGGTTCATTTGACCTTGTGTTGATTGATGATGCTTCATATACTCCCGAAGTTATCGAAGCATTAAATGAGAAAATTACATTTTCACAAAGCTGTTTTATCGGGTCACGTTCATCAGAGAAGCCAGAGGGTTTCACACAGGAGTTGAAAAAACCTTTTTTACCGACAGATCTGGTTGATACTTTTATGGAGATATCTGCAAATATGGCACCTTCTGATATCGTAGAGCTTGAAGCGGAAGATGCTGCATTGCCAGAGACATCGGATACGATAGAAGAGTTGAGTGATCTGGACGAGGCAGAGAGCATGGAAGGGATTGTTGATCTTGAAGAGGATATTGAAATTGAAGAGACAGCTTTGGCAGAAGATGAAGTCTTCGCTCTTGATGATGTCTTAGAGGAGCTTGAGCATGAAGATGAGGATGAACTGGTCGAAAGTTTGAGTGAAACAGAAGACGAATTTGAAGATGAGTTGATTGAAGAGACGCAAAGTATTCTTGATGAAGAAGATGTCAAGGAAGTCAAAGAGCTTTTAGAAGAGGCTGAAGAACCTTTAGAAGATGAGTCTGCCGAGGAAGTGATAGCAGAAGAGTTGAAAACCGCGTCAACACTTGCCGATGAGGCGACTCTTGATGAGATCAATGATGTATTGGACGATATAGAAGATGAGATGGCGGAAGAAAGTGAAGATGAAGAAGCACTGTCTTTAGATGAAGCGATTAAAGAGTTGGATCAAAGTGTAGAGAAGACGGAAGAACTCGGACTCTCAGAAGAGGAGCTACTTGAAGTTTTTGATACAGAAGAGACTCTTGATGAGCAGCCAAAAGAAGAGATGGCACCTGATGAATTCTCAGATTTACTGGATGATCAAGCGGAAGATAATCAGGTGTTAGATGAAACACTTTCAAGTGAAGATATGGATACTTTGCTTGAAGAGGTTCAAGATGATGCGGTACCATCTGAAGAGAGTGAAGCAGTTGAGGGTATAGAAGAGACAGCTCTTGAGGAAGATGATTTTGAAGGCCTTCTTGATGATGAGTTTCTTGAGGAAGTTGATGAGTTGGAAGAGATGGCCACTTCAGAAGAACTGCTTGAAGAGCTTGAGAGAGAAGAGGAGATTGATGAAGAGATAGATCTGGCTGAAGAGGAAGCAGAACTTGATGAATTGATAGAGATGTCTGAGAATGAAGCGGATTTTCAAGAGTTGTCTGAAGCAGATGATGGATTGGATGAAGAACTGGCGTTAACAAGTGAAGAAGAAGCAGAACTTGATGGACTTCTTGATGAAACAGTTAAAGATGAGGACGTCGAAGGGCTTGAGGGAATTCTTGAAGAAGCTGATGAATTGGAAGAGATACCTGATTCGGAAGAACTGCTAGAGGAGTTTGAAGAAGGGAATGAACTTGATGAGTTTAATACTGTCTCTAATGATGAAGGACAGCTAGATGAACTACTCGAAGAGATCGAAGAGGAGAGTACAGATCACTTAGAAGAAGAGACTCTTGAAGAAGATGAGATTGACTTAAATGCTTTAGATGAAGAGATACAGGAAGCTTTAGAAGAGCTGGATGAAGAAGAGCTGTTGAGTGAGGTTGATGAGGAGCTGATTGGCGATGATGAGTTCGCCTCGATCAGTGAAAAAGATCTGAAGATTGCCTTGGGTGAAGCAGTAGAAGACGAGGAAGAAGCTGAGATACGTGATGAGATCGAAGCTCTTGAATCAAGTTTGGATGAAGAAGAGGATGAGATAGATTTAAGTGTAGGCCAGAGTGAGTTTGCCTCTTTAAATGAAGAGGCCTTGATCGAAGCACTAGGAAAGAGTGACATAGAAGAGAGTGACCATCCTGAATTGAGTGAAGTCGATGCATTCGTTGATGAGGTACCTGTTGAAAAAGATGATCTAAGCAAGAATATTGATCTTTCGGCTTCAGATGATGAGGGCATCCTGGCTTTGGAAAATTTAATACAGACACTCAAGCAGAAGAATGTAAGAGAGGCCTTGAAGGGCATGGATATGAATATAAAAATCTCTTTTAACGATAAGGATAAATAAGTTTTATGGATCAAAATGGTGCAATTTTAGTTCTTTCAGGACCAAGTGGAGCAGGAAAAAGTTCATTAATCAAAAAGATAGAGGATGCGATAGGGCCCTATTATTTTTCAATCTCGACAACAACACGTCCAATGCGTGAAGGCGAAGTCGAAGGAGTGCACTATCATTTCGTCGATCAGGATGAGTTCAAAAGAGATATAGAAGAAGAACATTTTTTAGAGTACGCTTTAGTTCATGGTAACTACTACGGAACATCAATAAAGCCTGTGAAAGAGGCTTTGAGTGAAGGGAAGATCGTTATCTTTGATATTGATGTACAAGGGCATGATGCCGTTCAGAACCGTCTTGGCGATATTACCACTTCGGTCTTCATCACGACACCTTCATTAAAAGAGCTAAAACATCGACTTAACTCTCGTGGAACGGATGATCAGGCTGTTATCGATGCCCGTATAGAGATGGCGACGCGTGAAGTTCAGCGTATCAGTGAGTATGACTATCTTGTCATCAATGATGATCTTGATGCAGCTGCGGAACAGCTTATTTCAATTGCTCATGCATCGCGCCTGAAGATGCCGTCGATGAAGATCAGTGAGTTTATCCATGCATGGGAAGAAAACGCTTAATAAGTATTTCTACAGCAACAAAGAGATAAAATACAAGATTATTTTTTTAAAGGAAAAACCATGGGTATGCCAAGTGGAATGGAACTATTATTAATTTTTGGAATTGTTGTACTACTTTTTGGTGCTAAAAAGATCCCGGATCTTGCAAAAGGTATCGGTAAAGGAATCAAAGATTTCAAAAACGAGATGAAAGATGAAGAATCAACAGTGGCTTCATCGGATGAACCAAAAAAAGTTGAAAAAACAGAATCTACAGAAGAGACAGCTGCACCTTCTGATACTACTAAACAAGCCTAACCTTGAAGCAGCGAGTCCTCGCGCTGCTTAGCAGCGAAATCCAACGTGATATTATCTTAGAGAAACCTCGTGACCGATCTTTTGGTCATTTCGCAACGCCTATTGCCTTTGCTATGGCAAAAGAGTTGAAAAAGTCTCCGATGGTCATTGCAGCAGAATTGGTTGAGCTTTTCTCTAAGGATGAGATGTTTGCCAATGTCGAAGCAGTCAAAGGATACCTGAACTTTAAGCTGAGTGAAGACTTCTTGGATGAGTATGCTTCATGGGCTTTAGCAAATCCTGATGAATTTGGCAAAGGAAATGAATCAAGCAAGATCCTTTTAGAGTTTGTCTCTGCCAATCCGACAGGTCCTCTTCATATTGGACATGCCCGTGGTGCAGTCTACGGAGATACACTTCTTCGTTTAGGACGTCATCTTGGACATGATATTACTGCTGAGTATTATGTCAATGATGCGGGTAATCAGATCGATCTTTTAGGAACCTCTTTGATGCTCGAGGGTCAGTCAAATATCCTTGGTCTCGAGGTGGAGTATCCGGAGAACTATTATCGGGGCGAATATCTTACGGAACTGGCTAAGATAGCGGCTGATAAATACGGGAACGAAGTCTTCACGGATGAAGAGAAGATCAAAGAAGTCGCACTGTGGGCCAAAGATGAAGTTCTTGAGATGATCGTCAAAGATCTCAGTGCGATTAACGTGCATTTTGATACCTTTGTCAGTGAAGCCGGGCTTTATGAAGACTGGGACAGGGTTATGCAGAAGCTTCAGGCTTCCGGCGGTGTTACAGAGATTGATGGTAAGCAGTGGCTTAAGTCTTCTGAAAAAGGAGATGAAAAAGATAGGGTGATCGTTCGTGAGGATGGACGTCCTACCTATCTTGCGGGTGATATCATCTATCACAACCAGAAGTTTGAGAGAAACTATGACAAATATATCAATATCTGGGGTGCAGACCACCATGGTTACATCGCTCGTGTAAAAGCATCGGCAAACTTTTTGGGACATGATGAGAAAAACCTTGACATCCAACTGACGCAGATGGTTTCCCTGCTTAAGGACGGTGAACCGTTCAAGATGAGCAAGCGTGCAGGTACGGTCATCGGCATGAATGATGTCGTTGAAGAGATCGGCTCTGATGCACTTCGTTTCATGTTTGCTTCGAAAAAGTCAGATACAGCTTTAGAGTTCGACCTTGAAGATTTGAAAAAGACGGATAGTTCGAACCCGGTGTTCTATGTCAACTATGCACATGCCCGTATTCAGACAATCCTTTCTAAAAGTGAGATCAGTCGTGAAGAGATCATGGCTTCTTCCTTGAAAAGTCTTGGAGAAGATGCCGACAACCTTCTCTTTGAGGCGATGCTTTTGAATGAAGTCGTTGAAGATGCGTTTAACTCGCGTCAGATACAAAAGTTGACAGATTATCTCAAGGGTCTTGCAAGTACTTATCATAAGTACTATTATGACCATAAGGTGATTGGTACAGAAGATGAAGCGAAAATATTGAAGCTGTTCCTCGTTGTGGCCTTGTCAATTAAGACAGGACTTTCTTTGTTGGGAATCACGGCAAAGGATAAAATGTAAAAAGCAATGCTTTTTACATTGTTTACTGTTTAGTCCTCTTCACGAAGTGAAGCAACTTCTCCCAAAAACTCTTCCATATTGTATTTTGCACGATACTCCGGTGTCATGATATGTATTAAGATATCGCCCAGATCAACAACAATCCATTCATCACTGATATCAACTCCGAGAAATTTCTCTGCCGGTTTAAGATCCGTCTTTAGGTAGTTTAAAAGTGCCTCAGTATGGCGTGCGTTGAGTGCAGAGGCGATGATGACCTGATCAACAAAGTAGTCTTTTCCTCTAAGGTCAAAAACCTCAATGTTCTCAGCTTTGTTTTTATCCAGAACCGATGAGATCTTTTCTATACGTTTATCCATTGTTTATATCCTTGTAATAGGTGATTATTTCATTGGCAATGCTCTTGTCAAGATAGGCCTCATTGACCTGTTCCCTTAACTCGGTAGCGGAGATGTCTTGGTGGACATCAAGTGTTATATACTTGTCTGGAATACTTATCCCATTACGTGTTGCTACAACCCATGTGACTAATTTGTCTAGTTCTTCAAAGTTCTTCCACGCTGAAAGGGATTGAAGATTGTCTGCACCGATAATCAAATAGATGATGTCACCATCATTTTGTATGTGCTTAACCGTTTCAATAGAGGTTACAGCCCTGTTTTGATCAATTTCAAATGAACTTACTTCTACATTCTCCAGCTCTTTTGTCATGGCTTTTAGCCATTTTAGACGAAGTTCTGCCGGTGCAAAAGATTTTGATTTGAATGGGTTTAAAAAGGCAGGCACTACAATCAGTTTATCTATATCAAGAGAGGTTAAAACCTGTTTGATAATCTCTAAATGCCCTATATGAGGGGGATCAAAGCTTCCGCCAAAGATTGCTTTTTTCATCGTCACCATAATTTATGAGAATTATAACCAAAAATAGGTATAATCGCGCTATATTTTTCCCTATATGGAATGGATAAGGTATTAAAATATGGCATTAAAAATTGCAATTAATGGATTGGGACGCATTGGTCGTTGTGTGGCACGTATTATCGCAGATAGAGATGATATCGAACTGGTGGCGGTTAATGCTAGCGGTTCACATGAGATGATTGCGTATAATTTGAAGTATGACTCGGTGCATGGCACGCGTAATGATGTAAAGGTTGAAGACGGTTATCTTTGTATTGGAAATGAACGTGCTAAGATATTGTCTGAACGTGATCCTGCTAAGTTGGACTTTTCCGGTGCAGGAGCCGAGATGGTATTAGAGTGTACCGGTGCATTTTTAACGCAAGAGAGTGTACAGGCTTATTTAGATAACGGCATCAAGAAAGTTCTCTTTTCCGCACCGGCTAAAGATGATACCCCTACTTTTGTTATTGGTGCCAATGAGCAAGACTATGCAGGAGAGGCTGTTGTCTCAAACGCTTCATGTACGACTAATGGTCTGGCCCCTGTTGCAAAAGTGCTTGATGAAGCATTCGGTATCAAAAATGGTTTGATGACAACGATTCATTCCTACACATCATCACAGCCTATTTTAGATAGCAAGCACAAAAAAGACCCGCGTAAAGGACGTTCAGGCGCAACAAACCTAGTTCCTACAACGACAGGAGCGGCTAAAGCGATTTCAAAAGTACTCCCTAATCTTGCGGGTAAGTTAAATGGTCAGGCAATTCGTGTTCCTACGCCTGATGTTTCCATGGTGGATTTGACAGTCACACTGAACAAAGATGTGACATTAGAGATGGTACAAGAAGCATTTAAAACAGCAAGTGAAGGTTCGCATAAAGGTATCTTAGGCGTTGATGAAGAATACCGTGTATCTCAAGACTTTGTAGGTGAGAGTCTTAGTACAGTCGTTGCAATGGATACGATTCAGGTGATCGACAACAACCTTGTCAAAGTCCTTTCATGGTATGACAATGAGTGGGGTTACTCTTCACGCCTGGTCGATATGGCGATTCATATCTCAAAATAACCTATAATTTTTAGTAAGGAAATCAATGCAGCTTCATTCGATTAAAGATTTAGACTTCAAAGGCAAGAGGGTATTTATCCGTTGTGACTTTAATGTACCGATGGATGAATACGGTAATATCACAGATGATAGACGTATCCGTTCAGCGATTTCGACGATCAATTACTGCTTAGACCAGGATTGTGCGATTATTCTTGCATCGCATCTGGGCCGTCCTAAAGGTGAGTTCTCTGAAAAATATTCTTTGGCACCGGTACAAAGAAGATTACATCAGTTACTTCAGCGTGATGTCATGTTGGCTAAGGATGTTGTTGGTGAAGATGCCCTTGAGAAAGTCTCTAAAATGAAGTGTTGCGACGTACTTCTTTTGGAGAATCTTCGCTTTGAAAAGGGTGAGACAAAGAATGATGAAATCCTATCTAAAACTTTAGCGAATATGGCGGATGTCTATATCAATGATGCCTTCGGCGTGTCACACCGTGCGCATGCCTCGGTAGAAGGCATCACTCATCATTTTGATGAGAAGCATAAAGCGGCAGGATTCCTGCTTCAAAAAGAGATCAAGTTCTTTGGTGCACTTATCAAACGTCCGGTACGTCCTTTCGTCTCGGTTGTTGGTGGTTCAAAAGTATCGGGAAAACTTGAAGCGTTGATCAACCTGCTTCCAAAAGTCGACAAGATGATTATCGGCGGGGGTATGGCATTTACCTTCCTCAAGGCGCTTGGCCATGATGTTGGGAACTCTTTGGTTGAAGATGATCTGATCGATGATGCTCTTCATATTATGGATGAGGCGAAGAAGCGAGGGGTAAAACTTTATCTGCCTGTTGATGTGGTCGCTGCTCAGACCTTTTCAGCAGATTCAGCGACGAAGATCACGACAGCACAAGAGATCCCTCAAGGTTGGATGGGTCTGGATATCGGACCAGCGACGGTGCGTCTTTTCCGTGAAGCGCTGAGCGACGCACAGACGATTCTTTGGAATGGCCCTATGGGTGTCTACGAGATGGAGAAGTTCGCCCGTGGTTCAAACAAAACGGCTCACTATATCGCTGATACTTATGCGACGACAGTAGTCGGTGGTGGAGATACAGCAGACCTGGTACAACGCATTGGCCTGGATGAAGAGATGACCTTTATCTCTACAGGTGGCGGGGCATCGCTTGAACTCTTAGAAGGTAAAGTACTGCCTGGTGTGGCTCCTTTGATATGTGAGGAAGAGAATTGATCGTCGCTGCAAACTTCAAGACCAATAAAACGCGTGCGCAGACACGTGATTATATGGATGAGGTTAATGGTTTTATACGTTCGAACAAGATTCGTTCAAAAGTGATGGTATTCCCACCGTTAACGGCACTTGACAACTTTGGTCAGGGTGCGACCGTCGGTGCACAGAATGCCTATTATGTAGACAATGGTGCGTTTACCGGAGAGGTTGGTGTTGAGCAGTTAAAAGAGTTCAGTATCAAGACGGTTCTCATTGGTCATTCTGAACGCCGCCACATACTTGGAGAGTCTCAAGAAGAGATTGCCAAGAAGTTTTCTTTTTATCAAGAGCTCGGGTATACAATTGTCTATTGTATAGGGGAGAAACTTGAGACCAGAGAAGCGGGACAAGAAGCTTTGATGGCCTATATTGAAACACAGCTTGTAGGTATCGATATGGAGTATGAAAATCTTATTGTCGCATACGAACCGGTTTGGGCAATAGGAACGGGCCTGGTGCCAAGTAACGATGATATCAGAGCTATCCATGCTGATCTTAGGGCCAAGACAAGCAGACCGCTGCTTTACGGAGGCTCGGTCAAAGTCTCTAATATGCAAGAGATTGTGTCTATTGATAATGTGGATGGTGTTTTGGTAGGTGGTGCATCACTATATGCACATAATTTTTGTGAAATGATTAAAATAGCTGAAGGAGCAAACTAGTGATAATGAAGGGTAAAAAAGGTCTGATCGTTGGCCTTGCAAATAATAAGTCGATTGCATACGGAATTGCAAAAGCATGTGCTGAACAGGGTGCTGAGATGGGATTTACCTATCTTAATGACGCATTGAAAAAACGTGTTGAGCCTATTGCGGCTGAATTCGGTTCTGCTGATAAAGTTTACAAGCTTGATGTCGGTGATGAGGCTGACATGGATGCGATTGCCGGTCTTATTGAAAAAGACTTCGGTAAGATCGACTTTTTAGTGCATTCTGTTGCATTTGCTCCGAAAGAGGCACTTTCAGAGCCGTTTATGAAGACAAGCAAGTCTGCGTTTCAGATTGCAATGGACGTCTCGGTTTATTCTTTGATCGATCTGACTAACCGTCTGACCCCGGTGCTTAGTGATGATGCCTCTATCCTTACCTTATCATACCTTGGCGGACCGAAGTATGTTGCAAACTATAACGTTATGGGTGTAGCCAAAGCAGCATTGGAAGCAACGGTACGTTATATGGCAGTTGATATGGGTCCTACAGGACGTCGTGTCAATGCTATCTCTGCAGGTCCGATCAAGACATTGGCAGCAGCGGGTATCGGTGACTTCAGTAAGATCCTTAACTGGAACGAGATCAATGCACCGCTTAAAAAGAACGTCACGATCGAGCAGGTAGGGAACTCTTCTATGTATCTTCTTTCTGATCTTGCTTCTGGTGTGACGGGCGAAGTACATTATGTTGATTCAGGCTATAACATTATGGGGATGGCGGCAGTCGAGAAAGATGAAGAAGGAAAAACAGTTCTTTCTTGGGATATGAAATAAAACAGTTTTGACTGTTTTATTGTTATAGTAAAGAGTTAATTACCGATTACCGGTAGTTTACTTATCTTCTCATAATGGGCAGGCTCTTGGGGTTGTCCTTTTCTCTCTTCCTCTTTCTTTTTGAAATACTTTTCAGCTTTATCGACATAGTGCTGAATAGTAAAATGCTCACTAGCCTCTTTGTCTTTTTCACTCTGATCTTTATCACCTTGAAAAGTGGGGTTCCACTCTTCGGTCATCCATGCATCAAGTTTCTTCTGCAAAGCACCTTTTTCTTCACGTTCACTGTCTCTTTTGTACGTACTTGACCATGCGACATCAGCACCAGTACCACTATTGATAGTACTGTTTGTTGTTTTATCATCTGTTTGATTGCCTGATACGGTTCTATTGTCTGGCTTTATATCACGATGACTCTGTATAGTTTCATTGCTCTCTTTATTGTTGAAATACTTATCTGCATAGGATTGTAGGGTAAATGGTTTGTTACTGCAAGCGCTAAGAAGAAGCCCTGTTGTTAGTATGCAATAAAATTGAATGAAACGTTTCATTGGTAGCCTTTGTTTATAATAGTTATAGTATATCAAGAAAAAGATAAAAAGCTGAAATATCATTTAAGCCTATTCAATCAGTTTAAATGATAAATATATCATTAATAACTTATATGTTGAGTGATAAATATGTGATAAAGCCCATTAATAGGTATTATAATTTTAAACTTAAATATTAAAATTATAAAAATACATTGGAATTTTTTAAGAAAAGTGTGTTAGAATTGGTCTGGCAAAATAAAAAAGATAGTCAAGCTTTATTTAAGGAGAATGAATGAAACTGGCAAAAATGAGTATGGTTGCAGCACTTTTATTGGGTGCAAATGCATATGCGATTGATAATGTAAAAGTAAACGGTGATGCGAAACTTTATTATAGTACGACAGATTTAGATGCGACAGGTGCACCTGATATGTTTGATTCAGGAGCAAGCGCTGGTGATGCTGCTTTACATCTAGGTCTTACGGCAGATCTTACGGAAGGTGTGTCTGCTGGAATCAGCATGACAGCAGTTTCTACTCTTGGCCTAGAAAATAATCTGGTTAACAACACATGGTCCAGTGCTCATACACCAACAGCAAATACAAATGCCGGTGCTATTGCTGTAGGTAATGGTAAATTTCAAGTTAATGATGTAATGTGGGTAGA
>JBFESZ010000042.1:0-16621 GCA_041548245.1 Sulfurimonadaceae bacterium
CAACACTGTTACTCTGAATTTCAGTCAGTTTGTATCCCCTTACTGTGGCATTTTCTTTATACCATTTTCCATTTATCAGAGCAGACGAATTAAGTACTATTTGCAACGTCAAGGGCTCTTTGCTCATATCTTTCTTGAGAGCGACTTTTTTAGAATCACTTGAGACTTTTTTTGATGTAGAAGCTGAAGCGCCTCCCTTGCCTTTGCCTTTACTTTCTGGTTTAACAATTATGAAAGGATTTTTCAGTGACGCTATGAATCCGCTGCTTACACCCTTTCTTTGTGGCTTGATTTCTTCAATCTTTTGATCAACCCAAGCCATATTGGCTTCAGCACAATAGAGAGAAGAGCTTAAAAAGATAATGCTTATAAGTTGTGTTTTCATCAGTATGTTATCCCCCAAACAGAGATTTTCAATTCACTGTCAACAGTTTGAGTCGCGAATAGGTCGAGATTATGAATGTCGACGACCAAGAAGCTCTGCTCAAGCGAATTAATAAAGTTCATTGTTCTATGAAAGTTTCCTGTTACCTTGACACCAATATCAAGAACATGGCCAAAAGTTTTTTTGTCATCTGAGAACTGATTAGACAAATAGGTGAGCTGTACACCATGTTTTTTCGCATTCTCAGAAATTGAATCAATAAACTGACCCCAGGCCTGTTCATCATAATACAAGCTAGATATCTGCTCTATTTTATATTTGATGTATTCAGACTGATCTTTCAGAGTGACAAAATCTTGTTTTAATTTTATCGTTTGAGCCTTCAAAGATGCAATTTTACTTTCAGGATTCCATTTAAGATAGTTGCTATGATCAGTGATCTTCTTTTGGATCTCAACTACCTCTTTTTGTGTCTTCTTAAATCCAAGTTCGGCACTATCCCAAAGGAACAGGTACGAAGCAGCGATAAAAGCAGCTGCCACCATGACATAGGTCATATATATTTCTTGCTGTTTTTTTTCTGCGAATGACTTGTCTATATCGCCTAAAATATCTTCTAAACTCATTTTAGCACCACCTTCAATACACTAGAGTATATTTTCTTTTCTTTGTCAAACTCGATTTTTTCGATGGTGAATCTGTACTTTTCAGCTTGTGTTTTCGTATACCATTCAATCAAATCAGTTATCCTTTTATCTTTACTTGACAAAAGATGCAATTCAAATTTCTTCTCTTTTGTTTTAGTATCTTCTGAATAGTGCAGGTCCTTAAGTTTGACACTGTATTTGTTTAGGTCCTTTGTGAGATCAGAGATTCGTTTTGCCTTCATTGGATAGTTAACCTTGACATCATGTATTTGTGTCAAGACATTCTTTTTCTCTTCCAAGGCTTTTATTTCATTGTCAACAAGTTTTTTGACCTTATTGACTTCAGCCGTATGGTGATTGATTTTGCTCTCTCTGTCTTTTCTTTTAATACTGAGTTCATTGAGCTCAGAAGTCAGTGCAGCTTTTTTAACAGACTCAATACCATCCAAGGTCCAATATACACCAGGATAAATTAGCGCAACAACGGCAGCAGCAGCAGCTGTTAAGATTAATTGACCACTTGGGCGTTTTGCAAATGCAGGAGGGCGTGGAAAACGAGTGAAGTTACAGTCATATCTGTCTTCTGCTTCTAACTGTGCCGTAAGGTGCATCAGTAAATGAAGTTGATCGATATACCACTCTTCAGTTTCAAAGCCATAGTTGAAATCAAAGTCACTTGAATCTAATCCGAGGTATGTTTGAGAATATTCATCCATACCAACAATGGCACCAACCTCAGAGCCGATATAGACTTTGTTGATCCTTTCCAGTTCAAAAGCACGTTTTGAATAGGTCATGACATCGTTAATATGTAAGAAAACCTCTCCGAAGAGTTTGATTAGAAACTGCTGGTTCTCGCTTTCACTGCCACGTAGTCCTTCTTCGGATAATAACTTTATGAATTCAGAAAGCTCTATCTGTTCGCCTAAAAGTTCGCAGTATCTTTCATGCATCTGTGTGAATGAATATTTTAAAGACTTGGTGTAGAGGAATTCTCTGTCATCATAGAGTGTTAAGAAAGCATCATCCGATTGAAAATAGATAAAACAGTGTGTGCCACTATCTTCAATAATCTCTTTTTTATAGAGACTTCTTAGTAAAAGAGGGGCCGGTATAATCTGATCAATATACTTGATCTGTTCTGTCACACCTGTAAATGCTTCTTCTATGCTTAAGGGATCGACTACAAATACGTGATAGTTTTTGTTTCCCTCTTTGATTTCATCAGCAGATTCAACAAAGTTGATCTGATATTCAATAGCCATATCAAGACCAAGTTCTTCATAAATCTGACTTTCAATTGCATCAGCTATGTCATCTTCAGGAATATTTTGACTTACGGCTATTTGCGTCGTAATAAAATCCTGTGTCTTGAGATATGAGATAGCATACTGGTCTTTTAAATATTGAGGTTTCTCAGCAACTTTAATCTGAGTGGTCGTACCTGTATAATAAGTGTTATTATAAGGATTGGCAGATATTGTACTGGAGAAGGCTTGCTTCTGTTTCATTCGTTTATCCTAGCTACATAATTTAAAATCACCATGCCACAAAAAGCATCTTGTTTATAAAACTCAGCTCTGAAGCGCGTCTGTTCACGATCAAGTGAAAAACGTTTTATTAATGATGACTCTGCAATTTTCATGCCCAATTCATTTCTGTACCGTGGGTCAGTAAAACCAATGACGTTCAACCGATAACCCTCTGGTGCATTAAAAACTATATCGGACACAATGTTGACTTCTGAAGGTAAATCGATGGATTTTACTTTTCCATCGATAATAGCTTCAAAGGGACCTTCACACTTTTCAATTGGAAAGTGTGTCTTGCTCAAACGTGAAATCCGATTGTGCCCAACATACAAATCAATAAACCCATTATCTTCTTTCGCCTCTCCTAGGGGATGGCTAAAGGATAACTCGTTCTTATTTGATTGTAGCGGAATAAAACTTAAATTTTTTCTTAAGTCATCCAAATTTAATGATATATTGTCATTTATTACTATATTTCCGTTATTTTTTGTAATTTTTTGTATGTTTTCCGAGTTGAGTTCAAAGTCACGTTGGTAGTCTATTCCCATTATCTGCATAAATGCTTCAATAGCACGTAGTTGATAATAGATCTTTTGATCCGTTGTTTTTAATTCTTTACTTGTTTCGATTGCGAAAGCAGCTTTGTTGTTGTTAATTGCATAATAGGTAAGAGAGTGCTGCATCTCATTCTTTTTCTTTTTTGTTTGCGTGTTACGGACATTGAAACTATGGTGGTTCTGCAACAGGTGCTGATTCAGTTTTTTACTCACTTTTTCTGCAATACAACCAAGGTCTTTATAACTGTTGTTGTTGTCAAGTGTAAGCTGGTCTATGACACATGTCTGACCCCATGCACCTGGATTAAAAATAGTGTTCTGATACTCTTGACGAAAAAAACCATGTCCGTCATGCAGGTTTAAAATGATGTCAACCTGTGGGTCTGTGATCAGTGTTTTGACTTCATTGATAATGCCGAGATCAGGGTCATCTTGCGATATCTTGGAGAATTTTCGATTTAAGTCACCGTTGATACTTCGTTTATATTGTAGGATACTCTCTTTATTGGTATTGGGAGTAACCCATAGATTCCCCGTCTGTATAGAATAATGTTTGGCAAGTATTGATGCGGCATAGTATCCCCCCGGTTCATTTCCGTGAATACCGGCGAAGATTAAAAGCGTTGGCCCTTCTTGCTTTCCTTCAAGCTTATAGAGATCAAACTTTTTGTAGGCATGTAAAAAGGTCAAGAATATAACAAGGAGTAAAAAGGGTTTCATCTATTTCTCGGCTAAAATAGTAAATCTAGAAGCATCCAGTTGAATATACAGCTCTTTTTCGCCACTAAAATGATAGCTTGCTGATTCATACTCTTCATGGAAACTTATCAAATAGATATTTTTTCTTCCTTGTATAGGATAGGGCAAGATGTTGATATCACTAAAATGAATCTGCTTGTATTCATTCTTAGCAAAGACTCTTTTCTTATAGTTTGAAAACTTCTCTTTATCAAGACCGTCTAGACGCTTGAAATCTTTGTCGTAAAAGTTTAGATAAGCCTCAACATCACTCTCTTTCCATGCTTTTCGCCAGGAATAAAGTTGACTTAATAGAACAGAAAGGGTCTCTTTTTTTACTGATGGAAAAGGCTCTGTGTCTATATAGACAAATGATTTTTTAAAGTCAATCTGTTTTTCTATAAATTTTAGATCTTTGTTACCAATAGCTATGCACCCTTTAGTGTAATCATCTCGTTTTTGATTAAGAGGCAAACCATGGACCCAGATTCCTGAACCATTTTTTCCTCTTATCTTATCAAAAGAGTTAGGATAAGAAGTAACGAAGGCAAGCGGGCCGTAAAAAGGGTCTACGTGATCAAGTTTTTGAATGAGCTTATAGATGCCAATAGGTGTTTTAAGATCACCTTCTTTCTGTTTGTCTCCATCTACTTTTCCTATAAAGGCGGAAAAGTCATTGCTAAGAACAAATGAGTTATTACTGTCTTTGGTGTATAACTTCAAAGAAGTTTTATCTTTATTGCATGCCAATAGATGATTGATTCCCTCTAAATAGCCAAAACGTGTATCGATGTTTTCAAGTTTACTTTCCCAATAACGTTTAGATGCAAGTTCATTATCAAAAACTTTTTCAACAGCCTGTGTCCCTTCCTTCCGGTAGAGGTTTAGAAGTTCATCATTGGCATAAACAAAAGTTAGTAGCAGTATATGGATAAGAAAATAACGCATAAATCTCCTAAAACTTGTAACCTATATCTTCAAGAAACTTCTTGTCATTGGTCCAGCCTTTCTTAACGGATACAAATAGGTCTAAAAAGACCTTTTTACCGATTAGGTTTTCAATTTGCACACGAGCATCTTTCCCGATACGCTTGATTGCAGCACCGCCTTTTCCTATGATTATCCCTTTTTGGGTCTGTTTTTCTACGATGATAGTGGCACGAACTTTTTCAAGATTAGGCAGTTCTTCTACCTTATCAATCAGGACATCAGACTCATAAGGGATCTCGTCACTGATATTATTGAAGATAGCTTCTCGGATAAACTCTCTATAAATATCACGAAGCATCTCAGTAGTCAGATCATCAGGATCGTATAGATAGGGAGACTCGGGAAGGTGCTTTGATATCTCGTCAAGTATTTGTTCAAATCCAATACCACCTTTGGTCACAGAGACAGGAATAACGCCTAAAAAATTATCTTGAAACCTCTGATACTCTTGGATTTTTTGTAGAATTTTTTCATTACTGACATGATCAATCTTACTTAAAAGTACTATATGTGGGCGTTTTGTCAGTTTTAGGAACTTTTCATAATCTTCGGTAGAGTCGGTGACGGGCGCAAGGAATAGCGTTAAATCACAATCTCCTATCGCTTTAAGTGCTTCTTCCATCATGAATTGATTAAGCATCTTCTCTTTTTCATGCAGACCAGGTGTATCCACAAAAATTATTTGGTTGTTTTTATGCATCACAATAGCATTGATACGTTTACGTGTAGCATTGGCCTTTTGGGAAACCATTGAGATTTTTTCACCAAGCAGGGCATTCATCAGTGTACTTTTACCTGCGTTAGGACGCCCAACTATGGCGACAAAGCCACTTTTTGTGGCTTCTTTACTCAACTCATCTTTTACTTGCTCAGTGGAATCAGTTTTACTAGGGCTCATGGCTATCCTTATAATATGTATCGGGCTATGTCTTCATCTTCGATGAGCATATCCAGTTTTTCATGCACAAGCTCTTTTGTGATGATAATCTTTTCACCGGCTTTTTCATCTGCATCAAAACTGATGTCCTCAATGACTTTTTCAATGACCGTATGAAGACGTCTTGCTCCAATATCTTCTGTCTTTTCATTGGCGGTATGGGACAGTTTTGCTATAGCTTTGATCGCTTCATCATCAAAGCTAAGTTCAACGCCTTCAACTTTCAAAAGGGCCTCATGTTGACGAAGTAGAGAGTCTTTTGTTTGTGTCAAAATCTTGTAAAGTGCTTCTTCTGTCATAGGATTGAGTTCGACTCTTAAAGGAAAGCGCCCTTGTAATTCAGGAATCAGATCGCTTGGCTTACTGACATGAAAAGCACCGGCGGCAATAAAGAGTATATGGTCAGTCTTTATTTGACCAAATTTAGTAGTGACATCACAACCCTCGACAATAGGTAGAAGGTCTCTTTGAACACCTTCCTTACTTGGATCACTCCGCCCGTCGTTCTTCGCACCAATAGCGATTTTATCGATTTCATCCAAAAAGATGATTCCACCTGTTTCTGCACGCTTTAGGGCTTCTTTTTGAATGCTGTTCATGTCTAAGAGCTTATCACCTGCTTCTGATTTGAGGATATGTTTTGCATCAAAGACACAGACCTCTTTTTTGAGTTCTTCTTTATTTAAACCAGAAAACATTTGAGAAAATGATTCTTGGATTTTTGCCATCTCCGGCGGCATGTTAGTGTCATTGAAGTCGATAGAGGTTCTTGGCATTTCAATTTCAATGATTTTTTCATCCATATCACCATTGATAACACGCTCTCTCATTCTTGCACGGGAGCTCTTATACTCCTCTTTTTTTTCAGCACTGGCCATAAGAGGAAGTGGGGGTAGAAGCTTGTCAACAATCTTGTCAATCACATAGTTGCCAATTTGCTCAATGTTTTTTTCCTGATGCTCTTTCTTGACAATACCGATCGAAGTCATGACCAAGTCACGTATCATTGACTCGACGTCCCGTCCGACAAAACCGACTTCAGTATATTTACTTGCTTCGACTTTGATAAAAGGAAGGTTCATCAACTTGGCGAGACGGCGTGCTATTTCTGTCTTGCCCACACCGGTAGAACCGATCATCAGTATGTTTTTCGGCATGACTTCGTCTTGAAGCTCTTCATCAAGCTGCATGCGTCGATATCGTGTACGAAGAGCAATCGCTATTGTTCTTTTAGCATCATCTTGGCCGATAACGTATTCATCTAAATAGGCAACGGTTTCTTTAGGCGTCATATTCATTAGTGTTCCAAGGATAGAAGTTTGATATTATTGTTGGTATAAATACACAGTTCTGAGGCAATCTGTAGAGACTCTTTTACCAAAGCCTCTTCATCCATCTGTGCATGACGTTTAAGGGCACGCGCCGCTGAAATAGCAAAATTACCGCCACTTCCAATCGATGCAATTTCACCATCTTCAGGTTCAACAACGTCTCCGTTACCGGTTAAAATATAGATGTGCTCGCGGTTTAATACAATCATCATTGCTTCAAGACGGCGTAATACCTTATCTTTTCTCCATGCTTTGGAAAAATCGATAACAGCTTTGATAAGATCGCCTTTACGTTCACCTAAAAAACCTTCAAACATATCAAAAAGATTAAAGGCATCTGCAGTGGAACCGGCAAACCCTGCAAGGATCTCTCCTTTGTATAGGGTTCGAATCTTGGTTGCATTGTTCTTTAAGACAGCATCACCAAAAGTGACTTGTCCATCTCCGCCGATCACGGCTTTGTTTTTACCCTTATAGGCGAGTATGGTAGTTGCATCAAACATCTAGAGCCTTCTATTATTCACTAACAATATCGATCTTCATCATCGCATGTAGTCCATGACCAAGTTTAAGATCGATCTCGTATTCACCAGGTTCTTTCATTGAGAGTTTGTGCACTATGTGTTTTTTGTCAATAAGAATATTGTGTTGTTCTTCAACAGCATGAGCAATTTCATCTTTAGTCACAGAACCGAATAGATGACCGGTTTCACCTACTTTTTTCTTGATAATTGTTGTCAATGTACTGAGTTGTTCTTTGATGGTTTTTAGATGAGCCAGTTCAGCTGCTTCATTTTCAGCTTTTTTCTTCTCTTCGGCTCTATGCTGGTTGATTACAGCGTTAGTTGCTGCTTTTGCAAAGCCTTTCCCAATCAAAAAGTTCTGACCATAACCGTCTTTTACTTCTTTAATTTCGCCCGCTTTGCCGAGGCCTTTGACATCTTTTGTTAATAATACTTTCATCTGCATTCTCTTTACTATAGTTAATAGGTAAACGATTTTAGCAGATTTGCTCTTAGATTACACCTAAAGGTTGCTTAGCGTACAACTTCTCCGTGATATCCGGAGATTCCATGTGCAAGATTGATGACGTTTTTAAATTCCATATCTGAGAGAACGCGTTGGCAATGAGCACTTCGGCTTCCGACATGACAATAGACGACAATACTTTTGTTCTTATCCAGTTTAGCCTCATCTAGTGAAGCGAAGAAGCTGGTTGTTGGTACAAGTGCATTCGTCCCTTTAATATGACCCATACGATGCTCCATCCACTCTCTTACGTCGATGAGCTCAAAGTCAACCATACCTAAATCACGTGCTTCGATTAAAGAGATAAGTTCGTCTGAATCTATATCACTTTGAGAGAGCAGGGCTTCACACTCTGCTGTTGTAAGTCCACGTGAGTGTTCATGCGTGACGGCTTCCAATTCATCCTTTTGTGCCTTGGCCGCTGCATATTCCGGTGTACAAAAGATCTGGCAGTGACAAACCCCGTCATTTGGTATCTCATGCTCTATAGCAGGCTTACATGGACAGATGCGGTCTTCTTCTTTGTTACCTGTAACAAAGAAACAGGGACAATAACGCTTGTCATAGATGAGCTTGTTACGTGTTAAGCCCATTTGAATACCTTCGTTGATAGCTGCGTCAGGATTATAGGCAAAACCAAACTGCTGAACAACTTTATCGGTGAATTTAACTGTTTTTTGTAGCTCTGCTTTAAATTCTGCTGATTCAGGATCGATTTTTTTCATTTCTGTGCTCATGGAGAAAGACCTTTTGATTATTTATTTTAAAATAGTACTTATTACTGGTTGAAAAGAAGTTATAAGTAAAGCATAAGGGCAGCAATATTTAGGTGCCCTTAAGATATGTGTCAGTGTAAGCAGTCTATTTGTTTCGTGCTTTACCTGCAATGATAAAACGAAGTGCATTAAGTTTGATAAAACCTTCTGCGTCTTTTTGGTTGTATACTTCATCTTCTTCAAAAGTCGAGTACTCTTCATTGAAAAGTGAGTCAACTGATTGACGCCCGACAACGATGACATTACCTTTATATAGTTTGAGACGGACAACACCGTTGACAAACTCTTGAGATTTGTTAATAGAAGCTTGAAGCATCTCACGCTCAGGTGAGAACCAGAACCCATTATAGATGAGTTTGGCATAACGAGGCATCATTTCGTCTTTCAGGTGAGCCGCTTCTCTATCAAGGGTAATCGATTCGATAGCACGGTGTGCCTTGAGCATGATAGTTCCGCCCGGAGTTTCGTAACATCCGCGTGCTTTCATACCGACAAAACGGTTCTCAACGATATCAATACGCCCTATACCGTGTTTATTTCCAAGCTCATTAAGTGCCTTGAGCATTGTTGCCGGTGAAAGTTCTTCGCCATTGAGGGTAACCGGATCTCCATGGGCGTAACCGATTTCAATATATTCAGCTTCATCCGGTGCATTTTCAGGAGAGTTGGTCCATAACCACATAGCATCTTCCGGCTCTGCATAAGGGTCCTCCAGGTGAAGACCTTCGTATGAGATATGTAGAAGGTTCGCATCCATTGAGTAAGGACTCGCCTTAGGATTACCGTTTTCATCGAGGTGTTTCTTGTCAATAGCTATGCCATGTTCTTTAGCATAGGCAAGCAGTTTTTCTCTAGAGTTCAGATCCCACTCTCTCCATGGAGCAATAATAGTCAATGTAGAATCTTGGCCAAGGTAGCCCATCTCAAAACGGACCTGATCATTACCTTTTCCTGTTGCTCCGTGAGCTACGCCATCAGCACCGGTAATTTTGGCAATTTCTGCCTGACGCTTTGCGATCAGTGGCCGTGCGATAGAAGTTCCTAAAAGATATTCACCTTCATAAATAGCATTGGCTCTAAACATAGGGAAAACAAAGTCTTTTACAAACTCTTCTCTAAGGTCATCAATAAAGATATTTTCAGGTTTAATGCC
This sequence comes from Sulfurimonadaceae bacterium, assembly GCA_041548245.1. Lineage (GTDB taxonomy): Bacteria > Campylobacterota > Campylobacteria > Campylobacterales > Sulfurimonadaceae. The sequence continues at coordinate 10,076 of JBFESZ010000042.1, forward strand.
AAGTTCCAGTGCTTTTGCACGTGCAGGTTCAAGTTCTTCACCCTGCCCAAGATCAGCAGTAAAAGTAACAACCTCACACTTGTATTCATCTTGTAGCCATTTTAAAATTACACTTGTGTCTAGACCGCCTGAATAGGCTAAAACAACTTTTTTTACTTCTTTTTTCATGAAATCCCTTTAGAGAGAGTAATTAATAGCGCGATTCTACCTGAATTAAGATGATAAATAGTTGAAAAAATGAAGGAGATGATTGAAAAGCCTAATGGCTCTGATCAAATGAAGTCTTGGCAGTGGAAGTTGTTTGCAAAAACTCTTTTTGTTTTTTTATCTTTAGTAAACTGGCTGCTGCGTGATCTTTTTTGAGCTTTAAAAGTTTATATGCCTCTTGCATTAGATGGGCAGCTTCTTGCATCTGTTCTAACGAGTTAAATTGAGGAAGTTGCTGAATGAGATTGTCAATTTTGTTTTCATCTTCTTCAATGATGGCAATTTTAAGGTTTTTAATCCATTGCAATTTGAGTGCTCTCTCTCCATGCTTCGAGTAAACCTTTTATGACTCGATTAACATCATTAATAAGTGTAACGTCATTTTCAATATTCGCTTTAGAAAGAGTCTGTAATTGATGAATATATAGGCCTTGTAAATAATTGCTTAAATCACCTTCAGCATCCATGTCAAGTGTATTAAGTAATTCAGTTAAAATTGCGCTAGAACGGTTGATCCAATATGTTCGTTTTTCAATATCATTGAGTTCGATTGAACGCTTGGCTTGCATATTAAAGCGAAGAATACCCTCATATAGCATTTCAATTAATTTTTGTGGTGATTCAATACGAATATCATTTTGTGCATACGTATTATAAGCAAGTGAATTGTTCATCTTATTTTCCTCATTTTTTTGCATTGATGGCGGCTTCAATCTGAAGGCTCAATGCACTGAATTGTTGTTCAAGTCCACCTATGATACGATCATACGCGGCAAATCGTTGAAACATACTTTCATATCGTGCATCTAGCAGCGCTTGAGAACGAGTCTGTTCGTCTTGTAGATCTGAAATTTGCTTGTTAAGACTGTCTCCAAATGCCGTGAAGGTTCCATTGTAGCCAACTTGTTTGTCGAGGAAATTATCCAAACGATTGAAAACACCATCGACTTGATTTCCATTTGCATCAGATGCGTATTTTAAAAACTCTTCTGCCGCAGAAGGATCTTCATTGAATTTTTCTTTGAAAACACTTTCATTAAAGACTAAAGTTCCATCCTGTGTCAAATCAAAGGCAGATTGTGTGATACCAGATGAGTTGACTGTAGAGAAAAAGCCGGCCAGAGAATTACCATTTCCATCAGAAGAGAAAAGAGCTCCTTTAATTTCTCTTGCAAGGGTTTTGAATGTGTTATCACCATTAAACACACCAACCGTACCTTTTTCCACATCTGATGTGAGAGAATTGTCTATCTCTTTCATTAATGTGTTATAGGCTGTGACAAAACTTTTCATCTCTTCAACGATCTTGTCACTGTTTTGAGAGATTGATATATTGCTTGTACCTGGTTCATTGAGCGTTAGCTTTATACCAGAAACAATATCATCAATACTATTAGAACTACGAATAAAATCGATTCCATTATATTTAAAGTGGGCGTCACTGCCTGCTTGTATTGGTGTTGCTTGTGTTAGGTTCTGTGCAAGAATACCTGAAGAGTCAGTTACACTAATTGTTTGATCAGCACCCGTGTCTTGAGAGGTCAGAATAAGTCTGTAGTCTCCGTCTGCAACATTCAGAACCTGCGCTTTCATGTTGTCTCCCGCTTTATCGTTAATCATTTGGGCAAGTTCTTCAAGCGTCGTAGTAGTAGTAACATCAAAATCAAAACTTGTTGTACCAACAGAAATTTGAATGGTTCCATCAGCGGTTGCCACAGACGCAGTTTTTGAAGCAAAAGCATCGGACTCTTGTATCTCTTTTGTTGCTAGATCAGTGACCTCAATGGAGAAATTTTGAGCAGAAATACCAGACGAAACAGTAACACTGGCAGCACTGCCTGTAACTGAAGTGGAACGATCAAGATATAGCAAGTCACTTCCTAGACTGCCCGTACTAGCACTTAATGATGACATTAAAGAACTGATTAAATTATATGCTTTGTTCTTTTGTGAAATTGAATCAATTTTGGCTTTAATAGGATCAATTTGTATCTTTTGATCATTTGCTTTAAGCTTTTCGATGGTATCAGCACTTAATGCGCCACTTGATCCAAGCCCTAATGAACTTAATGAACCCGCCATAACTTATCCTTTTTCGTCGAAAATAATACCCGTGACTTCGTTCATCTTGGCAGTCAGAGTCGATGCCTGTTCGACCGGAAATCGACGAATCATATCTGAAGTCTTTGTATCGATCACAGAGACATAAAAGACTTCACTACTATTGTCAAAACCAAAACGTAGAGATGTATTAAACGGATCTAACGCTTTGTTGAGTGAATCAATAAGCTCTCGCGCTTCTGCTTCGGATGTCACGGGTTTATTTTCATTATTATTTTGTTGACTTACATCAACCTGTGGTTTTACTTTTTGCACAGCTTCCTGTGCAGCCACACCTTTTTGTTCACTTTGTACTTGAGTACTTTGTTGTTTGGCAATATTATTAAAAATCTCCATAATTCAGCCTTCTGTTAATAATCTTAGACATAGTATCGACAATAGTAAAAAATTATTTAGTACAAGTGAGGATGATTTGACTATTTTCTTATAAAGCATTAAATGTTCCATGGATACAATACAGAAAAAAGAGGTTATGTGCGGCACTATGTACAATTATTAAAAGATGAAGCAATACTACGCCGATTAAGCCTTATTCAACTTATCTCCTATTTTGGGGCATGGTTTTCCAATGTCGCTATTTATACACTGCTCGTTCAGTTGGATGTGTCCGCATTTTTGATTGCAACGGTTGCGGCTTTTCATTTTTTGCCAGGAGTGATACAAGCCCCTTTTACAGGGGTTCTGATTGACAAGGTAAACCCAAAAACACTGATGTTGGTCTTAATCTTGCTGGAAGTGATTAGTACGCTTATGCTTTTATTGATAACTTCAGCAGAATGGATATGGCTTTTACTGTTGCTCATATTCATACGTATGGGTGCATCAAGTTTCTATTTTACAATAGAGATGTCTTTACTACCTAAATTGTTGAGCGGAAAATCTTTACAGTATGCCAATGAGATTCACTCAATTATTTGGTCGTTGTCATATACATTGGGTATGGCTATCAGTGGTTTTTTAGTCTACCAACTCGGCATTGCGACAGCTTTTATCATGGATGCCATTTTGTTCATTCTTGCTTTTTTTCTTTTAAACGGGATACGGATTGATATTCATATCGAGAATTCTCAAGGGAGCCTTTTGCATACTTTTAAAGAAGGGGTGTCCTATTTGAAAGAAAATAAAAAAATCATTCATCTTATGTTCATTCATGCTACAGTCGGTCTGACAGTCTTTGATGCCTTAGTGGCTTTGATGGCAAAAGAGTTCTATATTTCGATTGTTGCCGTGCCTTTAGCCTTGGGGATAATACATGCAATTCGTGCTGTTGCATTGGTTCTTGGCCCTATCATCTTAGGAAAATGGATCAATAGTACCCGTTTAGTCTATGTATTTTTGATACAGGGTCTAAGTATGATGGTTTGGGCTTTTGTCCTTGAAGACTTTTATCTTTCGATCTTAGGTTCCTTTATGGCGGGTTTTGCAGCAACAACACTCTGGTCGTTTACTTATACTTTGATTCAAAAACATACACAAAAGCGTTATTATGGAAGAGTAGTGGCATATAATGATATGATATTCTTATCCGTTGGAGCATTGAGTTCCATGATGGTTGGGATATTGATTGATGCAGGTTGGCAAATATCCGGTGTCTTGTCTCTCTTGGCGGGAGGTTTTTTCCTGGCAGCGCTTTATCATAATTGGATACGAAAGGCATATCATGTTTAGTTTAGCTATTTTAGGTGGCATTTTACTTAATGCAGGTGCTTTTTTAATGTTTAGAGGTATGGCGTTTCAGGCCATAATCGTCTACCTTTTTGCGGATATCTGCTGGGTGGTTATGGCTTTACAAAAAGATGACTATGTTGGAGCAGTTTTTATCACCAGCGGGATGATATTGGGATTTTTGGCTTATTTGAAAATGCGTTCAGGAAAGATGCGAAAAAGTCTAAATAAACAAGATGATAAGAGCATATAAGAGGGTCGTTGATACTTAATCTGTAAATAGGAGTATGGATGAGACAAGTCAGGTTGTCACGTGAGATAGGGGTCTTTTTACTGCTCTTTTATGGGCTAGGGAATATCCTTGGAGCAGGGATTTACGTACTTATAGGAAAAGTTGCTGGAATCTCCGGTTATTTCACTGTTTTCTCGTTCTTTCTGGCCTGTATCATTGCTCTGTTTACCGCATTAAGTTATATGGAGCTGGCAGCACGTTATCCTGTAAGTGCGGGTGAAGCGGTCTATATACAAGAGGGCATAGGTTTTAAACCGCTTTCAGTCGGTTTTGGACTTTTGATTATGGCGGCAGGGCTTTTTTCCGCTGCAACAATTGCACACGGTTTCGCCGGATATCTTAGCCAGTTGGTACAAATTGACTCCAATATTGCCATTGTTGGTTTGATTATAGTCCTAGTAGTGATTTCAATCACCGGTATCAAAATAAGTGTGATGGCGGCATCGATTCTGACATTGGTAGAGATATTCGGATTGTTATTGATTATCTATCATGGTTTTGATGAGATAGTTTCTCCAAGTATCAGCTATGTATCATTTGTTCCACGTTTTGAGTACAGTGAGATATCCGTGATATTTCTAGGCGCATTTTTGGCTTTTTATGCCTTTATTGGATTTGAAGATATGGTCAATATAGCTGAAGAAGTCAAAGTGCCAAGCAGAACTTTTCCTATTGCCATCATCTCAGCCTTGAGCATCTCGACAATTTTGTATATTCTGATTGTTGTTGTTGCTTTGCAGACACTGCCTTTAAGTGCATTACAAGAGTCTTCAGCCCCCTTTTCTGACATTTATAAAACTCTTACAGGCAAAGAACCTATTGTCATCTCAATGATAGGGGCTTTTGCCGTTATCAACGGTGCATTGATTCAGATTATCATGGGTTCACGAATTATATACGGTATGGCACTTAAAGGTTGGTTGCCTAAACGTCTGTCTGATGTCTCATATATAACAAAGACACCAATTATAGCTACTGTCACGGCAGGTGTGATTACAATGACTTTTGCACTGTTTTTTGATATTGTCTCACTTGCAAGTTTCAGCAGTATGCTGACCTTGGTCATCTTTACGTTAATAAACCTCTCACTTATCCGAATCAAGCAAAAAAGACCAGATGTCCAAGGAGTCCTGAAGGTCCCATTATGGATGCCTTGGTGTGGTGTTGGATTAAATATACTTCTGGTAGGTATGACCCTGTTTGTTGAACGATAAAAAATCACAAAAGGTTGGCTATGAACCAGAAAGATCTGATTGACTCATTGCTAATATGCGGCGTATTGAAAAGCCCACGATTGATCGAAGCCTTTGAAACAGTTGACAGAATAGATTTTGTACCAGAAGAGCTCAGGCATATGGCTTATGAGGATCATCCTTTGCCCATAGGCCTAGGACAGACCATTTCTCAGCCCTATACCGTGGCTTTTATGCTTGAGCTTTTAGAACCGAATTTAAATGATAGAGTATTGGATATCGGGTCAGGTTCAGGATGGACAACGGCTCTTTTGGCCTGTGTGAGCAAACATGTCGATGCCGTGGAACGGATAGAGGAACTTGTTGTGTTCTCCAAGCAAAACCTTTCAAAGTACGCTTTTAAAAACATTAGTGTTCATCAGGCAAAGCAGACCTTGGGCCTGCAAGGTGAAACTTTTGACAAGATCTTAGTCTCGTGTGCTGCTGATGAGATTCCACAAGCATTATTAAGACAATTGAGTCCCGGAGGCATTATGGTAATCCCGGTTCTTAACAGTATTGTAAAAGTGGTCAAAAATGATAAAGGCTCATTAACGATGGAAGAATACCCTGGTTTTGTTTTTGTCCCTTTAATCACAGAAGATGGTTTGCCTTAGTAACATAGAACTGATCGTGCATGCATATGGTTTAAATAGGCTATAATGCGATTATGATTTATACATATAAAAATGAAGAATATGATTTGAGTAAGGTTACTCGTCTTTATCCGGCAGCAACCATCGCAGTCCCGGGTGGAGAAACGGCTCAAGTCTCTCTTGAATGGGCCGATCTGAAAAAAGATAAGATCGATATTGCTTATTTTGTCCTAGTGTTTGATTTTGATCCGGTAGGAGAAGTCCCGACAAATCGAAAAGAACTCAAATGCGATAGTAAAGAGGAACTTTTTTCGGTCATGCAAGAGGTAAATGTTTATTTTAGCAAGATATAGACTTTGTGTATGAGATCTAACAGCTCACTTTCAAAGATCCTTTCGATCTCAATTCCTGCAGCTTTAAAAAATCTATTAGA
>JBFESZ010000043.1:0-15506 GCA_041548245.1 Sulfurimonadaceae bacterium
AGAACGCTTGAAGACTACAAGCTTGATAGGCTGGGTGTGTACGCATAGCAATATGTTTAGCTGACCAGTACTAATAGTTCGTTTGTCTTTTTTTATTAATCCGTTGTTCACTGCCTTATTAAGTATAAATAACTTAATGAGCACAAAGAATGAGTTGTAATATCTGTATTGACCAAAACATTGATCACTTCAACCCTTTTAGTCCAGACATCTGAGCTAAGCACTATCCGTAGTCCTTATCTCAGGTGGTAATAGAGAGGGGGAAACGCCTGGCCCCATTCCGAACCCAGAAGCTAAGCCCCTCTTCGCTGATAATACTGCACCTTTCAGGTGTGGAAACGTAGGTCGCCGCCTGGACTTTCTTTTTTAACAATCTCCAATCAATCATTTGAACTACATCTTAATCCAATAAAATCTAAATCTATATGTCTCTGTTTTTTCTGTATATATCTGACGTTACACTGTAAATTGTAAAGCCCACTGTAAGGGACAATCGGATAATCTTAATATAATTAATAACTTGGAGATAGATTGAAATATTTAATAGATTTTATTGAGTCTACAAACGTAGAAAACACAATAATTTATGAACAACTGAAATGTTCAGAGAACGAAGGTATGATTCTACAATATATGGCAAAGAAGTTTGTCAGTGGTGTTGAAGATCATATTGTTTCAGAGATGCTCCAAGATATATTTGGAGAGGATGGTTATGCATACCTTGGATTTCTAGGTGCCGTTAAGTCAGCATTAGAACTTGGTTGGATAGTTCAGCAATCATTTCAGCCGTTGAAGATAAGTGACATGTCACATTTGGAGCTATTAAACAGTGCTGTATCATTGACACCATCCTTTTTGAAACTTCTTGAAGAGGGTAATAATGAACTTGCCCTACCTGAAATCAAACCGTATGATGACCATTTAGAATATTTACAAGATCAATTTTTCCGCATAGAGTCTTACCAAAAAATGAGTTCAATCCGTCATAATGTTCATGAGAATGCCTTAGGAATTAACCGAGTGAAGAACAAGCTAGAGCTGCTTGAAAAGAGGATTTCAGACAGATTGGCTGTAACCAAACAGGAAGTCGTCCTCGAGAAGTTTTTTAAGCATAAGAAGCTTGAGACAAAAGAGCAGATTATATTTTTGGCATTATTAAAAGAAGAGTATTCTGCAGGTGATAACAACTTAAGGGAGATGAACTCACTGATTGACTTGATTTCTGTGGATGAGTATGAGCGTATAAAGAACCGTTCTTTACTTGAGGACGGTTCTAAACTAATTGAAGAAGAATTGATAGATTACGAAGAGATGTTAAATCCCTTCGGCGGTATCAGTCGGGCTTTTTACATTGTTGATGATGTATTGCAAGAGATTATCCATCCACAAAAGAAGAAAAAAGTACGGAAACTCAAACTTGATATGTTGATAAAAGATCAGGATATCTTTGAGTTAGTAGAACCAATGACCTCATTAGATGATGTCGTGTTACACCCTAAAACTGAAGAAACTTTAAACGCGTTAATGCGTCAAGTTGATAAAGAAGTGGTATCTCGACTTCAGGAATGGGGCATAAAGCAGAAGCGTTCAGGTATAGATGCCAGAGTGATGTTCTATGGTCATCCTGGAACAGGAAAGACAATGACGGCATACTCCTTGGCGAAGTCATTAAAACGACAGGTTCTGGTGTTTGATTGTTCTAAAATACTCTCGATGTATGTTGGCGAGAGTGAAAAAAATGTTCGTAAGATTTTTGATACCTATTACGATTTGACACAAAAGACAAAGTCAGAGCCAATTTTGTTACTTAATGAAGCAGATCAGTTTCTAGGTTCTCGTTCTCAAGGGATTGGAAGTTCGACAGATCAGATGCATAATCAGATGCAAAATATCTTTTTAGAGCAGATTGAAAATTTTGAGGGTCTTCTGGTTGCAACGACTAATTTGCTTGAAAACATTGACCCTGCTTTTTCCAGACGCTTTAATTACAAGATAGAATTCAAAAAACCAAATAAAGAACAGCGAATGTTGTTATGGGAAAAAATGCTTCCGAAAAATGCCCCGTATGAGGACTCTTTTGATAATAATATACTGAGTGAGTATGCTTTAACCGGAGGACAAATTAATCTGATAGTAAAAAATACAGCTTATGTCGTCGCTGCACGGGAAAAGCCACTTTTTATGCTTGATGACTTTATAAAAGAGATTGAAAAAGAGAAATCAGGCACGTTTGACTCTGAAAAATCTATGGGTTTTATGCATAACTAAAAATACAGCTCAAATGTATCATTTATTCACCGCTTGAAGGTGGTGTTTCTTTAGGTTACAGAGAACTTTTTCACCTTCAAATATCAATTCGATTTAATCCTTATTACGTTAGTATGTCGCCATTATGTCTATTTATGCAGAAAAATTGCAAATTCCTATAAAATAGGATTTTTGTGAGGGAATTAACTGCGTAATTTAAGAAAGGTTTTTATGGAACATATTCCTGTAGATCACCCATATTTTGGGGTATTTTTACTATTTGTGCTTACATTTGGAGCGTTTTATGCAACTACAGTGGCTGCTCGTTGGGTAAGTCATAAGCTAGCTGCCAAGACATCTGAAAAGATCAAACTGTCAATTTACGAGTGTGGACCGGAAGTAACTAAACAGCCTAGCCGTATCTCGACACAGTTCTATCTTTTTGCACTATTGTTTCTACTTTTTGATGTAGAGGTCGTTTTTATGTTCCCATGGGCAATCGATTTTAAACTGCTTGGTTGGTTCGGATTTGTTGAGATGATGTTATTTATCTTATTGCTTACAATTGGTTTTGTATATGCATGGAAAAAAGGAGCACTTGAATGGCACAGCATCAAGTAAATTATACACAAGACGGTGGTCTTCCGGTAGCGTTGACTTCTGTTGATAAAATTATTAACTGGGGGCGTTCAAATTCACTTTGGGCTATGACTTACGGTCTGGCTTGTTGTGGTATTGAGATGATGGCTTCTGGTGCGTCACGTTATGACTTTGACCGCTTTGGTACAATCTTCCGTGCATCTCCACGTCAATCAGATCTTATGATTGTCGCAGGTACACTGACAAAAAAACATGCTGAGTTTATCAAGCGTCTGTATGATCAAATGCCAGAGCCACGCTGGGTAATCTCTATGGGCTCATGTGCAAACACAGGTGGTATGTTTAACACCTATGCAACGGTTCAGGGTGTCGATCGTATTATTCCAGTTGATCTATATCTTCCAGGTTGTGCTCCTCGTCCTGAGACACTTCAATATGCAGTTATGATGCTTCAGAAGAAGATACGTTCAGAAAAAGCAGGTAAATCACAACGTCAAAAGAGGTTAGTGTAATGAGAAGATACGTACCAAAAGATGATGTACAAAAGAAAGCGTACTACACAGACCGTTATTGGGTTGCACCTCAAGTGGCAAAGTCACCTGTTGAATCTGATGAAGTCTTTGCAGCTGATCTTGCAGCTATTAAAGCTAAATGTGATGTACTTGATGCTTATATCCAAGTTGAGCAAATGGTGGTAGTCATTAATCCTAATGACAACTATACGGTTGCACAGATTTTAAGAGATGAGTGTGCGTATAATCAGCTTACAGAGTGTTCGGCGATCGACTGGTTGGCAAAACAGGGGCAATTTGAAGTTTTTTATCAGTTTCTTTCGATGAGCAAGCGCAAGCGTGTTCGTATTAAATGCTTTATTGATAAAGAACAGGCGGTTGAATCGTTGAATCCACTGTTCCGTTCGGCTGACTGGGCAGAACGTGAGATGTATGACATGTTCGGTGTCAAGGTGAACAATCATCCGTACATGAAACGTATTCTTATGCCGGACGATTGGGTTGGACATCCACTTCTTAAGACTTATCCTTTGCAGGGTGACGAAGCTGCTTCATGGTATGAAGTTGATCGTATTTTTGGTAAAGAAGCACGTGATATCATCGGGCCGGAAAATCGGGATTCAGCCATGGTTGACCGTTATGATACTGAACGTTTCGGACGTCTTGGCCATGAAGTTTCTCGTGGAGAAGAGTTCAAAGAAGATCAACCGGAAACTCCACTTGGATATCAAGAAGAAGGTGGTGTATTTGCCCTTTCTAAATTCATAGAAGACGAAGCTGTAACTATTACAGATCGTAAGCGTTAGGATTGACATGCAACAGCCAAATAGATTAAGACCATTTTTTGAAAATATCAGCTTTGACCGTAAAGATAACGAAATGGTTATCAACTTCGGTCCTCAGCACCCATCGGCGCATGGACAGTTACGTCTGATGCTGCATTTACAGCAAGAGCAGATTACTAAGGCTCATCCAGACATCGGTTATCTTCACCGTGGTATGGAGAAGATGGCTGAGAACATGATCTACAATGAGTTCTTGCCAACTACCGACCGCATGGATTATATTGCATCGAGTTCGAATAACTACGGGTTCGCACTTGCCGTTGAGAAGTTGATCGGGCTAGAAGTTCCTCGTCGTGCAAAAGTTATCCGTATGATGCTTCTTGAGATCAACCGTTTGATGTCACACCTTTTTTGGTTGGCGACAACAGCACTTGATATCGGTGCGATGACAGTGTTCTTGTATGCTTTCCGTGAACGTGAATATTTAATGGATATCATCGAAGATTATTGTGGGGCACGTTTGACACACTCATCTGTACGTATTGGTGGTGTGCCATTGGATATACCAGACAACTTTATTCCAGATCTGAAAGCTTTCTTGGATAAATTTCCTCAAGATCTTAAAGACTATGAGGACCTTCTTGATACAAACCGTATCTGGCGTATGCGTATGGAAGATGTCGGCGTTATATCCACAGAGATGGCAAACTCATGGGGATGTTCAGGTGTTATGCTTAGAGCTTCAGGTGTTCAGTGGGATATTCGTAAGGAAGAGCCGTATGAACTTTATGACGAAGTCGATTTTGATGTTCCTGTTTCAAATAAAGGTGATAACTACGCGCGTTATAAGCTTTATATGGCAGAGATGCGTGAATCAGCTAAGATCCTTTATCAGACAATGGATATGTATAGAAAGTGTCAAGCGAACAACGAGACAGAGCTTATGGCTCATGCACCTCAATATATCTCTGCACCTAAGATCGATATCATGACGCAGAACTACTCGTTAATGCAGCATTTTGTACTTGTTACACAAGGTATGCGTCCACCGGTAGGTGAAGTGTATGTTCCGACTGAATCACCAAAAGGTGAGCTTGGTTTTTACATCAATTCTCAAGGTGGTCCATACCCATACCGTCTGAAAATGCGTGCTCCGTCTTTCTGGCATACAGGCATTTTAACTGACTTGCTTCCGGGTTCTATGATCCCTGACGTTGTATCTATTATTGGTACAACTAATATTGTATTTGGTGAGGTGGACAGATAATGAAACGTTACGACCTAAGACACTTAAAAGAGAACTTTGATGATCGTATGAGAGAAATCGTCACCAAAGAGATCACGGCGGGCGAAGTTATCATTTTCTTATTTGAGATTGGTGACTTCTCTGGAATTCAACGTTCTGCTGACATGATGAAAGAGTGTGGCTGTGAGTTGTTAAACTCACTTAAATTCAACGAAGTCGACTGGACGATCGTTGTTAGAAAATAAGCGAGTAAATTATGAGTAAAGTTTATTTTTCCACATGGCGCGGGGAGACGATCAACAATATTGGCAAACCTGAAGATCAGTGGGAAGAGTCAGCTTATAATCTGCCTGAACAATATGACTCGGCGCGAGATGCGAAAGCATTCATCGGCTGGGATGGTGTTGCCCTTTTCAAGGGTGATATTGACGTTGTTCGTTTAGCTACCGAGTATGCGGCGCAATACCAAGTCTATTCTGAGGCTTGTGGTCGTTGTGCACCGGGTCGCTGGGGTGGACGTATTTTGTATGACCTAATGGATAAAATCGCTCGTGGTGAAGGTACTGTTGCTGATATGGATCATTTGAAAGAGGTCTCTCGTACAATGCAGACGACTTCAAAATGTGAGATCGGAAAGACGGTACCAAACCCACTTTTAGACTTGATGGAGCACTTTGAATCAGATTTTATGGATCTGATTGATAATCAAAAAGCTTCACCACATTATCATAAAGAAGACATAAGTTATATCGCAAAGATTACAGCACCATGTACAGATGCATGTCCGGCACACGTTGATATACCTGGTTATATTGAAGGTGTGCGTGACTTACGTTTTGATGACTCTTTGAAAGCGACACGTCAGACTATGCCTTTAGCACACACATGTGGCCGTGTTTGTCCTCACCCTTGTGAGGATGAGTGTCGTCGTACAAATCTTGACGAACCGATTTCGATTATGGCTCTTAAACGTTTAGGCGCAGATTATGAGACAGACCATGGTTTCGGTTTCTTCCATCCAGAAGAGAAAAAACCGGATACTGGCAAAAAAGTCGCTGTCATCGGTGCAGGTCCTGCAGGCTTGACTACGGCATACTATCTTGCATTAGAGGGAGTACATTGTGATGTTTACGAAGAACTTCCGGTTCTTGGCGGTGAAGTCGCAGTTGGTGTTCCTGAATATCGCATGCCAATTGATAAGTATAATAAAGATATTGAAGCGGTAAAAGACTTAGGGGTTAACTTTATTGTCAATACAAAAGTGACTGCCGATATGATGCGTCAGTTTGAAAAAGATTATGATGCAATTATGATCGCGACAGGTACACGTATCTCCAAGAAGGTTCGTTGTAATAACGAACGTCCTGAAATACAAGGGTACTGGGGTGCAATTGACTTCTTGGATAAAGTCAACTTATATGAAAAATATGGGTATACCGTCAGCGAAGAAGAGCAAAAGCGTTATATGTTACCGACAGACCATGTCGACCTTACAGGTAAAACTGTTGCCTGTGTTGGTGGTGGATTTACCTCCATGGACGTTGTGCGCTGTTCAATCCGTGCGGGAGCAAAGCGTGTTGTTATGCTTTATCGTCGTGATGAGAAGACGATTATTCGTAATACCACTTATGAAGAGTATCATGAGGCGGTCGAAGAAGGTGTTGAGTTTATCTTCCACTCGGCTGTTGACAGTATGAATGATGAGAATGATGTCCTGAAGTCTTTGACTATTGATAAATACGAACTTGTACCAGACCCAGATGGAGGAAGACCAAACCTTGAGAAGATCGAAGGTGCTTCTTTTGATATGGAAGTGGATTATTTGATCCCGGCCGTATCCCAATCAGCTGACCTTGACCTGGTTCCTGAGGAGTGGGAACTGGAGATGACCTCATGGGCAACGATCAAGACCAATGGTAAAGACTATATGACTTCACGTAAAGGTATCTTTGCTTCAGGTGACTGTGAGTATGGTCCAATGACAATTGTCAATGCTGTCGGTCAGGCAAAACGTGCTGCATCGGTTATGGCACGTTACGTCCAAACAGGTGAAGTAACATTATCAGATGATGAGATCATGGAAGACCATCTGCGTAAGATGAAAGTCTATGACAAGAATGAAAAGATTACGGGCTGGCTTCCGGGGCTTCCGCGTCAGCAATCTGAGATTTTGGATGTTGATGTCAGAAAAGACAATAACAGAGAAGTCAATCTTGGATTTACTCAAGAACAAGCTATAGCTGAAGCTGACAGATGTATGCGCTGTTACTATATAGCTATGGCAGCGGTATAAGGGAGGTTTGATGGTAAATTTTACAATTAACGGTCAAGCTGTCTCTTGTGAACAGGGTGAGACAATATTAACGGTTGCTCGTCGCAACAATATCTATATACCGACAATGTGTTATCTGCAAAAGACGACACCGTGTGCATCATGTCGTCTATGTTCAGTTGAAGCTGAAGGCGTGGATGGGTTTGTTCTTTCATGCCAAGCGCCTGCAACAGAAGGCTTGGCTGTTATTACCGACTCTGAGTCTTTGCACACGGAACGCACTAATATTATGCGTATGTATGATGTGAATCATCCACTTGAGTGCGGTGTATGCGATAAATCAGGTGCTTGTGACCTTCAAAACAAGACCTTAGAGTTTGATGTCTCTTCACAGCTGTTCACAGCAAAAGATCAGCCACGTCAGATTGATCATTGGGGGAAGATCAATTATGATCCAAACCTTTGTATCTTATGTGAGAAATGTACACATGTGTGTAATGAAGTTATTGGTGATGATGCGATTGATCTACTTTTTGGAGGATATGGCTCAAAAGTTATTCCAAAGAATTCTGATACGTTGGATTGTACATATTGTGGTGAGTGTATTTCAGTGTGTCCGGTTGGAGCACTTATATCAGACGACTTCCAATACACGTCCAATGCCTGGGAACTTAACAAAATTCCGGCAGCTTGTGCTCACTGTTCAGCAGCTTGTGCCTTAGAGTATGAAGTGAAGCATGAAAGCATTGAGACGATGGACAAAGAGAAGATCTATCGTGTTACCAATGATTTTGAAGTTAACACATTATGTGGTGCAGGCCGTTTTGCATATGATTTTGAGAACTCAGTGTTTGAGAAGGACGAGATCGCCTTTAGCAAAGCAGTAAGTGCGATTAAATCAGGTGCTGTACGTTTTACTTCTTTGATTACGAATGAAGAGGCTCTGATCCTGCAAAGAGTGAAAGAAAAACTTGGGATCAAACTATTTAATGAAGAAGCACGTAAGTTCAAAAAGTTCTTGAATGCGTTTTCTACAACTTCAGGAAATGCATTGTACACGGCAACACTTGATGATATTAGAAAATCAAATGCGGTGATCGTTATCGGGACAAGAATAGTGACAGACAACCCGGCAGTGCGTTATGCGATAACAACAGCACATAGGCACAATGGAGCGAAAGTTTCATATATGCACCCACTTGAAGATGCATACATGAAGAACACAGCTACACAGTTCGTTAAGTACGAGGTCGGTACAGAAGAGGGTGTTATGGCTCTCTTGGCCAAGACACTAATAGATGGCAGTAGTTTATCTGCAGAGAACAAATCGTTCTTCGATGCTTTGGATGAGGGCTACTTAGAAGCTGAATCGAACGTTGGAAGCGAAGAGATGAGTATGCTTAGTAAGAATCTCACGCGAGCTAAAAAGCGTACATTGGTGTTAGGAGCTGATTTAATTGCACATGACAGAGCTGAAAACATTGCACGCCTTGCCGGTTTAATAGAAAAGCATACAGAGTTCAAGGTTATGATAGTGTCTCCTTCTACGAACACATTGGGTGTTAGCCTTATCTGTGAACTGGATGAAGATAAGAGCGGTGCAAGTGCAGTAGGCTATAACACCAAAGGTGATTTCGTTCTGTCATCATATGGAAATGGTCAGTTAGATATGCCGTCACTAAATCAGCAAGAGGGCACATTCACTTCGATCGATAAGCGTGTGATTCCGACAAATGTTGCACTTGGATATAACGGATATGTGTTAAATGATCTAGCCAATGCATTGGGTGTAAATGCAAAATACACTATAGATTATACACAGTATCTTCCTCAAGAGTCAGGGTATAAAGCCGTTGCATTTGATGACTTGGAAGTCCGTTATGCAAATGAGATTAAAGACAGTCGTGGTTATGAATTGGATAACAAAAGCGTTGTTGCAAATGGAACACTAGAACAAGTTTCAGAGCTTCCTGAGTTTAACGGTACGGTACTATACAACTGTAACCCGGTGTTACAGTTTACTCCGAATACACACAAGGCGCATCAATTAGATGATGAAGCTTCACTTGTAGGTTCAGAGCAGTTCGCTATTGCTGCAAAGCTTCAAGATGGAGACAGTGTAGAGTTTAATTTCGCTGGAACTACGCAAAGCCGTATTTTTAGAATCGATACAGAACTAAAAGGGACAATCGCCTTAAACCCAAGCTTTGATTTGGGGCTTAACGCTATCTCTAGTGAATATCGTTATCAAGCAGTAAAAATTTCAAAGGTAGGAAGTTAATAATGAGTAATGTAACAATTACGATTGACGGACAGGAGATTGAAACACAGGAGGGCGAGTTTGTACTCAATGCCGCTCGTGCCAATGATATCTTTATTCCGGCAATCTGTTATCTGACGCGTTGTAGTCCTACATTGGCATGTCGTATCTGTTTAGTTGAAGCAGACGGTAAGCAGGTGTATGCATGTAATGCAAAAGCAAAAGACGGAATGCAGATAACTACATCTACGGAAAACATCGAGTTGGAACGTAGAGCAATTATGGAAGTGTATGATGTTAATCATCCGCTTCAATGTGGTGTGTGTGACCAATCAGGCGAGTGTGAACTTCAGAACTATACATTGGAAATGGCTGTTGACTCTCAGAGCTATTCTATACCTGATGTAGCACGTCCTGTATTGGATTGGGGACACATTCACTACGATGCGGGACTTTGTATTGTATGTGAGCGTTGTGTAACAGTCTGTAAAGATATGATTGGTGACAACTCACTGACAACGATTCCTCGCGGTTCAGAGGCAATTGCCAATGAACATAAAGAATCTATGCCTAAAGACGCTTATGCGATGTGGAATAAATTGAACAAGTCAATTATCGGTCTGACAGCCGGTGGCGACATGCTTGATTGTACATCATGTGGTGAGTGTGCTGCTGTCTGTCCAGTCGGTGCACTGGTGAATACAGACTACATGTACACATCAAACTCATGGGAGTTGAATAGAGTCCCTTCGACGTGTACACACTGTTCTGCAGGTTGTCAAATCAGTTATGATGTGAAACATGAATCAATCGCAAATCCAGAAGACAAGATTTACCGCGTGACCAATGAATGGAACTATGTTTCGCTTTGTGGCGCTGGACGTTATGGTTATGATTATGAGAACAGGGGTGTAGCAAAAGATGAGATAGCATTTGCTAATGCTGTTGAAGCTTTCAAGAAAGCAGACACCATCAAGTTTACATCGACGATTACAAATGAAGAGGCTTATATTCTTCAAACTCTTAAAGAGAAGCATGGCTATAAACTTATCAATCCGGAAGCCAAAGCTTTCCAAAACTTCTTGAATGACTATTCAGAGATTTCTGGAACAGCTTTATATGGATCAGACCTAAAAGTAGCGCATGATTCGAACTTTATCGTTTCTGTCGGTACAGCGTTAAAGACAGATAATCCGAATGCACGTTATGCATTTAATAACTCGATGACGATGAACAAGGGTGCAGGTCTTTATTTCCATCCGGTAGTTGATCCTGTCATTGATCAGATGGGCAAATCGGTGATGAGTATCAATCATGCACCACTTCAGGAAGAGGCTGTACTTTATCTTTTGCTTGATCTTTTCGCGGACAAAGAGAAACTTCCAACATCTATCGTTGAGTATCTTGCCGGTTTCCACTCTATGAAGACAATAACGGTTGAAGAGACGATCAAAGAAAAAGTCGTTGAGATCGTTAAAGAGATGAAGATCAACGAAGAGACAGGTGAAGAAGAGGAAGTTGAAGTCGAGAAGTCTAAGATGGTTCCTAAGAAGGTCTCCAAAGAAGTTGAAGTGGATGAAAACCGCCTACTTGAGATCTTGAACGCGCCGAAAGACTTTACTGAGAAAATGGAAAAGTTCTTAGCTAAAAAAGATGCATTCTCGCTAATCGTTGGACCGGACCTCTATACGCATCCGGCTTCTAGAAATCTTGCGCGCCTGTGTGCATTGATCGAGAAATACACAGCTTTTGAGTTGGTGATGATTCCTACCTTGACAAACTCACTTGGGGTAACTCAGATCTGTGATCTGGATGATGAAGCAGGTTCATACTCTGTTGGTTATAACACGGAAGCTGACTTTGTCCTTTCTGCTCTTGGCAATGGTGACTTGGATATGCCGGCAATGAATCAGCAAGAGGGGACAATGACATCGATCAACAAGCGTGTCAATCCTGCAAATGCTGCTCTTGGTTATGGAGGTTATGTGCTTAATGACCTGGCAAATGCACTTGGTCTTAATGCTGCACTTACAGTTGATTACACGGAACAACTTCCGACAGCGAAAGGTTTTAAAGCTGAGAAGTTTGATAACCTGCCTAACCATTATGAGAATGACGGTACGGAAAAACGCGGATATGTTCTTGAAAACGTTGCAGCCAAGATAAGCGGTGATGAAAGTGTACTTCCATTTGATGAGGGTGTCAAAATCTCTGAGAAGGCACTTTATCTTGCTAATCCTGTGCGTCAGTTCTCTGACTTTACGGCGAAAGCACATCAATCTAAAGAGAAACCAGGTTTACATGCGTCCAAGTCTTATTTGGATGCAAATGAGTTGAACGAAGGCGATAAGGTTAAGGTTAAGACAGCTAAAGGCGAAGTGGAAGTTGAAGTTTCGCATGACCACTTTATCGATGGTGAGATCGCATATCTGACTACATTTGATTCTAAACTAAAATCAGAGGCATTGTTTGACGGGTACCGTTTTACAACAGCTTCAATTGAAAGGGTATAAATATGGATACAGCATATATAATTGAGACGATCATCAAGATCGTTGTCATTTTAACTGTGTTTTCTGCGCTTGCAGGTCTTGGGACCTATTTTGAGCGTAAGGTACTTGCGTTTATGCAAAGACGTCTTGGGCCAATGGTCGTTGGACCTTACGGTCTTGCGCAGGTAGCTGCGGACGGTATCAAACTGTTCACAAAAGAGGATATCATCCCAACTAATGTTGTCGCACGTATCTTCAAGATAGCTCCTATTATTACGGCAGCAACTGCTTTTATGGCGGCAGCAGCGATTCCATTTATGCCTTCTTTCACTATTGGTGATTATACGGTAAACCCTATTGTCGCTGATGTCAATGTCGGTGTTTTATATGTATTGGCGGTTATGGCTGTAGGTCTTTATGGACCGCTACTTGGTGGTATGGCATCTGCAAATAAATATTCACTTTTATCAGCAGCTCGTGGTGCGGCTGTGTTTATCTCTTATGAGGTGATCACAGGTCTTTCACTTCTTGCTCCATTGATGATGGTAGGTTCATTCTCACTGATTGACCTTAACAACTTTCAAACTGAAGGTATGTGGATGGTGGTCTATCAGCCGGTTGCCATGGTTCTTTTCCTGATTGCAGGTTTCGCTGAGACAGGTCGTACACCTTTTCACCTGGTAGCTAATGATCATGAGATTATTGACGGTTTTGGTACTGAGTACTCTGGTATGCGTTGGGGTCTGTTCTTCATCGGTGAGTATGCCAATATGTTCTTCTATGCTTTCTTGATCTCTATCATCTTCTTTGGTGGTTTTGGAGACGGTAGTGTTGCGGGTGCTTTCGCTCTTCTTGGTAAAGTAGCGTTCTTTTTCTTCTTCTTCTTGTGGACACGCGCGGCGTGGCCAGATGTAAGACCAGATCAATTGATGTGGTTATGTTGGAAAGTATTAATGCCATTAGCGGTGATCAACGTTGTTATCACTGGCTTTGTGCTGATGTTTTAAGGGTTGATGATGAGTAAATTACCAAGTCTAGAGAATTTTAAAGATAGAAATGTAACTGAGGGATCAGCTTACTATAATATTGATGGTGAAGATTATCCGACAACAGGTTGGGGAAAATTCAAACGTGTGGTAAACCGAACATTCAGATTAGAACTGTTTGTTGGGCTGTGGGTTGTGTTGCGTGAGATGTTCAAGTTTGACATCCATACGGTTCAATATCCTGCAGAGAAGTTGCCTATTGGTCCGCGTTACCGTGCTGTGCATGAGATGCAACGTCTTTGGGAGTCTGGTACAGAGCGTTGTATCGGATGTGGTCTTTGTGAAAAGATCTGTATCTCTGATTGTATTCGTATGGATACGAGAATCGATGAGAACTCTCGTAAAGAAGTAACGGAGTACACGATCAATCTTGGTCGTTGTATCTTCTGTGGGTATTGTGCAGAAGTCTGTCCTGAGCTTGCAATTGTTCACGGCGGTCGTTATGAGAATGTCTCTGAACAGAGAGCACACTATATCGGTTTTGAAGACATGTTGACACCACTTGATATGGCTATTCAAGGAAAAGTTCCTGAATACCCAGGTTTTGGTGCCATCACACCACATGAAGACGAGCGCGTTAAGAAAACGCCTCTAGCTTACTAAGGAGATAGGAATGTTTGAAGCAGCAGCTTTTTATTTGTTTGCATTTTTAACGATTGCAATGTTCTGGATCACAGTCACAACTAAGCACTCGTTATATGCATTGACAGCTTTGGCAGCGGGTATGATATTTATCTCTGCCTTTTTCTTTATCCTAGAAGCGGATTTCATGGGTGTCGTTCAGATCATCGTCTATTCAGGTGCGGTAATGGCACTTTATGCCTTTGGGATGATGTTCTTCGACACGACACGTGAACTTCATGAGAAAGCAAGCAGTGCCAAGGTAGTTTTCATACTGGGCGGCCTGTCTGCAATTTTAGTTGTATGTATGGTGACTGCACCGATCATCGGTGGAAATATTGAAGCACACTATCCGATCGTTGAGGGTATTGGTAATTCTCAGGCAGTGGGTATGGTCCTTTTCACAAAGTATCTAGTGCCGTTCGAAGTTGCAGCTGTCATGTTGTTGGTAGCGATGATCGCCGGTATTATCATGGCTGGAAAAAAGATGGATGATTCATACTCTGAACTGAGTGAAGATGAAATCGATAGAAAAAATGCGGAGGTTATTTCATAATGGAAATCACTTTAACACATTATCTTGTGCTTTCAGCAGTCTTATTCTCAATCGGTCTGATCGGTGTTATGCGCCGTAAGAACCTTTTGATGCTGTTTTTTGCAACAGAGATTTTATTAAACTCAGTCAATGTCGCTCTAGTAGCGATTTCACACTATTATGGTGACTTCACAGGTCAGATGTTTGCATTCTTTATTATTGCGATCGCTGCATCAGAAGTAGCTGTTGGTCTTGGTCTTCTTGTATTGTGGTTTAAGCGTTATAACACAATCGATCTTGATAACATGACATCGATGAAAGGTTAATGTAAATGGAAATGTATTTATATATCGCACTTTTTGCTCCGCTGGTAGGTTCACTTACAGCAGGACTTTTTGGTGCGTCTAAAAAGACCCTGTTCACAGGTCTCTTCGCGTCAGGGATGTTGTTTGCTTCTTTTATAAGCTCACTGCTACTTCTGATTCAAGTTCTTCAAGGCAATACTTACCATGTAGAGATGATGACATGGATCGCTACAGGTGATCTTTATGTTCCATTCGGTTTTGTCGTCAATGAAGTAACTGTTACGATGATGATGGTTGTTACAACAGTATCAACGGTTGTTCATGTGTATTCAATCGGTTACATGGATCATGACAAAGCGTTTAACCGTTTCTTTGCTTATCTAAGTGCTTTCGTGTTCTCTATGATGGTACTTGTCATGAGTGACAACCTTCTTGGTCTTTTCATCGGTTGGGAAGGCGTTGGTGTGTGTTCATGGTTGCTTATCGGTTTTTGGTATCATAAAGAGAGTGCTACATGGGCAGCAAACGAAGCGTTCATTATGAACCGTATTGCTGACCTTGCAATACTTATCGGGATCTTTATTA
>JBFESZ010000044.1:0-15396 GCA_041548245.1 Sulfurimonadaceae bacterium
CTATAAGTGTTTATTGGAATCGAATTTTATAGGAAATCGTTGTTATGTAGCTGAAAGTTTTGGAAGAAATGGCTCCGGATACTGGATTCGAACCAGTGACCAAGTGATTAACAGTCACCTACTCTACCGCTGAGCTAATCCGGAATAGTTGAGAGGCCGGAATTATAGGAAAAAGAGTTGATTTTGTCAAGGGGTTCTTGTGAAAAGTATTGTATTTTTTAAGTGGGGACTAATTCGTTTTTTGACGTTTCCTATGAAGGTTATTTACCGGAACGTAGAAGTCCAGATGGGAAATTCTCTTGAGTGTGATGATTCCCTTGTTCAAGAGAGTGTTCAAGCGCTGTATAGATGATAGATCAAATAAAAGCCGGACATCATCCGGTGTCAAAGGACGTTTGTCCAGTGTGTTGATTATCTCTTCATCTGTATATGAAGAGGGCTGCGATTTGACATTTTTTCTGGATGCGATATGAATTGGCAGGTCTGGGCTGAATTGTTGAGAAATACGAAAGAGCTCGTCATAGGATACACCTTCGATAGGATAGGCGGGTGGTCTGTCTATGGTGCCCAGATCGATACGTTCACACTTGACCTGTTTTAAGACTTCATTGAGTGCTTTGATCTCTTCATTAGTATCATTGAGTGTTTTGACAAATAGGATCTCGATGAAGAGTCTGCCCTTGAACTCCTGTGAGAAGGAAATGACACTTTTAACCAATTGACTAAGGTCAATACTTTTATGTGGTCTATCTATCTTTTCAAAGACTTTTGGCGTAACAGCATCTAAAGAGAGTTTTACCTGATCAAGGTGCAAAAGGCTTTCATAAGTTTTTTTGTCACTGAGTGTCGCGGAATTGGTAAGGATGAGGGTCTGCTTGTCACCTTTAAGACGATCAATCTTAACAATGAGTTCGTCAAGGTACGGATAGAGACTCGGTTCACCGTTGGCCGTAAGGGTAATGACTTCTGTATTGGGATGTTCCTGCAGAGCCTCTTTGAGTTCGACTATGATCTCATTAGGAGTATGGGCTTTGGAATAAGTCTCAACTGTGGCTGCAGGAGCGAGTTCACAATAGAGACAGTCAAAGTTACACTGCTTCTCTTCAGGTGAGAGGTCTATACCGAGCGAGGTTCCAAAACGACGTGATGCTACAGGTCCAAATATAAATTTCATGTGACATCCTAACGCATGAATGTTTAAAATCACGTATGGTGCATTGTAGAATAGATAGGAGTTATTTTATGAGATATTTGAGGAGAGTTTCGAAGAGTTTTGTATTTTCAATAGGCTTGTGAAGGTAGTCGTTCATACCGACGTCATAGGCTTTTTGGATGTCATCTTCCATTACATTGGCACTCAGAGCGATAATCGGTATCTTAGGGTCAATCTCTCGGATCTTTTGCGTGGCTTGATAACCGTTCATGTTTGGCATCTGTATATCCATAAGGATCATATCATAATCGTTTTGTTTAAACTTCTCCAGCGCGATTTGGCCGTCTTGGGCGAAATCAAGCATCAAGGTGCTCTCTTCAAGTAACATCTGCAGCAGCATTTGGTTCATCTTATTGTCTTCTGCGACAAGGATTCTTGCACTCGCAATTGCATGGACCCGTGTCTCCAATTGTTCATATTCTACAGAAGCATCCGATTCGTCAATGTGTGTCTTAGACTTTATAGGAGGCAGAGGCAGTTCAAACATGAAGGTACTACCAACACCAAGCTCACTCTTTACAGATATACTCCCGCCCATCATCTCTACAAGCTTTTTTGATATAGCCAGTCCAAGACCAGTACCTCCGTATTTCCTGCTTGTGCTCATATCAGCCTGAGAAAAGTTTTGAAAGAGTAGTTGTATCTCATTCTCATTTAAACCGATACCGGTGTCTTCAACCTCAAAGCGTATTGTATCGGAACCGGCATCGATGACACGCAAAGAAACAGTTCCGATGTGCGTAAACTTGATGGCATTGTTAAGCAGATTGGTAAGCACCTGAGTTATTCTCATTGGATCACCTATACGCTGAGAGTTCTTTATATCCTTGCAGTTAATGTTCAAGGACAGTTTTTTTTCTTTTGCATTTTCCTTGAGGATGTCACGGACATTTTGAGTAAGATCCTTTAAATCGAACTCTATGTGTTCAATCGGCATCTTTCCGGCTTCGATTTTAGAGATGTCCAAGATGTCATTAATCACATGTAGCAATATTTCAGATGTGGCACTGATGTTTTGTAACAATTTTTTTTGTTTCTCATCGTATTCATTTTTAAGTGCCATATGTGTAAAACCGATGATTCCATTAAGCGGTGTTCTGATTTCATGTGACATATTGGAGAGGAAGAGACTTTTGAACTCAAGTGCTTCTTGTGTCTTTCGTTTCTCCTCTTCTAGCTCTTTTTCATTACTGATGTCTTCGCGATAAGCGTTATAACCTATGATTTCACCGTCTGAATCAAGTTCGGGTGTAATAGTAAGGTGTATCCAGTAAAAACTATTGTCTTTTTTTCGATTTTTAAGTTCTCCCGTCCAAGTTTTTTTACTCGTTATTGTCTTCCACAGGTCATCAAAGATCTTAGGGTCATTTTCGTGATGTTTAAAGACGGTATGGGTTAGACCGATAAGCTCGTCTTTTGAGTATCCTGAAAGTTTTTCAAGTGCAGTGCTGACATAAGTGATCCTTCCCTGTTCATCCGTCTTGGAAAATATCACATGCTTGTCCAGTATGTCGTTTATCTTCTTTATCTCGAGGTCTTTGCGAATGTTGCTCATCACACCACGATACCAATAGAAGATAGCCAAGGAGATCATCAAAAAAGCGAGGCTGACAATTATAGTTGAGTCGAGTACCTTTTGCTCATATTTTCTCTCTCTTTTATGTAGATCAGATTCGAGAATCGTCATATATTCATTATTAAGTTGCTGGGTGAGGGTCAAGAGTTTGGAAAAGCTGTGTTTATGGTCTATAGTTTTGTGTATCACTTGCTCAAATGCTGTCAGTGAAGTCATTTCATCCGCTTGGTATTTAAGCTCGGCATTGATCTGATTCATCAGACTGCGTAGGCCTATTGTGTCATCATAGGGTTTTAAGAGTCGGATGATCCCGCTTATCTCTTCAGCACTGAGTTCCACCAGTTTGTTCTGCTGAGTATAAAGTGCTTTTTCATAATGTGAAAGAGAGCCCTTTGTCTTAAATTTATTGATAATGTTGTTGATGGTATGCAAACTGATGAGGAATTCCGGCATATAGTGTGTTGTCAGTGCAGAGAGAAAATAGAGTTTTCGATCGTATTCAAATAAGAGCTTGGAGGTGTCACCGGCAGTATAGTTTTCATGGTTAAGATAATCTAAAAAGGCGTAAAGATCTTCTTCTTCATGTTCTGATGTGGAAATCCTCTTTAGGTAGGCATAGAAGTTCTGGTTTTTAAACTGCGGGTATTCGTCGTGCAGTACATAGATAGCATTGATGTCATCAAGCATCGATTTTTTAATCAAAGATAACTTGAGAGGATTTTCCACTATACTTAAAGCACCTGCGTATACAGCAGTACTGATGCTTAAGTGATATATCCCTTTTAGGTATTGGATACCTGCAAGTTCACTTTGTGCCAGCGTTATTTGGTCCTTATACTCTTTTGTGACCTTGATATAGAGTGTTGATATGGAGATAACGACAATAATATAGGCCAGCAGGAATCTCAAGAAAATATTCATACACTATATTAGCATGATTTTTATGAAATCTATGAAGAGGAAAAGTACAGCTGTGAAGCCTTAGAAAAGCCTCCACAGCAAGCGGTAGTTGAATTTCTTAGCGGGCAGTCATCTCATGAACGAGATCGACAAGGTATTTTGCGTTATCAGGGTCAAGGTCCGGGAGCATACCGTGACCAAGGTTGAAGATATGCCCAGGCGCTTTACCCATGACATTGATGATGTGCTCTACACCTTCTTTTGTCGCTTCTTGGGAGTAAAGACGTGTCGGTTCCATGTTGCCTTGAAGTACATATTTGTCGCCAAGTTTTGCTTTTGCTAGTTCAATAGGTGTTGACCAGTCGACACAGAAGACATCAAAATTTCCACCTATCTGGGCAACTTTGTCAAGGTACCCCGAGATGCCTTTAGGGAAAAGAAGAACAGGGATGTGAGGATATTTGGCTTTGACATGCTCGGCAATACGCAGCATATATTTCCATGAAAAATCAATAAAGGCAGACTCTTCAAGCGCGGAAGCCCATGAGTCAAAGATCTGCACCGCATTGGCTCCTGCCTCGATCTGTTTGCAGAGATAGTCTTGAACGACAATCGTCAGTTTTTCAAGAAGTTTATGCATGAAATCAGGGTCTGTGGCAATCTTCTTTTTAACGATGGCATAGGTCTTGGTTCCTTGGCCCTCGATCATGTAAGTGGCCAAAGTCCACGGACTACCTGTAAAACCGATCAGGGCTTTATCTGCACGCAGGCGCGACCGCACTTTTGCGACAGTGTCGTAGACATAGACAAGTTTGTCTGCAGCTTTCATATCCAGTGCGTCAAGGTCGGCATCAGTAGAGATAGGTTCAGGGAACTTTGGTCCAAAGCCAGGGATAAACTCCAGTTTCATACCCATTTCATTAGGTACGACAAGAATGTCCGAGAAGAGAATGGCCGCATCCACATCCAAGCGTTCAACAGGCTGAATGGTGACTTCACAGGCTTTTTCCGGATCATGACAAAGGTTCAAAAAGTTACCCGCTTCTTTGCGAACAGCCATATATTCTGGAAGGTAACGGCCGGCTTGGCGCATCATCCAGATTGGAGTGTGAGTTGTTGGTTTCCTAAAACATGCATCGACAAAGATCATATTTGACATATGGTTTTCCCTTTTATAAGTTGATTTCTTACGTAAAACGTATTAGTGTTTTTTTCCTACTTTTCCTAAAAAGTACAATCCGACCGCTACGGCCATGATAGAGAGTGCAAAATAGAGCATATCCAGAGCCCCATGATATTCAGTGTGCCCAACTTTTTGGAAAAAACCGACGACGAGTACCATCACGATGACTTTGGAAATCTTGTCTTTAAGTTGATCAAGCGAATGAATAGCTAATATCCTGTTCTCTTCGCCCGGTTCATTTCTGGCTGCATCGATCTCCGAGATAAAGAGTTCATACAGACCAAATGCGAACAGAAGCATCACAACACCAATAAGATAAAGATCAACGGCACCAATGATACCGCCGACGACATCTTCATGGAAGTTTTCAGGATGGGCACCGGCCGAGTAAGTGTTAAAAACAAATTGAGCCGTATGAAAAATATCAACGCTTGCCACTGCAAAGAGAACGATCCCACCGATCAGACCGAAGACAACGGCAAGAAGAACAATAAAACGTGAGCTCCAAAGAGTGTTTTCAAAAAGTTTTTCCAACATATTATGCCTCCTGTTGCTCAACCCATTTTTGGGCAATCCTTACCGCATTAGTCGCAGCACCGACGCGTAGGTTGTCAGCAACAATGAAGAGGTGAAGAACATTCTTTCTATAGATGTCATTTCGGACACGCCCGACAAAAGTCTCATCTCTATCAACACAGCTTGCTGGCATTGGATAGAGACTCTCAGCAGGGTTGTCAAGGACAATGACATTTGGTGCTTTAGAAAGGATCTCTCGTGCCTCAGCCGCATCGACATCAGCGTCAAACGTCAGTGTTAGAGACTCAGCGTGACCGCGGAGTGTAGGTACACGTACACAGGTCGCAGACACCTCTACTTTTTTACCGAGGATCTTGACCGTCTCATTGACCATTTTCATCTCTTCTTTTGTATAACCGTTCTCCATAAAGACATCGATTTGAGGGATGACGTTTAAGGCGATTTGATGAGGAAAGGCTTTATGCTCAGACTCGTCCAACTTGAACTGGAAGAAGTCTTGCATCTGAGTGACCAGCTCTTCCATCGCTTTCTTGCCCCCGCCTGAAGTCGCTTGATAAGTTGAAACATCGACACGTTGAAGATCATAGGCCTCATCCAATGCTTTAAGGACCTGTACCATCTGGATGGTCGAACAATTAGGGTTTGCGATGATTCCTGTCGTTTTCCATTCGCGTATCTCTTGTGGATTGACTTCAGGAACCACAAGAGGAACATCCTCGTTCATTCTGAAGTGGCTGGTGTTATCAATGACAACGGCACCGGCTTCGGCAGCAAAGGGTGCATATTTAGCAGAGATTGAACCACCGGCAGAAAAGAGAGCGATCTCGATCTCTTCCTCAGTAAAGACACTCTCGGTCAGTTCTTTGATGACAAGCTTATCACCGTTAAACTCAATAGTATTTCCTGCTGAACGCTCGCTGGCCAATGGCACAATTTTATTGTATGGAAAGTCTATCTCTTCAAAGATGCGAAAGATTTCTTCTCCCACAGCTCCAGTGGCACCGACTACGGCTACATTATACTTTTTCAATTTACTGTCCTCTCTAAGAATTTATCTTATATTGTTGAATTTTTTTATTTAAAACGGTTATAGTCATCCCTAAGGTCTCTGCACTTTTGTCTAAGTCCATATCGCATGAGTTGAGTACTTCTTCGATCAGTTCTTTTTCCATATCTGTGATGCTTTTAGGCTTTTGACGGCTATCGAGGAAAAGTTCATCAACAGTGATGGAGTTGCCTTCGCTCAATATCGTGGCCCGCTCAACGACAGAGACCAGTTCTCTGACGTTTCCTGGCCAGTTGTATGCCAGAAGTGCCTCTTCGGCTTGCTTGTCAAATTGTTTGGACTCAAAACCATACTTTTCGCAATTGTCCGCAAGTACATTGGCCGCGATATCAAGAATCTCTTCACGCCTCTGTCTCAAAGGAGGGATAGAGACGGGGATAGTGTTAAGACGATAATAGAGGTCCTCTCTGAATTCGCCTTGCTCAATATGCTTATGCAGATTGGCATTTGTCGCAGAGATGATACGTACATCTATCTTGATCGGTTTTTGTGAGCCAAGGCGCTGAACCTCTCTCTCCTGCAGGACACGCAAGAGTTTAGCCTGAACAGGGTAAGGCATTTCGCCGATTTCATCTAGAAACAGCGTACCGCCATCAGCGAGTTCAAATTGACCAGGTTTGGCCTGTATAGCATCAGTAAAAGCACCCTTTTCAAAGCCGAAAAGCTCACTTTCGATCAAGTTGTCCGGGATCGCTGCCATATTGATAGCGACAAAAGGTTTTTTGCTTCTGGGTGAGACATCATGAATAAACTTCGCAAAAACCTCTTTGCCCACACCGCTTTCACCAGTCAAAAGAATGGATGCATCTGTCTTGGCCGCTTTTTCAGCCATCTTGACAGCTTTTTCAAGAGCAGGCGAACTCGCGGTAAATGAAGAAGTCGAACACTGCTTTTTGCTCTTTTTAGCGGGAGACTTTTTAACAACTTCTTGGATTTTGTGCGAGCGCTTGATCGCTTTTACAAGGGTCTCTATCTCAAAGGGTTTAAGTAAAAAGTCTTTAACACCTAACTGAATAGAGTCAATTGCTTTTTGCAAGGTTGCATTGCCCGTCATGATGATGACTTCATACTTTCCACCGAGTTTCTCAACGAACTCTATACCATCCATACCTGGCATATTGATGTCAGTAACGATCAGGTCGAAACTCTCATCAAGCTTTGGAAGGGCATCTTTGGCACTTTTAAAGCTGACGATTTCAAACTCATCATAATCCCCCATAGCTATTTCAAGGGATTTACGCATATTTATATCGTCTTCGACAATCGCTATTTTCACGAAATTCCTTTACTACAAGAGATCGATTATTTTAATATTAATCGCGTGATTGTAGCGTAATCATCATTAAAGTCGACTGTTATATAGGTGGGAGGAAGTGTGAGGTCGATCAAAGAAGAGCTTTTAAGTTCACTGATCTTTTCATGTGAACGCGTATGTACTCCATGGAACATCAAGAACTCGAGGATTTTATCTTTGTGTTGGTGCATGATTACATTGAGATTTGCTTCTTCAGGCAAATGGATATTCAGTGAGTCGGCAGGAGTGGCTTGAACTTCACTCATTGCCTGTGAAAAGTGGTAAGACTCAGATATGACTACCGCATTTTTGATTTGCGCGCGGTAGCTTAAGATGTAGGTTTCAGAAGCTTGCAAGCATGCAGAAGCAAGAATTAGCGCGATGCTAAGATAGATTGCCATTGCTCAGGGTTGATTACCAGTTCCATTTCTACTTCGCACAGACCGTCTTTAAATACAGTCTCAATAAGTTCAGCTTCAGCGATAACGGCATCAACAAAGGTTCTCACTTCAGAACGTTGTACCATCATGTTTTTGATTTTATCAGAACCTTCTATTCTAACACCTTTGACTTTTTCGGCAAGTAGTCTGTATGCATCTGCGATTGCCGCACGTTTTGCTAGGGCATAAGCTTGAGCAGGTGAAGAAGTCATAGTTGGAGCTACTCCCTGGCCGATGACATTGATACGAATAGTCTTATAGCTGTCTGGTGAAAGCTGCTTTGTCGGTTGTTTCATCTCATGCGGACAGACCTCTGCTTTGTTCGGTTCTCTCATTTCCATCTTGGCTTCAGGTTCAGGCGCCGTTTCAGTTTTGGCTTCAGGAGCAGGGGTGACAACAACAGGTTGTACGACGACTGGTTGAACGACAACAGGTTCAATGGTCTCCAGTTTTTTTGGCTCTTGAGGCGTGTTTGTCGGTGCTTCATCAGCCATCAAAAGAGCTGATAAAAGGGCACTCAATAGTAGAGTTTTGTGCATAATACATCCTTACATCTTAATTGTTGTAAAGGTTTAAGCAATGATTGTTCCAAGTTGAGAGGTGTTTGATAAAGGGGAAAAAGGAAGAGATGACTCAAGCCCTTTTATTAGGAAGTGAAGGTTATTCTTCACCTTCTTCGAAGTCATCATCATCTTTTTCCTCTTTTGGACAGCGGGAGATACTGACAACATCATCACCTTTGATGATGAATACACCAGAAGTATTACGTCCAGATTTAGAGATAGACTGCATATCTACACGGATCATCTTGCCTTTTTTGGTTAATGCCATCATATCCATGGATTCGTCAACCATCAGACATCCGACAACTGCATTTCCTGTTTTCGCATTGAGTTTCATTGCAATAACACCTGAACCTGCACGGTTTGTCAGGCGGTACTCTTCTGCCGTTGTACGTTTTCCAATACCTTTCTCACTGACAGTCAGGATCTCTTGTTCATCATCGCGGATTATATTGGCATCGATGACAAAGTCACCTTCATGTTTGAACTTGATACCTCTAACACCGCGAGTAGAACGTCCCTGATCTCTTGTTTTACCGATCTCAAACTTGATACATTGTGCTTGGCGAGTAAGGATAAAGAGATATTGCGTATCAATGGTCGCAATTTTTGCTGTGACAAGGGTATCATCCTCATCAAGTACGATAGCACGGACGCCGCTTGAGCGCACATTAGAGAACTCGCTCAGTTTTGTACGTTTGACGATACCGTTTTTGGTAAAGAAGACTAAAGAGTTCTCTTCGTTGAAGTCAGTTGTCGGGATGATAGACTGGATCTCTTCATCTTGTACGAGGTTGATCAGGTTGACGATTGCCTTACCTTTAGCCGTACGAGACCCTTCTGGGATGCGGTACACTTTTAACCAGTGAAGCTGACCACGATTTGTTACGATGAGAAGCGTGTCGTGGGTATTGCAGGTAAAGAAGCTTTCAATAAAATCATCATCATAAGTAGTTACAGCAGTCTTCCCTTTTCCACCGCGATTTTGTTTCTCGTATTGAGCAAGAGGCACACGTTTGATGTACCCACGGTGAGTGATGGTCACAACCATCGGTTCATTAGGAATAAGGTCTTCGATATCGATATCATCATAGTTGTCCACGATATCAGTAAGACGAGGTGTAGTCAAGGCCTCTTTTGCCTCTGCTAACTCTTCTTTGATGATGTTTTGAAGGACTTCTTCGCTTTTTAGGATTGACTCAAGGTACTCAATAAGCGCATGTAGTTCTTTAAGCTCATTCTCTATCTTCTCACGCTCAAGTCCGGTAAGCTTTTGAAGACGCATATCCAAGATAGCTTGTGCTTGAAGTTCTGAGAACGAAAATTCGTTCATCAAGCCCTCTTTGGCATCAGCTGTGTCTTTTGAGCCGCGGATCAGTTTGATGATTGCATCGATATGATCAAGTGCCTTTTTCAGACCCTCTAAGATATGTGCTTTGGCTTTGGCTTTTTCAAGGTCAAAGATAGTACGGCTGATGATGACCGTTTTACGATGTGCAATAAAGGTGTTAAGCACTTCCATCAAATTGAAGACTTTAGGCTCTTGGTTTTTGATAGCAAGCATGATGATACCAAAGGTCGTCTGCATGTTTGTCTGCTTGTAGAGATTGTTCAAGACGATCTCTTGCATTGCATCACGTTTAAGTTCGATTACCACACGGATACCTTCACGGTCAGACTCGTCTCGTATCTCAGAGATACCTTCAATTGCCTTGTCTCTGACTAATAAAGCGATTGACTCGATTAGACGTGCTTTATTGACTTGGTAAGGAAGCTCATCGATGACAATGACATCCTTATTCCCTTTTTTCTCAATATGTGTCTTCGCGCGCAGTTTGATACGCCCACGACCTGTCTCGTAAGCATCCAGGATACCTTTTTGACCATAAATAGTAGCACCTGTAGGGAAGTCCGGTGCTTTGATAAACTGCATGATGTCCTGTAGGGATGCCTTAGGGTTCTCAAGAAGGTGAATAAGTCCATTCAAGACTTCACCAGGATTATGAGGAGGGATGTTGGTTGCCATACCAACGGCAATACCAGAAGATCCATTGATAAGCAAGTTAGGAACACGGGTAGGGAAGACAGAAGGTTCCTGTGTCGTAGCATCATAGTTGTCGATCATATCAACGGTATCTTTGTCCAGGTCCTTCATGAGTTCACCGGAGTATTTGGTCATACGTGCTTCCGTATAACGCATTGCTGCTGCATTATCGCCATCAACAGAACCGAAGTTTCCCTGACCGTCGACTAAGGTCATACGCATTGAGAAGTCTTGTGCCATACGGACAAGGGCATCATAGACAGAGTTGTCACCATGCGGGTGATATTGACCGATTACGTCACCGACGATACGGGCAGATTTTTTGTACTTAGCACCGGCTGAGAGGTTAAGTTTGTC
Organism: Sulfurimonadaceae bacterium; assembly: GCA_041548245.1. Lineage (GTDB taxonomy): Bacteria > Campylobacterota > Campylobacteria > Campylobacterales > Sulfurimonadaceae. The sequence goes on from JBFESZ010000044.1 coordinate 11,174, forward strand.
CATTGCATATAAGATACGTCGGTGAACCGGTTTCAATCCATCACGGACATCGGGCAGGGCACGACCAATGATAACACTCATCGAATAATCAAGGTAGGATGCCTTAACTGTGTCTTCTATATTAATATTGTCAATATTCTGGCTGTTTTCCAGTAAATCGCTCATGCATATCCTCTACATTCGAAAACCGTGTATTTAAAGTACGGCTCTCTAAAAATTGCTTTCATAATATCTAAGATTGATTAAGTCATAGATAAAGGATGCATAGAAAGCTTAAAGAAAAGAATTAAAATTTAAAATAAGCGTGAAAAGGTAACAGTCTGTAGAAAAGCATCGTTTAAAAACAAATGATTAAAAATTAATCACAAGTTTTGATTATTTAAAAATCACCGGGGTTATAATTTGCTCAGCTTATTTAAAAAGGAAAGTTCAATGAAAAAAATGTTTGCAGCATTATTGCTTACTCCGCTTCTTGCATTAGCGGAAGAGACCCCGACTTTGGATACGGGAGATACGGCTTGGATGATGGTGTCAACAGCATTTGTAATGTTGATGACACCAGCTGGTTTGGCACTGTTTTATGGTGGTATGACACGTGCAAAGAGCATGCTTAATACTTACCTTATGGTATTAGCGGCTTTTGTGGTCGGTTTTGTTGTATGGATTGCAGCAGGTTATTCAATCGCATTTGGTACGTCGGAAAGTGCTGGATTGCAAAAGGTCATGGGTGGTTTTGGACACCTTTTCTTAAACGGTATTACATGGAATGAGTTGAGTGGAACGTATCCAGCTTATGTGTTTATTGTATTTCAAGGTACATTTGCTGCTATTACTGTGGCTATTGCTTCGGGTTCTGTCATCGAGCGTATCAAGTTTTCGACATGGATCGTATTTGTGGCCATCTGGGGTCTTGTGGTTTATGCTCCGATCACACACATGGTATGGGGTGGAGAAGGTGCGCTTCTGTTTGATGCAGGTGCTCTTGATTTCGCGGGTGGTACGGTCGTACACATGAATGGTGGTCTCGCCGGTCTTGTTCTGGCTATCTTGGTCGGTAAACGCATGGGTTATCCTAAAACAGCGATGAAGCCTGCTTCAGTTATTCTTACTGCTCTTGGTGCTGCACTCTTGTGGTTCGGATGGTACGGATTTAACGGTGGTTCTGCATTTGGTGCGAATTCAATTGCCGGTCTTGCTTTCTTGACAACGACAATTGCAGCTTCTGTTGCGGCACTAGCGTGGATGATTTTGGAATGGGTTACATATAAAAAACCCACACTTCTAGGGGCAGCGACAGGTGCTATCGCTGGTCTGGTTGCGATTACTCCAGCAGCCGGTTTCGTTGATGTCTCAGGTGCATTTATCATTGGTACAGCAGGGGCACTGTTTGCGTTCTTTGGTGTGACCGTATTGAAGAAGAAACTGGGATTTGATGACTCCTTGGATGCTTTCGGAGTCCACTTTCTTGCAGGTCTATGGGGTGCATTGGCAACGGGTCTTTTCGCTCTTAAAGACAATGACCTTCTGTGGGATGGACCACTTAAAGAATCAGGTGACAGAATGGGACAATTCTTCGTACAAGTTGAATCTGTGGTCGTTGTTGGTCTATTCACACTTGTTGGTACGGTTGTCGTCTATTACATCGCAACGGCGATTACGGGTGGAAGCCGTGTGAGTGAAGATAATGAAGTCGCAGGTCTTGATGAGTCAGTTCACGGTGAACGTGGATTCAACCTATAATTAAGTTTTGCTTTGGCGAGACTATATTAATATAGCGTTACATATAAAGGAAATATCTATGAAAAAAATTGAAGCGGTAGTAAAACCTTTCAAATTAGAAGATGTAAAAGATGCACTGTCAGAGATCGGTGTTACAGGTATGACTGTGAGCGAAGTAAAAGGTTACGGTCGTCAACAAGGGCATAGCGAGCTTTATCGCGGTGCAGAGTATGTCGTTGATTTTCTTCCGAAGATCAAGATCGAACTGATCGTGGCCGATGAGTCTGTTGAACAAACGGTTAATACAATCGTTGAGGCAGCCCGCACTGGCAAGATTGGCGATGGCAAGATATTCGTTTCCGATGTTGATAAAATCATCCGTATCAGAACGGGTGAAACCGACAACGAAGCAATTTAGTCATTTTAGAACAGGACCTTCTTTTTTACTCCTGAGATAAGGAGTGGAAAAGACACTCAAGACTCCATATTCACGTCATCTTCTCTTTTTACAAAAAGAAACATCGTATATTCCCTCATCGTATCTTTTGAAATTAAAGTAGCATCTAAAGCTTGTTCTGCCATAATGTATGATCTTTTTTTAAGGCTCTTTAAATGAATGAGTTTCTTCCGGTGAATGATTTTAAATATATCATTAATACCCTGTTTATTATCTTCTCTATGACACTTATTATTCTTATGGTACCAGGCTTTGCAATGTTGGAAGCTGGCCTTGTGCGTACAAAGAATGTCTCTACAGTACTGACAGTTAATACAATGATCTATGCGGTTGCATCGATGGCTTTTCTACTCATCGGCTATCAATACGCTTTCGGTTCATGGGAAAACAGTTCGCTCAGTATGTATGCGGCATTTATGTTTCAAATGGCGTTTGTGGGTAAGACCATTAATATTATGAGTGGTGGTGTGAGCGAACGTGTCCGTATTATTCCTTTGACGATGTTTACCGTCGTTATGGGTGCATTCATATATCCTACCGTTGTCAATATCACCTGGGGTGCGAACTTTTTAGAGGGTACGGCTTTAGCGCTTAGTATGTATGATTTGGCTGGTTCAACCGTTATTCACTCAACCGGTGGCTGGGCACTGCTTGCGGCTATTTTGATCATGGGCTCACGTAAAGGGCGATATGTGAATGGAAAGGTACGCGTCATTCCAGCTTCTAATATCCCGCTGGTCGTGCTGGGAGCCTTTTTGCTTTGGATAGGATGGTTTGGCTTTAATGGCGGTTCGGTAGGTTCTATTTCGAGTAAAGAGGGTGCTGATGCCGTAGCCTTGACCATCATGAACACAAATACAGCTGGACTTTCCGGAGCGATTATGGCAGGTTTGGCAATGTATGTCCGCTATAGAAAATTTGATATCACTATGATACTAAACGGTGCTTTGGGTGGTCTTGTGGCTGTAACAGCTGGACCGGACCTGTATGATATTCATGAGCCGATCATCATCGGTGTTGTTGGCGGTGTGTTGGTCGTTATCGCGGTTCCTCTGTTTGATAAAATTCGTATCGACGACCCCGTAGGTGCTCTTTCTGTTCACTTGATCAATGGTATTTGGGGAACATTGGCAGTCGGCATCTTCGCCGCAAACCCGCACGAGGGAATCAGTTTGATGGGGCAACTTAAGGGTGTTGCTGTAGTGGGTGTATTCGCTTTTGTCTCTTCATTTCTAGTCATTTATCTTATCAACAAGATTGTAAGGTTTAGAGCGAGTGATGAAGAGCAGGTCAAAGGGCTTGACATTGATGAATGCGGGCTTGAAGCTTACCCTGAACATCAACGTTCTATCTAGACAATGGAGAAAGAAAGGCTTCCATCTCTCTTAAAAGAGATATATCTTTTTGCTTTCATGAGTGAAAGTGAATTGGAAAGATTGGCAGAGATATCATCGATTCATAATTATGAAAGTAACAGCTATCTCTTTATGCAGGGCGAGAAGAGTGAACACCTTTTGATCCTTATCGAGGGTGTTGTAAGTGTCTTTAAACATGACAGTAAGGGGAATGAGATCATCATAGGTCTCTTTCGACCCTATTCTTTACTGGCAGAACCTGCTATTTTAAAAGGAGTGCCTTTTCCCTCTACAGCCGTATTTAAGACAAAAGGTTCCGTCATCAAGGTCAAACTTAATGCATTTATAGAGGGTTTTTTAAGTGACCCGCATATCTCTTATGAGGTGATTCAATCCTTACTTGGAAAGATACAGCTTTTACAGCAGAATATTCATCTCAACATCGCCTCAAGCGCCAAAGAGAAGATCCTGCATTTTTACCAGCAAAATGGAACGCTTGAGAATGAGTTGAAACATTATGAGATAGCTTCGCTTTTAGGGATGACAGCCGAGACTTTTTCGCGTAATCTCAAGCAATTGCTTCTGGAAGAAAAGTTGATAAAGGGATCCTCGGGATATCAGATTGCTTGATATAATTTTAAAAAGCAAGGATCTTGATATATATCAATAGTTTTTTTTACGGGCTTGAGTAA
>JBFESZ010000045.1:0-15283 GCA_041548245.1 Sulfurimonadaceae bacterium
AAATTTTTAGCTCACTTTTTCTTGTGGTTGTTACTTTTTTGGACGCTGATACAGTTCTGGCATTGTTGAAAAAGATAGAGAACAATCACACGTTTTATATGAGTGAGAGACAAAATTCCTTCGTCTGTGTACCCTATGGTGTTGAAACACTAAGTCAGTTAGCGGATCATACAGATGTTAACAGTACATGTATGCAGTATCTTAATGATTTCAGGCAGGCTAACCCTTATGAGAAGTTTTATGCCCAAAGTGTTTTACATGTACAGCAGCTCTACAGTGTAGAAGGTTTAAAGAATAGATGTCTGCTCTTTTTTTCTAGTAATGTGAGTTACAGTGAACGTTTACTTGAACATGGGTATGCATGGATTCCATTTAATTTTAAATATGAAGATCCATTTTTGGATTATCGTTTTAAACGTGTGCAGGCAAGGGCAAAGAAGAGTCGTAAGGGGATCTGGTCCGATACTAATCTAGTAAATTGTCTCCGAATAGAAAATAAAAGGTGATCTTTTTAGCTAACAAGAGAGTGCTTGGAGGAAGTAAAGAAACGAGTTAGAGTCTATTCGTTTGTCAAATAGATCCAAAACTCTTTGTGACTCTTGCCTTTGTTCAAAAAATAAAACTGCAAGATTGCTACACGATACAGGGTGATGATCATTTTTGCATAAGGAATAACAATGGCAAGACGGAGGAAAACGGATTGCTCTTTTTCTCCCTTACTCTCCATCATTTCTTGTATACCAATGTTTTTGCTCAGGTAAATACCAAAGAGTAAAGAGAAAACGAAGTTTAAAATAATACCAAAAAGAATATAAGCGATGAGCTCTTGCTCAAACATGCCTGCTATCATGACCTAACCTTGAAATGTATATAATGTGAATTGTAACGAAGAAAAAGAAGAGTGTGTTGAAACTCTTCTTTTAATAATATATCTTTATTTGTAGTTGGCGATAGCATCTTCAAGAATTTTTGTAGCAGAAGCTTTGTCTTCAAAACCTTGCACTTTGACCCATTTATTTGGTTCAAGCATCTTATACGTTTCAAAGAAGTTTTTAATCTTAGCCAAGGTATGTTTAGGAATGTCACCTAAATCCTGGATCTCTTCAAAAGTAGGGTCAATCTTTGATGTTGGAACAGCTAGAAGTTTTTCATCAATACCGCTCTCATCTTCCATGATCAAAACACCGACAAGACGACAGTTTGTAACACAACCCGGTTGCATCGGGTATTCAGTAAGGATAAGGATATCTGCCGGGTCACCATCTTGAGAAAGTGTTTGGTTGACAAAACCATAGTTCGCTGGATAGTACATTGCTGAGTGCATGACACGATCAAGTACTAACGCACCACTCTCTTTTTCTACTTCATATTTAATATTTGAACCACATGAGATTTCAATGATAGCTTGTACTTTATCTGGGTTTTCTCCGTGTCCGATTTTATCTAAGTTCATTAGAGCTCCTGTTAGGATGTAAATTAATTGCGACATACTATCAAAATATATTTTAAAAACATCCTATCCATAACAGCAAGGTGATAATCCCTGCTGTATGAACGTAAAATGGTAACAATAAGAAAAAAACCTTTTTAAGAGGATGGAATTACATGACATTTTAATCATCTTTACACTAATATTGGCAAAACTATTTAAAAAGGGAAAAGATGGAAAATCTTGTTTTCGAAGGTTTTAAATTTATGATCCTTGGAATGGGAACCGTATTCTCGTTTCTTATCCTGATGATTCTGGCGATGAATCTTCAGTCGTTTATCATTCATAAGTTTTTTCCTGAACCAGTAGCTGCGACTCCGGGAAGCACAGCAAAAAACGATAAAAATAAAGATGCAAAGGTGGCTGCAATTTCAGCTGCGATCATGCATCATAAAAATGTCAAAGGTTAAGGATTAAGATGGCTAAGAAGTATATCGATATTATGGACACAACGTTTAGAGACGGATTTCAATCTGTTTTTGGCGGGCGTGTATTAATGAATGATTTCTTTCCTGCGGTTGAGGCAGCGAAAGAAGCAGGAATCACACATTTCGAGTTTGGAGGTGGTGCACGTTTTCAATCTCTTTATTTTTATCTGAATGAAGATGCATTTACAATGATGGACCGTTTTCGTGAGATCGTTGGTCCAGATGCAAACCTCCAGACACTTGCGCGTGGTGTGAATACCGTTATGTTGGATACCGGTTCACGTGAGCTTGTTGACTTGCATGCAAAGATGTTTAAAAAGCACGGTACAACGACAATTCGTAACTTTGATGCACTCAATGATGTTGAAAACTTAAAATATTCAGGTGAGCGTATTACGCATCACGGCCTTAAGCACGAAGTCGTTGTGACGATGATGGACCTTCCTCCGGGATGTGTCGGAGCACATGATGTTGCGTTCTATGAAAAGACGTTACGCGAGATCCTTGACTCAGGTATCCCTTACGACTCTATCTGTTTCAAAGACGCTTCGGGAACGTCTTCTCCTAAGAAAGTATATGAGACAATCAAAATGGCACGTGGCCTTGTCCCTGAAGGAACTCATCTACGTCTTCATACTCATGAGACGGCAGGTGTCTCAGTTGCTTGTTATTTAGCGGCTCTTGAAGCAGGTATCGATGGTATTGATATGGCAGCAGCTCCAGTATCAGGTGGTACATCACAGCCAGATATTTTAACAATGCTTCATGCAACGAAGGGAAGTGATTTCGATCTTGGCGGTTTAGAGATTGATAAGATCTTAACCTATGAGAAAGAGCTGCAAAACGCTTTAGAAGATTACTTCATGCCACCAGAAGCGACGATGGTCTCTCCATTGATCCCATTCTCTCCAATGCCAGGTGGTGCATTGACTGCTAATACACAGATGATGCGTGATAATAATATTTTAGACCGCTACCCGGATGTCATCGATGCGATGCGTGAAGTTGTTGAACGTGGTGGTTACGGTACTTCTGTAACACCTGTATCTCAATTCTATTTCCAGCAAGCGCTTAACAATGTTATGCAAGGTCCATGGAAAGCCATTGCCCCAGGTTATGGAAAGATGGTCCTTGGCTACTTTGGTAAGACGCCTGTTGCTCCAGACCCAGAGATCGTCAAGATTGCTTCAGAAAAGTTGAACTTGGAACCGACAACTGAAAATGCGATCGACCTTGCTGATGCTGATGAGACAAAATCATTGGCTTATTGGAAGAAGAAGCTGGAAGATAAAGGGATCGAAACGACGGAAGAAAACATCTTTATTGCCGCAGCTTGTCAGGAGAAAGGTATCACTTTCTTAAAAGGTGAAGCCGAAGTCAACGTTAGAAAAAATTCAGATATGCAAACAGAAGGAAGTACAAAAATGAGTTCAGGATCTTATACAGTAGTAGTCAACGGAGAAAAGTTCAGTGTTCAAGTTGCTGAGGGTGATGCGAATATCGAAGTAACAGCTGTCAATGGGGAAAGTGCACAGACATCTGTTCCAGCTGCTTCGGGTAGTGATGAGGATATCAAAGCACTTCTTCCGGGTAACGTTTGGAAAATCGTTGCTAATCCGGGTCAAAGTGTTGCCGAGGGTGATGTTATTATGATTCTTGAGTCTATGAAGATGGAAATCGACGTTGTAGCTCCTCATGGTGGTGTGATCAAGTCAATTAACGTAGCGACTAACGACAAAGTTGTCGAAGGTCAAGTCGTAGCAGTGATCGGTTAGGCTTATTTATGAATAAGATTATAATCCAATTGTTTATGCTTCTTGCATTTTCGTTGTCTGCTTTTGCTTCATCAGCAGAACACACAGGCCATGAAGAAGTTTCAAGCACGCACAAAGAGGAGACATATAAGTCTCAGTCTATGGGCGAGATGGTTGTAAACTTCTTAAAGTCTACAGGTGTCAATGCGATCTTGAATCCGGATCCAAATGAGTTGAACTCTCATGGTGAAAAGATGAATGACTTCCATAAATCTTGGGGTCGTGTCGTGATGATCCTTGTGACATTTTTACTCTTTTATCTGGCTATTGCTAAAGGTTATGAACCATTGCTTCTACTGCCGATCGCATTTGGTGGATTGTTGGCAAACATTCCGGTTGCAAACATTGCTGGTCCGCACGGTTTCCTGGGTGTTATCTATAATATGGGGCTGGCTAACGAGATGTTCCCGATCATCATCTTTATGGGTGTGGGTGCGATGACAGACTTTGGTCCGCTTTTATCTAACCCTAAGACGGCACTTCTTGGTGGAGCGGCACAGTTCGGTATTTTTGGAACATTGGTCGGTGCCGTTGCCCTTTCACAATATACGGATATTTTTGACTTTACGCTTCGACAGGCTTCAGCTATCTCTATCATCGGTGGAGCGGACGGACCAACCTCGATCTTCATCGCAACAAAACTTGCGCCTGAACTTTTAGGGGCTATTGCAGTGGCATCGTATTCGTATATGGCGCTTGTTCCGATTATTCAGCCTCCAATCATGAAAGCTTTGACAACGAAGAAAGAGCGTGTGATCAAGATGACGACAAGACGTCATGTCAGCCGTTTGGAAAAACTTATTTTCCCAATCATGGTATTGACACTGGCTATTATGGTCCTTCCAGATTCAACACCGCTTATCGGTGCCTTTATGTTCGGTAACTTCTTGAAAGAGTCGGGTGTGGTTGAGCGTTTGAATGACACGCTTCAAAACGCATTGATCAATATAGTGACTATTTTCCTTGGTCTAGGTGTTGGTTCTAAATTGGCAGCAGATCAGTTCTTAGTTGTAGACACATTGGCAATTCTTGTTCTTGGTCTTGTCGCGTTCTCTGTAGGAACAGCTGCTGGTGTTATCATGGCAAAGATTATGAATCTTTTCCCTGGTGAAAAAATCAATCCGCTTATCGGTTCAGCTGGCGTTTCTGCTGTTCCTATGGCGGCCCGTGTATCCAATAAAGTCGGTATGGAGTATGACCGGTCAAACATGCTGTTAATGCATGCTATGGGTCCAAATGTTGCCGGTGTTATCGGTTCTGCTGTTGCAGCAGGTGTCATGGTTTCGATCTTCGGATAAAACAACACCATTTAAAATGGGGACATCCCCATTTTTGCTTTTCATTGACTGTCAAAATACATCTTTCAGTTTTTGGTAATTTTCTTACACAAACCTTTCTTAATTTTTTAACTTTTTAGTTACAATTCAGTATGAATGAAATTAAAGAACCATATCAACTTATACAAAGTATCGTCGATGCTCAGGAAAATCTCATTATAGTCATCGAAGATGACAAACCTATATTAATGAATCGCTCATGTTGTACTTTTTTTGGTGTAAAAAACTTTGAAGAGTATTCACAAAGTTTTGGAAGTTTTGAAAATAACTTTGTGCCTCATCCCTCTTATTTCAATGCCGGGAAAGTCGAAGACGGAGAGAGTTGGCTGGAGGCTTTGGAACGTCTGGATGAGAAGGACAAAATTGTCAGTATGTTGAGTACTTCTGATGAACCTCGTGCGTTTAGTGTTGCAATAAACCATACCCATCCGTTCTATAGTGTAGTTAGCATGCATGATATCTCAGCCAATTTGATCAAGCGTATTATGATTGAGAATGATGTAAGTCTGGATAAAGAGAGTGGGGCTTATAACAAAGAGTATTTCTTATATACGGCGGAGATACTTCAGGACGCAGCAGCCTATAACGAAAAAGAGATAGGTCTGACAATGCTGAAGCTACTTGATCATCAGGGAGAGGATTTAAAGAGGTTGGTTGGTAATATCAAAGAGAGTATTCGTGAAAACGACATGCTTGTGAAATATGCATCGAATATCTTACTAATCGCTTGTTTGGTAGATAAAGAAGAAAATGCTATGCTTTTTGGCAAGAAGCTGCGGGAACTTTTGATCTCAGCGCGTTCGGAAAGGATGAATTTTAATATTGCTGTGAGTCTTGTTAAAAAAGGGGAAAAATTAGGTACCTCACTAAAGCGTTTAAATAACGCTATAGATGATGAGCAAGCTGTTAATCGGCTACAGCTTATTTAAACCAGCTCTTTACTTTGTCAAAAACAGACTCGAAAGTACTTTCATGTGGTTTTGATTCAATTCCGAAAGACTCTTGGAGCTTTTCAAGAAGTTCTCTTTGTTCATCATTAAGACGGCTTGGATAAGCAAGTTTGATCTGGGCAATAAGATCACCTTTGCCATGTCCGTGAACGTCGGCAACTCCCTCGTTTCTAAAATTGAACTGTGCTTTATCTTTAGTTCCCTGTGTCAATTCAAGCTCAAGTTCTCCCGTCAATGAAGGTATCTTGATTGTTTCACCTAAAACTGCTTGTGTAAAGAATACTGGCACTTCCAAGTAGATGTCATTGCCATGACGGATAAAGGTTTCATCCTCTTCAACGTGAAACGTCACATACAGATCACCACGGGTACCACTTTTACCTTTGTTACCGCGCCCCGAAACGCGTAATCGGTTATCGTTGTCAATACCAGCGGGTACTTTGATAGTCACGTTGTCTTTGACCTCGGTATAGCCATGGCCTTTACAGTCGCCACATTTTTCAGCGACCTGTGTTCCCTCACCATGACACACAGGACAGGTCTGAGAGAAGGTCATGAAACCTTGTTTCATATAGACCTGACCTTGACCGCCACATTGTGAACAGGTCTTGACCTTACCGTCTTTGGCACCCGTGCCCTTACAGCTTGAACAGGCATCTTTGTATTTGAAGTCAAGCTCTTTTTCACAACCGAAAACAGCCTCTTTAAAACTGATACTCATGTTTAGACCCAGATCAAGAGGGTACTTTTCTTCAGCACCACGTCGTCGTTGAGAACTTCTGCCACCTCCGAAGCCGCCAAACATCTCTTCAAAAACAGAACTAAGGTCATCAAAACCTCCGCTAAAGCCTCCTCGGCCCCCACCGACTCCGCCTTGAAGGCCTTCTTTCCCGTATCGGTCATAAATACTGCGCTGTTTATCATCGCTTAGGACCTGGTAAGCCTCATTACAGAGTTTAAAGTTATGCTCTGCTTCTTTATCTCCTGGATTTTTATCGGGATGATACTTCTTTGCCATCGCCCGATAAGCTTTTTTAATCGTGCTTTTGTCAGCATCTCTAGATATTTCTAAAATTTCGTAATAGCTAAGTTCTTCCATGAAATACTCTTTTTAAAAAAATTGTTATTGTGAAAAACGTTTCCAAAACTAATGGAACGTTCTGAATGAGTTTTGGAATTATACCAACTTTTGTCGATATAATACAATTATGAAATTTACGATTCTCATACTGCCAATATTTTTCATGTTCGCAGGTTGTTCTCATAAAGCGACAGATCAGTTGAAAGAGATTTCATACGGTCAATATCAAAAAGTGTCATATGATCAGATACCTTCTTGGAAAGATGAGAATTTCGATGAAGCTCTTGCGATCTTTAAGAAGACATGTGCGAAAACCTCTCATCAAACACTTTTTAAGAGTGTGTGTCATATCTGTATTAATGCAAAAGATGCCAAAGTTTTTTTTGAAGAAAACTTTACCCCTTTTGTGTCTTTGTCATCAAGCTCATTGGCCACGGGATATTATGAACCGACGATTAAAGGCTCCAGCATTCAAAGTAAGGCATATCCTTATCCGTTATACGGGGTCCCTGATGACTTGATTCCGATAGAAGTGCTAGATGAATATAAACCGTTTATCAAAAGACCCATGCGAGGTCGTTTGTTTAATGGTAAGGTCGTTCCCTATTATTCGCGTAAAGAGATATCTGAAAACGCTTTAGCGTCTCAATCGCCTTTGTGTTACGTCAGTGACAAGGTCGAGCTTTTCTTTTTGCAGGTGCAAGGCTCAGGGCGGATAATCATGGATGACAATTCAAGCATGTATGTAGGTTATGCAGAGCACAATGGTTATACGTATCATTCTATAGGCAAGGAGATGGTGGCCAGAGGGTATTTAAAATCGGCAGAGGTCTCATTACAATCTATTCATGATTACTTTGACGATCATCCTGAAGCGATAGATACTGTCTTAAACAGTAACCCCAGCTATATATTCTTTAAAAAACGGGACAACAGTGCTATAGGAGCATTGGGTATTCCTTTAGAAGAGGGGCGTTCTGTCGCGGTTGATAGAGAGAACATCCCTTTGGGTATGCCTTTGTTCATCAGTACAGAAAAACCACTGTCGAAAGAAAGGTTAGTGAGGGTTATGTTTGCTCATGATACCGGTGCAGCGATCAAAGGTGAAAATAGAATCGATATATTCTTCGGTTCTACACAAAGGGCAGAAGAAGAGGCAGGGATGATGCAGGCAGAACTCAAACTTTGGATGCTTGTTCCCAATGATTACCTTGTTCAAAGTAAGCAAAGAGTAAAATAATAGCTATGAAACACGGATTAGAAAAGTTTAACACTCTGGTCGAGGCCTTGGAGTCTCTACCGACAATCGGTAAAAAGTCAGCGACAAGAATGGCCTATCACATGGTGATGCAGGACAACTTTGCTGCGATGCGAATTGCGCATGCCATAGAGAATGCTTTGGGTAGCTTACGAAAATGCATGGAATGCGGTGGACTGTGTGAAGATGAGTTGTGCGGGATCTGTGCAGATGAGGGACGAAACAAAGAGTTGCTCTGTATCGTGGAAAATGCCAAGGACATACTAACTCTGGAAGAGGGTGGTGTCTTTGACGGAAGATACTTTGTCTTGGAGAACCTTGACCATTTTGACTCCACCCATTTAGTTGACCTGGTCAATTCGGGCGTGAAAGAGATCGTATTCGCTTTGACACCTTCCATCGCCAATGATGCGGTTATGTTGTTCATAGAAGACAAGTTGAGTCTGTGTGATGTGAGTTTTACACGAATAGCACAGGGTGTACCAACGGGTGTGAGTCTGGAGAATATCGATATCCTCTCATTGAGCAGAGCCCTTGAAGACAGGGTCAAAGTATGAGGCCAGGCGTTAAAGCACTATAAGCGTGTCTTTACTAGTACTGAAAGCTCTCTTTCATTATTTTTTCAATCTCATCAAGCTCAAAGATCCCCTTTGTAAAGTAATTGTTTGCAAGAACTCCCTGTCCAAGAAGCATATCCGCTCCATCCTTATAGGTAATACCCAGTTCTTTGCAAAGCTTTAAAAACGGAGTCAGTTTTCCATAGATAGCATCAGCGGCATAGCTGCTTTGTGCAAGCAGTGCTTTAAGCAGTTCAAGGGGAGCAGGATAGTCCTCATCACTTAATCCGGCAGAGGTCGTGTTGACAATCAGGTCATAAGTGGTGATCGCACAGGTGTCCCATGTGTAGGTCTGAAAACGGTTCTTTTTGAAATAAGAAAGGTTCCCTTCTGAACGGTTAAGTACAGAGACATCAAAGCCTTCAAGTTGAAATTTACGTCCCAAGGCTTTGGCTGTTCCGCCAGCACCAATGATCAAAACTTTTTTGACATTCTTAAAAGGTTCTATGGCAAACATGAATCCATCGGCATCAGTATTATAGCCGACCAGCTTTCCATTTTCGTTGATGAGTGTATTGACAACGCCTATCTCTTTTGCAAAACCACGGACTTCGTCACAGGCCTGATAAGCAGCTTCCTTATGAGGGACTGTGACATTTGCACCTTCAAGTTTCTGGGCAAAGAAAGTCTCTCTTAACTTATTGCCATCTTCAAGATGGATACGGGTATAGCAGGCTTTGAAGTGAAGGCGCTTGAATACATGGTTGTGCATCAATGGGGAACGTGAGTGAGTGACGGGATTGCCAAATATCGCAAAAAGTAGAGGTGTGTTTTTCATCATTATATCTTTAAAAGTTTAGGTGGATTATAGCATCTTTGTTTTTTAAAGATGTTAGCTGAGAAGTTTGGCGATGCCTTCAACGGCAACAACTTTTCCATCTTTAAAAACAGGTCTTTCATATATGTTTAGATAATGCGAGTTATACTCTTTATCGTAAACTTCAACCATATAAGGCGGTTGTTGTATTCCTTTGAGGCATTTTTGAGTGTATCTTATCATCTCTTTGTTGAGGGGATTTCCTGTAGCAAAATTTAAATAAAACTCATGAAATTCATCAGGGCCATAGCCTAAGAGATCAGTGACTTCGGGGCTGATGAAGGTAAAGACACCATCTATATCATGTATATAGGTATAAAAAGGGAGATCATCTTTTTGGATAAACTCTTTGAATATAGTTTCGAGCCGCTCTTTTGTGTCCATGGCAAAGTTTATCCAGAACTCTTTTAGAAAATACTTATAGATTAAGCTTAGGCTTTCAAGTCATCCAGAGAACTCAGCAAGGCACCGAGTTTGTTTTTGACTTCAAGATATTCCAGCTCAGAAACAGAATCAGCAACGACTCCGGCACCCGCTTGGAAAACGATACGGTCTTTTTGGATCATAGAGGTTCGTATAGTGATGGCTGAGTCCATGTTACCATCAAATCCAAAGTAGCCGATGGCACCTGAGTAGAAACCTCGTTTGATTCCCTCATATTGAGCGATCAGTTGCATTGCTCTGATTTTTGGTGCACCAGTCATTGTCCCTGCGGTAAATGTTGCTGCAAAGAGGTCGAACATATCCTTGTCATCTTCAAGTTGTGCAATGACATCGGTGACCATATGCATAACGTGAGAATATCTTTCAATATGCATCATATCATGGACTTGTACGGTTCCTGTCTTTGCAACACGTGAGACATCATTACGTCCGAGATCAATCAGCATAAGGTGTTCGGCGCGCTCTTTAGGATCATTTAGGAGCTCCTCTTCCATCTCCATATCTTTGGCTATGGTCGCACCACGTTTACGGGTTCCTGCTATCGGGCGTAGCAACAGTTCAGCGTCATGAAGACGTACCATGACTTCAGGTGAACTACCAACAATAGAGAACTCTTCAAATTCAAGGAGGAACATATAAGGCGAAGGGTTTTTTGTACGAAGTATGCGATAGAAACTAAAAGGATCGACCTGCGCATGCTCTGTATAACGGTTTGCCATAAGTATCTGAAAGACATCCCCACTTTTGATCATCTCTTTCGAATCAGCTACCATTTGGAAAAACTTCTCTTTTGAAAAGGCATACTCGCCTTTGGATGAAGATCTTACGGATTTTAAAGGAATATATTCATAAGCAGATTTGAGCTCAGTTTCGATCTTCTCAAACTCTTGAGCCATTGTCTGCATCGAACTGACTAATGTAAGCTGATGGGTTTTATGAGAGTATACAACAATCAGTTTAGGTCGAATAAGGTCAAGATCGGGTGTGTTAAGCTCATCTATCAAACTGTCCATAGTACTTTTCAATACAGGTTCAAAGACCTTTACCATATCATAACCGATGTAACCGATAAAGCCATCGATATAGCCAATACCCAGCTCTTTACTTTTGGACCTGTATGCTGCCTGGTCGATCTTATTGTAGTAAGATTTTAAAAAAGAGAAGGGGTCCACATCAAGAGTCTGTGTGTTTGAATCAGCGTCTGTGTAACGGGTAATATTGTCTTTGTAAGTTAGGCGCTCCTGCGCACCTACAATGATAAAACTGTAGTTGCCTTCACTGTTTCCGGCACTTTCAAAGAGAAAGGATATTTCATCTTTAAAATATGATTTTAGTTTGGCATACACCGCAATGGGTGCAAATTGGTCGAGAGTAAATTGAGAAGAGTGTACCAAAAGTTATATCCTAGAAAGAAATGCACCAGGCTCGATTTTGGCACGGATATTTTGAATCTCGTTGCGAGCTGCTTTGTCAGTTGCATATGGCCCGACAAGAACCTTTGTCACCTCTTTGCCTGACACACTTACTTTGTGAAGTTTATAGGTATAACCGTTACTGGTGATCTTCTGCAAGAACTTCTTATCTGGAGCGTATCGCCCAAAAGATCCGACCTGTACGTAGTAGTTTCCTTTGACGGCAGGTTTGTGGACAGGTGTGACTGGCTTAGTGACGGTTTTGACCACTTTTTTAGGCTCTTGTTTGATCGGTTTTTCATATTTTGCAGGTACTACAACTTCAGTGGCTTCCTCGATGATAGGTTCATCAGGTCCGCTGATAATCTCGTTTTCACCCTCTGTGTTTTGGCTCTGCTCTTTGATCTTTTTTGCGACGTTGTCTAAACTCTCTTCTTCTGAGAGTCCCTCATCAATGGCAACTGGTTCAAAAAGAGGGTCTTCTTCAAGAGTAGGACTGGCTAAAGCATCTTTAGGAGGTTCAATAGGCTGTGGAAGGTTTGCTGTTCCACCAGAGTTAATACTGCTCATGATGACAACGACAATGATTAAAAGTATCGCTAATGAAGCGACTGCCAGCATGACTTTTTTCATTCCGCTATTGCCGCCACTGCGGTTTAGAATAATGTCATTTAATTCGTTTTTTTCTTCCATTGAAACATCCTTGAGTGCGAGTTATAAACATTAAAAGCAAGATTTATGCCTGAATTATAATTGTTATTATACATAGTTTATATGCAAAATGAGAACGATTGGTGTTTAAAGTTTGTTTTTTTAGCTAAAAAGAAAGAGGGATAGTTTTGATGTAACACCCGATGGGATAGAATTTTGATTCATAAAGATTTCATAATTATCCCGTATGCGACAGTAAAGGCCTGTTTACACTTCGTTGGGTCAGAGAAACCGGGTATTCCCGCTCTTCACAGAGTAAACGCGCATAGGTGTTTATATTTGTCTCATAGAGCTCTTTCACAAGAGGAAAGTCCCTTTTTTTATGCATGCTCTTATCGACATATCCCAAAGAGATCAACTGTTCAGTAATGGCATCAGCCATACTCAATACGGATGAGGCTTTTACAATTTCGCAACGTGCATAAGTCTCTGATTCAAAAGAGACACCGGCCGCTCGCAGGCTGGCATCATCACCGGGTATCTGCTGGGCACCATAGAGTGGTTTGGAGACCACTTTTGCATTGCTAAAAGAAGGGATGTACTGTGACAGGTGATCAATAGCCAACTGAGAACGTCTCTTTGCTGCCTCTTTACTCCATCCTTTATCTATTTTTTCTAAAAATTTTGTTTGAAGCTGTGGCTGGGCACTTTTTGAAGAGCTCTTAACCAGACCATCATCAAAAAGAGTGATGGATTTTGTCATACCATGAAGCTGAAAATAACCGCCGGGATAGGGAGTGAATTGTGCCATTCCTTTTGGTGTACCACGCTCTCCGTAAAAAACGATCTCGGGCCAAACATTTTCACAGGCTTCCCATTTAGTGACATAGGCTGCTTTGAACTCGACCAGACGTTCACGTTTATAACCAAGCATGTCATCAATTTTGCCTGTTCGAAATCCGGCTGCATTGATGATAAAGTCAAAGCATTTCTCTTGTGTACGGCCATTATGTTCATACTGTATAAGCCAAGAGTTTTCATCATCTTGTTGGTTGACATTCGTCACCTCATGCTCCAGCAGGATATGACAGTTCTTTTTTGTCTCAAGAGTAAGCTTTGCCGAGGAAGCCAGACGGAAAAGATTAAGGCCATACTCCTGCACCAGGATAAGTGGAAACTGGACTTTTTCAAAATCGATGTGTTTGGCAACAGGTATCATCCACTCATCCATGCATAAAGGCTGTTGAGGGGTCTCCCTACTTTTTAAGGCTTCAATCTCATGGCGCTCATACACTCTGAAGTAATCAGAACTCTCGCCTAAGACCTTATTCTTAGGGTCTTGTTTGATCAAGGCGGCATACTCATTTCGGAGCATATGCAAACGTGCGTAGAGCTCTTGCGGTTTTCCTTTGTCCTCTATGGGTACGGCGATGACTGTTGGGCGGTAATCAACAGCTTCAGGATAAAATCGTACCAGGTCGATAGACTCTTTAAGCAGGGTCAGGCACTGATCATCTGATATCTCTCTATAGAGATTTCCGCCTGCATGAAGATGGCAGATCGGTGGTCCGTTGACAAGGCTTTTCCCTTTTTCAAAAAGAGAGACGTCAAGACCGATCTCACTCAGATATAAAGCGATAGTCGATCCGGCGATTCCACCGCCGATAACGGCGATATTTGCCCTGTTTGATACTACGTTAGACATAGGAATCTAGTTTTCCATCAGTGTCATGATCTCAGCAAAATCATCCACTACACTGTCCGGTTCATACAGGCTGATAGGCTCACCGTAGTTATAGCCATAGCTTACACCTATGCTTTGCATATTGGCAGCATTGGCAGCGACGATATCGTTTTTTGAATCTCCAACCATGATACACTCTTCGACACTCAGGTTCAGATATTCACACGCATGCAATAATGGCATAGGATGGGGTTTGCGCTTTTCAAGACTGTCTCCGCCAATATAAAACTCAAAAAGATCTGCAAGTTGTAAACCTTCCAAAAGCGGTTGGACAAAATCATAGGGTTTGTTCGTGACCAGGGCAAGCCGATACTCTTTTGACTTCAGGTCTTTGAGTGTAGTTAAAACATTTGGGTAAGCCACGGTGTCCACACATAGGTTCTTCGCATAGAACTCTAAAAAGATGTCCAATGCTTCTGTGAAGAGTTGAGGTTCTATCTCTTCATCTATAATGCTGCTTCCTGAAAGTGCACGCTTGACGAGTGTCTGTGCCCCGTTGCCGACCCAAGAGCGTATGGTGTCGTGATCAAAGGTACCGCGTCCGAGTCTTTCAAGCATATGATTGACGGCTAAAGCCAAGTCAGGTGCACTGTCGACCAATGTGCCATCCAGGTCAAACAATATTGCTTTCTTATCGCTAAATTTCAAAGTTTAATCCGCCATATTAGATATTGAAATAATAATTATTTGTGGAACTATATCGTTTTTATCTAAAACAAAATTGTAGTGAAAGATTGGGTGTAAAATTTAAAAGTGCTCTAAATTCAAAAATTAAACAATATCAACAAGAAAAGAATAGCTGATTATTGTTCGTCGTGAGTCATCTTCTGGTAGATGCCTAAGCCGATAACAAACATCACAGCGGTTAAGAGTAAAAATGTTGGGTATACCAATAAGCTGATGTCCTTTTTTGCGGCAGAAAAAACGAATACCAAAGCCTCAAGTGAGACAGCAATAATAATTATAATAAGAAACTTGATTAAAGTTGTTCTCTGTTTTTGACTTGTCTCTTCACTGGGGACCCTAAAGACTTCTTCTTCCATTAAAAATCTTGATACATCAAAAACTGCCGTTCCAATAACAATCAGACCGACTGCATTGAGGAGGGCTTTTGTAAGCAGCATTTGCTCATCTATAGACAACCAGATATTATAGACAGCAGAACCGATCATAGTAAGGCTGATAAGGCCCAATGCTAAGCTGATAAGTGCATATACGGTTCGACTGACTTTTTCAGTCAC
>JBFESZ010000046.1:0-15093 GCA_041548245.1 Sulfurimonadaceae bacterium
GCTGTCGTATCGATAGTGATATTTTGAGTAGCAGATGCTGTATTACCAGCAGTATCGGTTACAGTTGCCGTAGCGGTATAAGTCCCATCGGTAAGTACTGTACCTGTAACATCAAGTGTCCAGTTACCGGCACCGTCAACTGTGAGGAAACCGTCACCGACAGTGTAGTCAACACCGTTGAAATTCACACCAAGGGTATTGCCGTCTCCAAGGTCAATGGTACCGCTGATAAGAAGTGTCGTATCATTGGTAATAAAGTCATGTGCCAATGCTCCTGTATCATCAGTGATACCTGTGATCGCAACAGTGCTGCCATCATTGTCATTATCGGCTGTGGCATCAATGATAATGTCTTGAGAGGTGCTTACAGGATTGCCCGCAGTGTCTGTTGATGTCACCGTTACAGTGTAGGTTCCATCTCCGAGTGGCGTACCAGTTACGTCTAGTGTCCAGTTTCCATCAGCGTCAACGATTAGTTCAGGATCTGCTGTGGTGTAATCGACACCGTTGAAGTTTACGCTTAGATCAGCTGTGGCATCAGGATCGATAGTTCCGTTAATAAGAAGCGTATTATCATTGGTGATGAAATCATTGTCGAGTATTCCCGTATCATCGGTGATACCTGTGATTGTGGCATTGACTGCGGTATCGATGACAATGTCCTGAGTTGCAGTAGCTACATTACCGGCAATATCTGTAGCTGTCACGGTAGCGGTATAAGTACCATCGGTAAGTACTGTACCTGTAACATCAAGTATCCAGTTACCGGCACCGTCAACTGTAAGGAAACCATCACCGACAGTGTAGTCAACACCGTTGAAATTCACACCAAGGGTATTGCCGTCTTCAAGGTCAATGGTACCGCTGATAAGAAGTGTCGTATCATTGGTAATAAAGTCATCTGCCAATGCTCCTGTATCATCAGTGATACCTGTGATCGCAACAGTGCTGCCATCATTGTCATTATCGGCTGTCGTATCGATAGTGATGACGTTTTGAGTTGCAGTTGCGACGTTACCGGCAATGTCCGTTGCCGTCACGGTTGCTGTGTAGGTACCGTCTGAAAGTGGTATAGAAGTTACATCAAGCGTCCAGTTTCCATCAGCATCAACACTTAGTTCAGGATCGTTTAATGTGTAGTCGACACCGTTGAAGTTTACGCTTACATCAGCAGTGGCATCAGGATCGACTGTTCCGTTGATAAGCAAGGTATTATCATTGGTGACGAAGTCATTATTGAGTACTCCTGTATCGGTAGAGATACTGTCAATTGTTGCATTGACTGTTGTATCGATAACAATATCCTGGGCTGTGCTTGCCGTATTACCTACGCTGTCGGTTGCTGTGACGGTTGCCGTATAGGTCCCGTCTGTTAGCGGTGTACCGGAAACATCCAGTGTCCAGTTGCCTAAATCGTCCACAGTCAGGAAGCCGTCATCAACGGTATAGGTCGTACCGTTGAAATTCACACTAAGGGTATTGTTATCTCCAAGATCAATAGTACCACTGATAAGAAGTGCAGTGTCGTTGGTGATGAAGTCGTCAAGAAATGCTCCCGTATCATCGGTGATTCCTGTAATCGTTACGGTTTTCCCATCCCCATCATTATCCGCTGTTCCATCAAGCGGAAGATCACGAATCACGGTCGCCAAATATCCGTCTTGGGCATTTTCTGTCGGCAAGTATTCAGCTCGTGCAAATCCTAGGTTCTCATTATGTTCGACGAACTCACTGACACCTATTGAAGCAGCATCACCTGGGTTTTCATCACCAGCTGCCGTTTCTAATGTCAGGGAAGTCTCTTCATCCCCATTTAGAATCTTTTGTATGTCGGCTATTTGTGCCTGAACACTATCGGCTACTATTTCGTTTTCATAGACGGCAGTGTCAATCACTAAAGACTGACCAGGACCAATGTTGAGGACATTGCCGTTATCCAAGACGATGACAACATTTGAATCGGCAGATGTGTGGATGATATCATTTGCATAAATAGGAGAGTGTACATCTAAACTTCTACTTTCTACACCGTTTTTGGCAGTTATGTCTCCATCAACCTGTGTCGCATATCCGACTATTTGAGTACTCATGGTATGACTCCTATACAATTATCTTATTTTGTATATTAACAAATAGATAAATGTTTGTATAGTGTACTTTGGTACTATGAAGCGTTATACTATACCTGATATGTTGACGATAATGCAGCCCCCTGGAAATAATTTATCTTTATTTGATGCAATTTATCAAAATCTGAAGTACTATTAATGTGCGTGGCAATGATGTCAGTTCCTATACTATTGACAATATTGAGTAAGCTGGAACGCATGTGTCCAGGTGTGTCTCCATAGATCATATCAAAGATATATGAGGTGTTGATTCTTAAAAAATCGGGTCGCAGGATTTGTAAATATACCGGTGTAGTCTGAGGTAGCACAAAATAGTCTATAGCAAACATGTGTCCCAAGGACTTGATCATCAATGCGAACTCATTGATTGCCTCCACTTCATGTATGGCTATATTATTACTGACATTAAAGCATATCTTATGTCCTGTTTTCGCTTTGTTTAAAAGTGCCAGTTGATCAACAAGCCAATTAAAATGTGAGCTGTTCTTAATAAAGTCAATACCGAGTGTTACGGCTATATCTTTCTGGAAGCGGGATTCATGTATGGCGGCAAATATTTGTTCCATCAAATAACGGTCAAGTTTATTAGAAATACCAATACCTATGGCCATTGGAGTAAAGTTAAGACGTTGTTCGTTCCCTTGGCTGTCAAAGAGTCTTAAAAAAACTTTTTCATGGAATAGGGTCTGTTTGTCATTAATAAGTCTCATAACCGGTTGTGAGATTAAAAGAAGTCTCGACTCTTCAATCGCATTCAACAACTCTTCTCTTAATTCTTCTTTACCCATAACTAGTGTGTTTTCATCAGTTTGATCGATATGAGCATGAAAGTTCTCTTCGACTTTAGCCAACATGACATTGTTGTCCGCCCTTGTCAGTAATCTTTTCATATCATCTTGAGGAGTATAGTTTCCTATACCGCATCCAACTTTGAAGTATTCTTCAATATCAGGATCGAGAGCATTGACTCTATTGCGTAACTTGTCTAGAACAATCTGCAGTTTTTCATCGACTTCAAGTGTATGATAAGAGGGTACGATAAGCATAAAATCATTAATGTTCAAGCGAACAAAGAGAAGATCCTCGACATGATCAAATGCCTGCTGAACATCATCGATGAAAAATGTCAGTACTTTATGATAACGTTCATATCCATGTTCTCGTTTTAAACGATTAAGCCCTTCCATACTGAACATGACATAAGTACCGCTGCCCAAAGCTGAATTGTCTTGTAAATAGTCCGGAAGTTTTATGAGAAGATATTTACGGTTATATATCTTGGTCTCAGTATCTTTATAAAGGACAGCCTGGTACTCCTGCAATATCTCACTGTCTCGCTCAAAGATGTCTTTGACCTTCATGATCATACTGTTGATCGCGACTGCGACAGATCGAAACTCCGTTGTAAATGGCAGTTTCTCCTGGATAATAAATTTGTTTTCTTTGATTCCTTCTGCCTGTTCTTGCATACGTTTTAATGGTCTCAAACTAAAATGCAAAAGAAAATAAAGAATAAAACAGCCGACGGTGACGGTGACCAAAAAAATATTAACAAAGTATAAGAAGGCATTGTATAGCTGATGGTAGGCAAAGTCAGTGTGTCCGCGCACTTCAATGGTACCGAAACGCTGCCAGTCAATGATGATATCGCTTGAAGCCACTTCATTTTTAAGTTCTATAAAGTTGATAAACCATTCAGGAACATTATAGATATTTTTTTTATCTTGACGAGAATAGAGTATTGTTCCGTTAATATCAAGAAGCCGAATCTCCTCATAATAGCCACTGTCATAGGCTGCATTGATGAGGCTTTCCATGACAGGCAGCTGGACAATTGATGGGATAGATAAAGAGAAGCCGAGCCAATGAGATGTGTTCACAGCATCTGTGTATAACTGATTTTGAATATATTCTTTTGAATTATTAAAGTTTTGTACGACAATCGATGTTGCCAAAATTGTTGTGAAAATGGTTACCATAATAATCAGTTGAACAAACAATCTCATCTTAATTCCTTTTTTCGTATGATTTGTAATGTATCCCATGGATGTTTTTGATTAATCGCCCCGGGTAAAATCTTACCCAATTTTACCTGCTTGGCATGTAAGAGATCCTCACCTAAGAAGCTGTAAATGGGAATAATGTCTTTTCTCTGTTTTGCTGGCAAGATCTTTTGATTGTAATTGTCAAGAATCAAAGGAATCGATGTCGGGGTCTCATAATAACTTAATACCAAATGGGGTTGACGATATCGCGTAGACATCCCATAGGTCATATACAGCTTTGATGTGGGAACGCCTAACTCTTTTAAGGTGAAATATTTTGCGATGACATAATCTTCGCAATCACCTCTGTCTTTTCCCAAGAACTCGACTCTTGTAGCCCAGTAGTCTTTAACATGCCATACCTTTTGATCCGAGGCGTAAGGTATCGTATTAAAAAACTTATTGACAATATCTAACTTCTCTTTTTCATTCACATGGGATGCGGTGTTCATCATATTAATCAAGGCTTCGACTCTTCTTTTTGCAAAAACATCATACTGCTTTTCAACCTCATCGAGTTTATGTTGCAAGATAGAGTAGACATAATAGTTTTCAGAAAAAAGATCACAGACTAATAGTAATAAAAGTAAAAAATAGAGTTTCCGTATCACATCTATGTCATCTTTTTTTGGATTGAACTTCAATTGTATATCAGAGAATACACTTTTTACCTTAAACTAGAGAGATGATAACTAATGAATGGAGTCTGAAAAGTAGAAGTAAAACTACAATAAAATGCAGAAGAAGCTTTGGTATAATTTTGTAAAAAACAGGAGTCACCATGCTAAAAGTCGCGGCAATACAGATGCAGATGTCACATGAGCAGGAAGATAATCGTAATAAGGCCGAGGCTATGGTCCGTGAAGCTGCATATGAGGGAGCAAAGATCATATTGCTTCCAGAGCTTTTTGAAGGGTTCTACTTTTGCAAAGATATGGATGAATATTACTTTTCCTGGGCGCAGGAAAGAGAGACGCATCCTTTGTTAAAGCGTTTTGCTCAATTGAGCAAAGAATTACGGGTTGTACTTTTAGTGAGTTACTTTGAAAAAAGTACAGATGGCTTTTTCAACTCTCTTGTGGTTATCGATGCAGATGGGAGTATCTTGCAGAACTATAGAAAGACGCATATCCCAGACGGTCCAGGATATGAAGAGAAGTTCTATTTTACTCCTGGTGACACCGGTTTTCAAGTCTGGAAAACAGCCTATGGCACGATCGGTGCAGGGATCTGTTGGGATCAGTGGTTCCCCGAGACCGCACGTTCTTTAGCCCTTATGGGTGCAGAGCTGATTTTCTATCCTACTGCTATCGGGTCTGAACCGGAGATTAAAGTAGACTCAAAAGATCATTGGCAACGTGTTCAAATGGGACATGCAGCAGCCAATACGACACCTGTCATCGTTGCCAACCGCATAGGTGTTGAAGAAGGTGAGAGCTGCACGCTTACCTTTTATGGTTCATCATTTATGACGGATATCACCGGAGAGAAGATCAGTGAGGCCTCTCGTGATAAGGAAGAGATCATCTATGCGACGTATGATCTTGAATCAAACAGAAAAGACAAAGAGTACTGGGGTCTGTTCAGAGATAGACGACCTGAATGTTATGAGGCGATTGTCAAAGCGAAATAGTTTTTCTTTAAATGCCTGAAATGGCAGTATAACGACAGTATAAAACATATTGGTACTCTATTTGCTTTTTCTGGAGCACTAAAGTCAGAGCAAGGAGACGGTATATGGAAATTATATTGCAAAATAATTTGATAGTCGTACGTACAAGCTTTGATGTATTGCACAGTGAGTGGATGGATGAGTTTTTACATACCCACGCGCAAGAGATGCTTTTCTTGCCAAAAGCGGTTCTCGTCTTTTTCAACAATGCTCTGATCGATGCCAAGGCTAGGTTTATTGAAGCGATGTGCATGCATTATACAAAAGACCTCGAGACGGATAATGACTTCTATTTCCGCTCAGTCATGCGATATATCAAATATCCCATAAAGATAGAGCTCAAAGACAAAGAAGAGATCGAAACGATAGAAGTTCGCCTGCAGGCACGCAGCAGTTCTGAAGTCCAGATCAAACTTGACCGGCCGAACCGCTGGTTGATGAACTATCTTAAGTCAAAGCTAGATCTTTACATCACGCAAGAGGGTCTGATGAACGTCTTTTTGGAGTTGCCGGACAACAAGGCCAAGGCCCATCTAGAAAAGGCATTGAACAAACGCAACATCATGAACTACCGTATTCAATACACCTATGATGCCTATTTTATGCAAAACCTCTATTCTGAGTACGGTCAGTTTGAGTATGAGGACCATACGGATGATGAGATTGATGAGATGTTGCATTATTATACGGTACTTGAGTGTCCTGTCGGATCAAGTCAGGATGCACTTCGCCGCAGTTACAAAAAGCTTGTGAAGGTGTATCATCCGGATCGTGTCCATTTTGAGAACCCAGCGACGGTTGACCATTACACACAGAAATTTCAATTGCTTCAAGAAGCATATCAGGCTCTTCGCATTGTCTCTTAAGCGGTTATTCCAAAAAGGAAGGATTGCCTTTCTGTTGGTCTTGCTTCCGGTAATTGCAACAGCGAGCCCGTATCCTCAGCCAAAAAGTTTCTCACAAGCTATGAACATTTATAAAAAGATGGATTTTGATTATACACGTACGGCCTTTACTCAAGAGGTTTATGTGTATGACCCTACGACATGCATGGATAAGTTTTATGTCAAAGGGGAGAAAAAACGTACGGTCTCTTTCGTCCGTATCGTTCCTGAAGAGAGAATGTTAAAAGTTCGTCCATGTGGAACGCAGAAACTTTGTGAGAAGTATAACAAGGAGCGTTTTAGCGGTGCACGGTGTTGTCGGTTAAGTGACGAGATATATCGGGCTTATAATACAGACCTTTTTAACATCATTCCCATTGTCGATGCCAATGCAGAAAAAATGAATGAGCCCCCTGTACATTTTAGAGGTAATATAGCCAGGGTTTATTTATATATGAATGCCCAATATGGACTTAATCTCTCTTATGAAGAGCAGATGCGTTATCTACAATGGCATAAGCAGGATAAGGTGGATGAGAAAGAATGCAATCTATACCGACAGATTGTCGATCTTCAAGGACGTATCAATCCATGGATAGAATCATCCTGCAAAACCATGACTGAATAAGCCTTAGTTGAAGTGATACGTAAAAACCGGTGGATATTTTTACTGCTGCTCTTAAGGCCTCTGTTGGCACAGGAGGTCCTTTTTCAGCAGAAGTGTATTGATTACGATAGTACGGAACATGTTCTGTTACGTAGTTATCCCTCATCAAAAGAGTCTCTTCTTGTCAATACACAGAATTTAAAAACTTTAGTTCACTCTTTTAAAACGATACCGAAATTTTTCCCATGTCAGCAAAACACACCTTACCAGAATCTCAAAAGAGCAGCTTTGAAAGCGCCAAAGAGTATTAGTAACAGAGGTCTTAAAACGGGGTATAAAGAGGCTTGTGTATTAAGTGTGGATATGTGTCCCTCACGAAAAAAAGGGTTTGAATCAGACTTTTTTCAGACCTTGATTAGGATTAGAGAAGGCTATCCGGTAGCGATCAGCATAACAAAAAAATGGGCATTGACGCATCGTATAGCGTTTGAACAGCTTAAAGCATGGGATGATAAGAAGATACTGGATATCACCTGGGTTAATCATGGAGCCATGCACCCTTATCAAAAAGGTGTTAAGAATGAGAAAAACTTTATCAACCTTGAAGGTGTTGACTTCAAGAAAGAGGTTCTAGAAAACGAAGCGTTTTTGATTAAAGAGGGAAGGGTGCCTTCCGTATTTTACCGTTTTGCCGGTCTAGTATCGAACGAAGAGGTCTATGAGTGTCTGGTTAAGGGGTTGGGGCTTATCCCTCTGGGTAGTTCGGCGTGGCTGGCCAAAGGGGAAAGTATCCAAAAGAGAAGCATAGTCCTTGTACATGGGAATAAAAATGAACCCTTAGGGATCAGGCTTTGGTCCCAGATGCACAATAGACTGCCGGTAATAGGTCTTCAAGAGATGTTCATCCGAGAACCTGGAAAAGCACTTTTATTTATACTCTGGAGAAACCCTTAATTAGATCAGCTTCGCTGACGTTTAGCAGCAGCTCTTCAAAGTCGTCGCAGGAGTAAAGATAAAGCTGATCACTTCGAAGACTAAGCAGTTCTTTAGAGAAACCACGCTTGGTAAAGAGCATATAGATATCCGGATGAAAGTCAACTTTTTCACATTTTTCACTCAATCTGTTGAGCTCTTTTTTGTTCATCTTATGGTTCTTCCATTTGCACTCACCGACGATAAGCCTATTGTCGATGCTTGTCGCCATAAGGTCTATCTCGACATGTCTGTCCCAATAGCTTCCACTGTCAATCAATTGCAAAGAGGAGAGTTTCATCTTCATCATCTCATTGCTCAGCTCTTCAAAGGTGTAGCCGAAAAAGCTTTGGCGATGTTTCTTGAAGTTGTAAAGTACCTTCTCATAATTACCTTCTTCGATATATCGGCGCATCGGAGAGATAAAATAAAACCAAAAACGCAAAAAGGGAGAGGTGAAGCGCATTTTATGTGAGATACGGTGACGTGCAACTTCGCGTTTAAGTTTTTGGCCGTCTTTGACCGGAGGCTCTTCTCTGGAGTATTCCGCTTCAAGTACACCTGTATTTTGTAGATGTTTGAGACTCTGGCCGCCGTAAAGATTACTGACGCCACTTTTATTAAAGGCTGAAAAGATACGTCTGTCACCACGGGCCAGTGTAGTCAGGAGCTTGGCATAGACAGGCTCATCGGTTGTGAGTGAGAGTATCTGGTTATGCAGGGGGATAAAATTGTCCAATATCTCTGTTTCGATAAGCTCTTCAAGAGGGGCATCGATGTCAATCTGCCAACCGAGTCCTCCAAAGACGGAAAAATATTCGATCAGCCTCTCCATATCATGGATCTTGTGATGGAAATAAAATGATCTGAATTGCTGTCGTATCATAGTGTAGGATTGTTCTTCATTACGCCGTAGAGTCCTGCCTCTTTTTCTTTAGTGATATCTTCTTTGTCAACGGTCCAAAAGATGACTTTGTACTTTTCAAGTAGCCCGTGTTGAACGACACACGCTTTGAGTCGGACATCGATATCAAAATAGCTGACGTAATGATAGCGTTTTTCAAACTCTTTGTCTTCTATGACAGATGGTTTGTCAATAAGTTTGTGCAGTCGGATATGAGGATTGAGATGATGCATATACTCAAGGACTTTGTCGTCAAAACAGGAGACCTCGACCCAGTCCAGTTTGTCCTTTATTCTGTTTTCAATGACGTCGCAGAGTTTTTTAAAGGTCGAGTCGACGTATTTTATCTCCAGGATAAGAGTGGCTTTGCTAGAGGTCAGTCTTAAGAGTTCTTCGAGGGTAGGGATACTTTGTGCAGCACCTATATTAAGTGCTTTGAGTTCAGCAAGCGTAAGCGATTCTACAGCGGCCTTATGCCCGGTCATACGTTTAAGCGTATCATCATGAAAGATCATGGCATGTCCATCACGGCTGAGTCTCAGGTCTGTCTCTATACCGTCTACACCGGCTTCAAGGGCTTTACTAAAGGCAAGGAGTGTGTTTTCAGGATAGAGTGCACTAAAACCCCGATGTGCGATTATTTTCATAGAAACTGCCTTTTGTTTTTTGGTTATAATCATTATACAGGAGTTGAAATGCAAACTCAATACGATGCGGTTATCCTTGGTGCAGGCATCAACGGTGTGGCAATAGCAAAAGCCCTGGCTGAAAAAGGCAAGAGAGTGTTGCTTATAGAGAAGAGCCATATTGCTGCGGGTGCCTCTTCACATTCATCCCGACTTATCCATGGAGGACTGCGATACCTTGAGCATTTTGAGTTTGCTCTTGTCAAAGAAGCCCTGCATGATCAGAAATATCTTCTAGATACGTATCCTCATCTGGTTAAACTACGTCCGTTCTATCTACCAATCTATACCAGTTCCAGGCGTTTTGCTTGGATGATTGGTTTTGGACTTTGGCTTTACTCTTTGTTCGCGCAACATGGACAAAAGGCCAAGAGAGTTGAAAAAGAGGAATTTTTAAAAAAGTTCCAGATACTTAAAGAAGAGGGATTGGAGTCGGTGTATCGCTATTATGATGCTAAGACAAATGATGATGCGCTGACACATACTATCGCTCAGGAAGCAAAAGATAAGGGTGTCGAGATTTACGAGAACACAATATTGAAGGCACTGCATATCGACGATGAGACAATCACGCTTGAAAGTAGTGCGGGCAAGGTGAACACACATCTTCTGATCAATGCCACAGGTGCCTGGGTGGATGAGCTTAACGCCAAATTCAATCTTCCTTCTTCCTTCAGAATAGAAAAACTCAGTGGTATCCATCTGGTCATTGACGCTAAACTTGTACCTGAACCCCTGATCCTGGAGACTACAAGCAAGCGAATATTTTTTATCATCCCTGAAGAAGACAGGACGATTATCGGTACCACGGAACGCAGCGAAGACAGAAATGTAGACGATATCAGGGTTAATGATGAAGATATAGAGTACCTTTTACGAGAGAGCAATAACTATCTGCGTACAGCGCTTAGACGCAGTGATATAAAAGAGGTTTATATCGGTACGCGGTCCATCATCAAAAGCCAGAAAGACCCGACTCAGATGTCCAGAGAGTACAAGCTTGATCTACATCGAAGAGGAATAAACAGACTGCTGCATGTTTATGGAGGAAAGTTGACGACCTTCCCATCCTTGGCAAAGAGGGTGTTAAGGGTTTTGAAAATTTGATTACTTCAGGTAGATCCCATTCTCTTTAACGTCGATCTTATCGTTTTCGATAAGAGTAGTAAGCGCTCTTTTATAGGCTTTTTTGCTCAGTCCAAAGACATTTTTTATCTCTTCGGCATCACTTTTATAGTTATAGGGAAGTCTTCCTTTGTGATCAGCGAGTAAATCGAGTATCTTCTTTTGCCCTGCATCGGAATTCTTATCACCTATGCGTTGTAAAGAGAGATCAAGTTTACCATCCGGGCGTGATCTTTTCAAGAAAGCTTTTTTCGTATCGCCTACTTTGACCTCTTCAAATATCTCATTTGAAAAGATCATCCCTTCATAGCGGTTATTGACAATACATTTATATCCCATAGGTGTCTTTGCCATGATCAGGATTGAGACTTCCTGATTAGGTTTTAACTCCTTTTGATGAAACTTTAGATGTTTCGTAAGGCGTTCTGAACCGATTAACCGGTGCGTCTTTTCATCATAGTCGACATAGAGTATGCGTTTTTCACCGATTTTAAAGTTTGATTTTTGGTGGGTCTTTGGTACAAAGAGGTCTTTTTGAAGACCCCAGTTCACAAAGGCACCAAAGGGGGTTAGGTCAACGACCTCAAAGAAGCCATATTCATCTAACATGGCCAATGGTCTTTCCGTGGTGGCGACGATACGGTCTTCAGAGTCTGTATAGACAAAGACGTCAATCTCATTATCTACATGCATTGCTTTAGTGACATATTGATTGGGAAGAAGTACGTCTTTCCCATCTGCAGCCATTAAAAACAGACCCGGTTCAGTGATTCGATCGACGCGGAGGATAT
The DNA here is from genome assembly GCA_041548245.1 of Sulfurimonadaceae bacterium. Classification (GTDB taxonomy): domain Bacteria; phylum Campylobacterota; class Campylobacteria; order Campylobacterales; family Sulfurimonadaceae. The sequence continues at coordinate 11,816 of JBFESZ010000046.1, forward strand.
TTGTGCTACCAAGCACTAAGTGTTCATTTATCATGATGGAAGTATAGCAAAGAGATACTTCCTAATAGATTTAAGAAAAAATCTACTTGCAGTACACCTGTTCTTTAATGTTATAGTCTATATTCAGCTTTCACTGTCTCCCCAAATCAGACTGATGATATATGCCAAAAGAAGAAAAGCCGGGGCTAAATATAAGATTGTATAAGCATCTATATCCATAATCATTCTCCTGTGTCTATTATGCTTCTTGTATTCTTTTAAGTAACTTAGTGCCGCTCATTGAGTTTGTCCCAAGCATCTTGCTTGAATTCAGCTTTTTTCATCTCTTCGGCTTCTTGTTTTCTTCTTATCTCTTCTTCATCTTTGAGATGTATTTCATCGAGTTCAGCTTTTACTTTCGAGTTTTGATACTCTGCACTTGTCGTAAAGAGAAGTTTAAGGTCAGAAGCACTTGTCGCATAGCTAAAGGCTGTCTCTTCATCAATCTGTCCAGCCAACGTGAGATTGAAAAGGGCTTGGTTAAAGGTAATCGAACCAAAGATATGCTGCTCTTCCGCCATGACTTCAGGGATGTCTGCATCTTGTCCGGCACGTATCATATATTCGATTCGTGGGCTTGTAAACATCATTTCAACCGCAGGAATAAGCTGATCTTTCAGACTTCTGATGAGTCGTTGGGAGACAACGGCTTTCAGGTTTGTCGCAAGGTTCATGCGGACCCGGTTCTGCTCTGAAGTTGGAAAGATGGCGATAAGTCGGTCAATGGTCTCCCTGGCATCAGTGGTATGAAGGGTGGTAAAGACAAGTTGACCGGTATTTACGGCGTGTAAAACACTCTCTGCTGTCTCAATATCACGTAATTCACCTACGACGATGATATCCGGATCTTCACGCAAAGCAGAACGTAAAGCCGTATTGAAGCTATGCGTGTGGTGCCCGATACCCCTTTGCTCGATGATACATTTCTTATCAGAGTAGATATATTCGACAGGATCTTCAATGGTGATGATATGGCGAGCCTGGTTGACATTTATCTCTTCGATGACAGAGGCCAAGGTTGTTGACTTTCCGCTACCTGTCGTTCCCGTGATGATAACAAGTCCGCGTTTTAGTTCACTGAGTTTATGAATACCCTGAGGAAGGTTGAGCTCGTCAATGCTTCTGATTCTTTTAGGAATAAGGCGGAAGACGATGGCAATTCCATTGAGATGAACAAACATGTTGACACGAAAGCGGAGATGGTCGTCTACGACATAAATACTGTCAAGTTCATGATCTTTCATAAATGCGATATAGTTTTTACCGGCAATCTCTCTCGCTATGTTTTCGACACTTTCGGCATCTAGGATCTCTGAGGAGAGCTGAACGATCTCCTCATTGATACGGGCACTGATAGGCGCATTGGTTTTGATATGAAGGTCACTTCCATTTTGTTCGTTTAACGTGTTTAGGTATTGTTTTACAATGGTCATATGATCCGAGGTATTCATGTCTTACTCCTTAAGATGTTATTTGATTTCGACGACTCTGTTTCTACCATGCTCTTTTGCAGAGTACAGAGCCACATCGGCACGCTTAAACAGGGTATGTTCATCATCATCCCTACGCAGTTGTGTGATACCGAAACTACAGGTAATATGTATGCTGACACCAAAAATATGTTCATCAATTATGGTTCTAAGTTTTTCAGCCAGTTTGACAGCCTGGGAGGAGTCGGTTTCGGGTAAAATAATCATAAACTCTTCACCTCCCCATCGTGCTAAAAAATCAGATAGACGTATCTGGTTTGAGACGAGATTACATAATTCGATCAATATGTCATCACCCGTATCATGACCAAGTTTGTCATTGATCTGTTTAAAGTGATCTATATCGAAGAAGATGATGCTTAAAGGCTGATCATATCTCAATGCCGTCTGTATGGAGGTATTCATGACAAGGTTGAGCTTGTTTCTGTTGGCTATATTGGTCAACTGATCCGTCGTCGCCAGTGCCTCTTGTATGTCTGCGGAGCGTTTTATGGATAGAAAAAATAGAACCAGCAAGATAGAGAAGAGAAGCGATATAAAGAAGGAGACAATTAGCTGGAAGAGATAATCATCGTGCATGAATGAGGTGAAATTGTCTTGCTTGTAGGAGATAAAATAGGCCACATGTTTGTTTTCAATATTTAGTATCGGCGTAAAAGTGATGAGATAGGTCTTGTCTTTAATATGGCTTTGAAGGATGAAAGGCTCGCTTTGATCCAGTTTTATACGGGCTTGTTGTGCTATCTTTTTATCGATCGTTTCGATAAGTTTTTGGTCAATATGTTTATAGGCCTGATTTGAAGCTGTGTCTTTGTCTCTTAAGTATTTTTCAGAAAGATAGGTGGAGAGGTAATTGTCTCGCTCATCCTGGTTCACTTTTGAATCTCTGACCTCTTTTTTGAGCAGAAGATCATAATAGGCCGGGTAGATCTTTTGAGCTTCATCTCTGATGGCACTAAAGGAGTAGGATATCTCTACCGTACCGATCAGCCGTTTGTTCGACAAGATAGGGTAGACGTTTCTAAACCCGTTATAGATGCGTCCTTCCTCAAATCCATGGACGGGTGTTTTTGTCCTATTGACTTTGTCGATGGAATAGCGCACACCGATCAGTGAGTCGCCAAATTTATCAGGACGATGAAAACGCAAGAAACTTGTATTGCCTTGCAAGTGAAAATGAAGTTGTCTGATATTTTGTTGCTTCAAGTTATTGTATAGAGGCAGAAGTGCTTCGTAAAGCTCCTGACGCCAGATAGCAAGTTCATCTTCATTGATGGCATAGTTCGCTTTTTTTATGATGTTAATTATTTTTTCATCATGGATAATGTTTTCATAAATGGTTTGTGAGACAAGGGTATAGGCGTTCTCGTAAGAGTGCAGTTGCATGCTTGCTTGTTCGAGTTTATTAAAAAAATATATCTCTTCTTTTTCATGCATTTGCTCAGTTTGAAAGAGGTAAGCCGATAGGAAAAACAGAGCTGTAAGTACAGGTACGGCAAATACAGCATAAATAATCCTGGATGTTTTCATAATGACCCTCTTTCTTCAAAGCTAACCTCTAAAGTATAGCATAGAAAACAGTTTATATGATATTGTGTGATTAAATTGAAACCAAATTGGATGAGAACCAGCTATATGAAGCTACGTTTGAAGACTCTTTAGATGATTGCCTAAAATGCTTTATTATACGTAGTTTTAAAGTTTTTAAAGGCTGTGTAACCGCATTTTTATTGACGATGGATTGGAGAA
>JBFESZ010000047.1:0-14370 GCA_041548245.1 Sulfurimonadaceae bacterium
ATTGGCACTTGGCGGTCATATAATGACAGCTGGTGAAAAAGCAACTCTGTTATCACTACCTATTCTTTCTGGCGCACTACTTAGGATACTTCTTGGATTTGGAGTGGATAAGCTTGGGGCTAAACTGACAGCTCTTTTGTCACAGGGTGTAGTTATTACGGCATTGCTTACTGCTTATTTTCAAGGCGATAGCATAACGTATGAGACACTTTTGATGGTAGCCCTTGGGCTTGGGTTCGCCGGAGCATCTTTTGCTGTAGCATTGCCGCAAGCAGGACAATGGTACCCGCCAAAACTTCAAGGTGTCGTTCTGGGTATAGCAGGTGCAGGTAATATCGGTGTTGTAATCGACTTTTTATTTGCTCCAAAGATCGCACAGCATTTTGGTTGGGAGTCTGTCTTCGGCGTTGGTGCATTTATGTCTATCATCGTATTTATAGCTTACGCATTTTTGGCAAAGAATGCTCCGGAGTCTGTCTACAAAGCAAACCCAAAAAAAGTAAAAGACTATATCAATCTTTTAAAAGACAAAGACACATGGTGGTTTAATCTTTTTTATGCAGTAAGTTTTGGTGGTTTTGTAGGTTTTGCTGGCTATATGAAGGTTTATCTGATGAACACCTATCAAACTGATATGTCGGCTTTTGGCCTTGATTTTCTTAACGAAGACAATGTTAAAGTAGTCGCAGGATATTTTGGTGCACTTTGTATTTTTGCAGGGGCTGTGCTTAGACCGGTCGGAGGTGCTATTGCGGATAAACTCGGAGGAGTAAAATCTTTATACATCTTTTTTGGTACGGTAACCTTTTTAGCCATTGTGAATGCATCGGTCACACTGCCTTTCAGTGTGGCTATAGTCGTACTGTTCTTAATCATGGCAAACCTTGGTATGGCCAATGGCGCAGTATTTCAGCTCGTTCCGCAACGTTTTGGTAAAGATATTGGAATAATGACTGGTATTATCGGTGCGGCAGGTGGTTTGGGTGGTACAGCTCTGATTAAAACACTTGGATGGTCAAAAGAAGTATTTGACGGCTACTCAGCCGGTTTTACTATCTTTGCTATGGTTGTACTGATTGCATTGAGTGGTATTTCATTGGTAAAAACCAGATGGAGAACTACGTGGGGTGTATTAGCAGGGGGGAGAATATAATGATGCGAAAGGTTATGATATCAGCTGTTTCCCTTTGGGCATTAACAGGTTCTTATACAGTGGCAGGTGCAGATGATGGTGCCGATGTATTGAGTAAAGTTAAACTTGATGGTCAGATCCGTCCAAGATACGAGTTTGTGGATGATGGCAACCCGGCAACTGCTGACGCCAATGCCTATACGACGCGACTGAAGTTAAAAGCGACCGCCAATCTTTTTGAGATGGAAGGTTTGAGCACATCTCTTGGGATAATCTCTGTCAATAACTTTGGCTCGCATACGTATAATTGGAATGGGACAAGCTATAGTGACGGTTCTAACAATTACGCTGTAGTTATGGACCCTCAGACAGCGATGCTTTCTAATGCCGAATTGAACTATAAAGTTGGAAAGAGTGTTTTGCATGCAGGACGTTCTCAGGTAAATCTGGACAACCAGCGTTTTATCGGTACGGTTGGTTGGCGACAATTTGAACGTTCATATGACACGGTGTCTGTTTTAAACAATTCAATTGACAAGCTTTCACTCTATGTGGCCTGGGTATATGGTCTTCAAGGGGTAAAAGAAAACCCTACTACTGATACCAATTCAGTTTTATTACACGCGACATATAAAGTTGATGATATCTTTAATGTCACGGCTTATGACTATATGATTGCTGATGCGCATGATACTTATGGCCTGGCCTTGAGTGGTAAGGTGTCTACGGACAATGCAAAGTTTGATTATAGAGCTGAATATGCACAACAGGATGATGCAAGTATGAATATTCACGGCGGTCCTAAAGCAAAAGCGGATGCAAGATATATGAACTTTGATTTAGGAGTAAACATCTCAGGTGTTCTGGCCGGTGTCAACTATGAGTTTCTAAGCGGAACAACCGGAAGTGACGGTAAAACGGCATTTAACCCTTCTTTAGGTACAAACCATAAGTTCAATGGTTGGGCAGATATGTTTTATGTTGCAAGTATACCGCAGGGCGGTCTACAGGATCTAAATGTACGGCTGGGTTATAAAAGTAAAGACTTCGGAAAGATCCTTGGGGTTTATCATCAATTTACTGCAGATAAAGCTATGCCAACTGTAAGTGGTGTAAGCGATGACTTGGGAAGTGAGTTAGATGTTTTATATTCGCACCCCCTTCCTTTTGTTAAAGGCGTGGGCGCATTAATTAAATATGCTTCGTATTCAAAAGGAAAGGCCACAGGGTATACCAATGATGTTCAAAAAGCATGGTTGATGTTGGATTATAGATTTTCAACGAAATAGTCTCTAATAGAGTATAATGTAAAACGCAACTGAAGACGGGATAAAAATGGTGTCAAAGATACAAACAAGTGGGTTTTCTCTTGCCAAAAGAAACAATTTGACGGGTGATGATTTTTATGAGATTCAATCCATAGGAGATCTCACCATTGCTGTTGTTTGCGATGGAGTGGGCAGTGCCAGTGAAGGGGCCGAAGCGGCAAAACGGACGAGTTCCTACCTTATCAATAATTTTAAAAACCGTCCACGCTCTTGGTCGATAGAAAAATCGATGCGGAGTTTTATCAAGTCTATAAATAATATCCTCTACAAAGAGTCTCTCGTCAATTATGAGAGGGCAGAACTGGTGACAACTCTTGCCATCGTAGTCATTGAAGGCAATAGACTTCATGGAGCTAACATTGGGGATTCAAGAGTCTATTTACATAGGGATGAAAGTCTGATTCAACTATCGTTGGATCATTCAATGGACGAACCCGGATTTGAGGATGTACTGACACAGGCAATAGGCATAAATGAGCATGTCGAACCCTATTATTTTGAAAATATCATTCAAAACGGTGACAAGGTGTTATTGTGCAGCGATGGTCTTTATAATGTGTTGAGTGAAAGCATAATTGAAGATAATATCATTTCTGGTGCCTATGCGCTGGTCAAAAGGGCCAGCAGCCTAAGGGAAGACGACCTTCCCGATGACACGACAGCTGTTGTATTGGATATAGATCAAATCAATAAACTGATGGAGCTCAAAAGCCAAAAACTTGAAATTCCTACTGTTTTAAAAAAGCAAGAGGTCATCAATGGATATACGCTGCAAAAGCCTCTTGTCCAGAACAACAGAACCTGGTTGGCTAGTCGTGACGGGATAAGGTCTGTACTCAAGTTTGCCCCTATTGAAGCTTTGAGTGATGAAGGGGTATTGGACCTCTTTGTGAAAGAGGCCTGGAATGCGAACCGTTTAAAAGCAGAATCATTGCCCGCTGTCCTTATCCCTCCAAACAGGACATACCGTTATTATGTAATGGAATATTTTGATGGCCCTGATTTGAAGAAATGTATCAAAGAAAGAGCACTCAATGTCGAAGATGCTCTTGAGCTTGCACAAACACTCTTACAGCTATCTCAACATCTTTTAAAATATGATCTTGTCCATGGCGATATAAAACCTGAGAACATCATCGTCTCTTCCATTGGAGGCGAACAGGCGTTTAAAGTCGTTGATTTTGGTAATATTACTGAATTGTTTTCAATCCAGTCTCGAGCAGGGACCCCAAGTTTCTTGGCTCCAGAACGCTTTATGGAAGGCAGTATCAATGAAAGTACAGAAATTTTTGCAATAGGTGTTACCTTGTACCTGGCATTGACACGGCATTATCCATACGGTGAGATAGAACCGTTTTCAAACCCTTCGTTTAAAGAGGCAAAAAAACCAAGTGTGTACAACAAGAATATCCCTTCTTGGCTTGATAGTGTCATATTAAGATCGATTGCTATCGAACCGGGAAGAAGGTACAAACACTACTCTGAGATGATGTATGAACTTAAAACACCGCAAAAGGTCAAACCCTATTTTACCAAAAACAGTCCTTTGATAGAACGTTCGCCACTGTTGTTTTATAGAGTGGCGTTTACAATTATGTTTTTTATCAATCTTGTTTTGTTGATTCTTCTTGTACAACAGTGATCATAAAGAAGTGTCACGGGAATGTATCAGCAAAGCTAAAGGTACATGCTACAACTGTTACAGTTTTCTGATCAACACCCGTTTTATAGACTACAGCTAATTCGGCTTATCGCTGGGCTTTTTTGTAATGTAAATTATATTCTACAACTCTTCAACATCATGGATCTCATTGCCTGAGAGAGACTCCATTTTTGTTTCAACAATATCAAGAAACTTGCTTTTGGTGGCTTCATCCATATTGTTTTGCAGCATTTCAAGGATATATTTAATACCATTGGCATTGATTTTCTTGACACTGGCAAGATAGTGTACAAAGGCTATCATCTTCACATCGTTTATAGAGTAAAGCTTCTTCGAACTTTCTGCATTCTTCAGCGGAAGCAGTCCTTTTTCTTCATACATTTTTAGTGTACGGGGTTTGGCGCTTAAAAGCTCTGCTATGCTACTTAGAGGAAGTATGTCCTTCCCATTGTCGAGTAAACCCATTGTTATCCTTTGTCTGTCAGTGGAATTGTATAAAGCTTTTTATTAAAACTTTATTTTGAAAACCATTAAATCATACTTTATATGTAGATTTATGTAAAATATTTGTCGTTATTTATACATATATTACGTAAAATAATTACATAAAATATGTATTTAATTTACAGTTAAAATGTTTATTGTATCATTATGCCTATATTAAAATGAAGGATTAAAGTTGAAAACCAGTTACCTATTCGTTGTTTTAGCTCTTTTAGTTGGCTCTGTATCTGTGCAGGCAGATATTAAAAAAGGACAAAAGGCTTATTTGAAGCAGTGTAAAAAATGTCATGGAAACGGTACCAAAGGATCATCGATGAAAACTCAAGATGAGTGGACAGTTGCCTTTGAAAATGATGCAGAACTTTTTAAGAAATGGCACGCCGGGACAAAGGGTGAGAAGTACACCAAGAGCAAAAAGTTTAATAAATCTGCACCACACCTAAAAGACTTTCTGTTTCAGTATGCTAGCGATTCAGGAAATGTACCATCGTGTGGATAAGTGAGCTAAAGTAATGCACACATTGATAATCAATCCGGGAGTTTTGTAGTTATCTTACTTTTTGATCTGAAAAATAGAACAATCGGTAATTATCTCTTGGCTCTTCTTATCACATGCCTCTGTTCGTCTGTATTGATGGCACAAGACACATCTGTACGGCAAAGCGGGCTTGAGCAGCCGTTGATGCAACGTTATATTCTGGATGAACTAAAAGCAATCCGTCTTGACAATCAACAAACACGTGTGGATGTAGAGCGACGCATTGCCCTGATTAAGACGGAACAGACAGATAGAGCAGCGCGTTATATGACGGACACTATCGGAAATATCTTCTATCTTATCGCTGCTGCTACTTCGATTCTCTTCTTCGCAGGATGGAACTCCCTACGCGATATACGCAGTAAAATTGAAGATTTGATAGAGAAACGTGTTGAAAGCATCACCCAAAAATACAATATTGAACTTGAACGACTTCAATCCCGTTTAAGTGAGCAGTCACAAAAAATACTAAACAATCAAGAGACGATTTACACTACACAGTTGATCCATTCTCTATGGATGCGTGCAAATCTTGAAACCAATCTGCAATCAAAAATCGATATTTATGATGAGATACTGAAGCTCAATGATGAAGACGCAGAGGTTTATGCTTATAAGGCAGACGTGGTATTGGATCTGGATGAATATGAATGGGCACTTAATCTGAGTAATAAGGCTATTGATATTGATCCGGAATATGGCTATGCTTATTGGCAGAGATCTTGTGCCAATGCGAAACTTGGCAATGAAAAAGAGGCCGTTGAGGATTTGAAGCTCGCTCTGCTTAAGGCTCCAAACCTTAAAGACGAGGTGCACAACGAACCTTATTTGGCAAAGATCAGGGAACTTCAGACTGTCAAAGATATGGTTGCATGAGGGAAGAGATGAACATCAGCAAAGAGACCTTAGATAAAGTCAAGGATGTCGCGACACAGTGGCAGAAGCTTATAGAGAGTGATCGCGAACGATCAGAACAGCTTTTTCATGAGACGATGATCCGTATGCTTAAAGACCCTATCAACAAGGTCTTTCTTATAGAGCTTCTTGACCAGAGTTTTCGTTCACACTCTCCAAAAAGAGTCGCGGATCAGTTGGAGTTCCTGTTTGAAAAGTACAGGGACACTGAGTTTTTTACAGTGATTGAAGAGCTGCTGATATGGATGTTTCGCAATGTCGGTATCTACATGCCTAAACTCTCTGTTCCTCTTTTTATAAAATACCTTAGAAATGATGTCAAAAATGTTGTCATACCGGCAGAACCTTCTGCGCTGATTGAGCATATCAAAAGACGAAAGGCCGAAGGTACACGCGTTAACATCAATATTATCGGGGAGATGGTGTTAGGCGAGGCGGAAGCTAAAGAGCGTATTAAGAAATACATAACGGCGCTTGAGCATCCCGAGATTGACTATATCTCTATAAAGATATCGACGATCTTTTCACAGATCTCTCCTATAGCGCATGAATGGAGTGTCACACAGATCTCCCAAAGGCTTGCCGAGATTTATGGGGCCGCAATGCAGCATACCTATATGGATAGTCAGGGCATACAGAGGCCTAAGTTCATCAATTTGGACATGGAGGAGTATAAAGACCTTCATCTTACCATAGATGCTTTTATGCTCACACTCTCTCGTGAAGAGTTTTCCTCTCTGTATGCCGGAATCGTTGTCCAAGCCTATCTTCCAGATGCACTCGAACAGGTCCAAAGACTTACTAGATGGGCAAAAGAGCGTGTGAAAAATGGAGGAGAAGCGATCAAAATCCGTCTGGTCAAGGGCGCCAACCAGGAGATGGAGCTGACTGAATCAAGTCTGCGGGGCTGGCCTTGTGTCACCTATGACAAAAAAGCACAGACGGATGCAAACTTCAAAAAAATTATAGACTACCTGCTCAATCCCAGCATCTCGCCATCTGTGCATGTAGGCGTGGCATCCCATAATCTTTTTGATCAGGCACTGGGGATGCTTTTGGCTCGAGAACGCGGTGTTGAAAATTACTACAGTGCCGAGATGCTTGAAGGAATGAGCGAGACCGCCTACAAGCTTTTAAAGAGAGAGAATATCAATGTCGTACTGTATGCTCCTATCGCCACGCAAAAGACTTTTACCAATGCAATCGCCTACCTTGTAAGACGTTTTGATGAGAATACGGCAGAGCAGAACTTTTTACGGCACAGTTTTGGACTGCGTGCCGATTCAGCATCATGGCAGAAGTTGCTTCAGAGTTATGATGATGCCATTAGCTCTATACAAAGCCTTCATCTCAAGCCTTTTCGCAGCCAAGACAGGAATGAGACGCCTGAAAAACCGGACATAGATATTCAAACCTATGTGTATCAAAGTGAAAGTGACACAGATTTTTCTCTGTCTCAAAACCAGAGATGGGCTGTAAAGATAGTCAAGAAATGGAAAAATATTGCTCAATCAGGCGGATATAATGTCTCATCTGTCATTGCAGGAAAAGCTGTGGAGTCTACAGATGTCAAAGGTGTGATGGACAAGTCCCAGTATCATCAGAGAATATCTGTAGGAAGTTACATCAAAGCTGCGCCAAAGGATTTGGTACATGCTGTCGAGACAGCTAAAAAAGATCCTGACGCTTGGAGAGCACTCTCTTGCAGGCAACGGCAGCAGATATTGATGAATGTTGCTCATGAGTTTCGTAAAAAAAGGGCTGATCTTATCGGTATAGCAGCGGCAGAAGTCGGTAAGGTGTTCAGCGAGACGGATGTGGAAGTCTCAGAAGCAATCGACTTTTTAAACTTTTACCCCTACAGTGTTATCAAGATCGATGCACTCGAAGACGTGCAGACACAAGGTAAAGGTGTCGGGCTGGTCGTAAGTCCGTGGAACTTTCCTATTGCTATTGCCACGGGGGGCATTGCCGCTGCTTTGGCAGCCGGGAATACGGTGATCCTCAAACCCGCTTCGCAGGCTGCCTTATGTGCGTATATGTTATGCGAATGCTTTTGGAATGCAGGTGTAAGTAAGAACACTCTACAGCTTGCACTTTGTGATGGGAGTGTCGCGGGAGAGCATCTCATTAGCAATAATGACATTGATTTTACGATCTTTACTGGCAGTGAGGCGACTGCTTATGAGATGCTCAAGATCAGGCCGGATATGCATCTAAGTGCCGAAACGGGAGGAAAAGACGCGACGATTGTCACCGCGATGGCTGATCGTGACCAGGCCGTAAAAAATGTTGTCGCCTCTGCTTTTAGCAACTCAGGACAGAAGTGTTCGGCAACCTCGCTTCTTGTGCTTGAAAAAGAGCTCTATGAAGATGAGGAGTTTAAATCGATGTTAGTCGATGCAACTTCATCGATTGAAGTCGGTCCGGTATGGGAGCTCAATAACAGAATAGGAAGTCTAGTCTCATTTCCTACAGGAAACCTTCAAAGGGCATTGGATTTTCTCGATGATGGTGAAAGTTGGCTTATTCCACCTTCATACGCAGATGACAACAACCCTTATATACTCAAGCCTTCCATTCGATGGGGGACGAAATCGGGGGACTTCTGCCATATGAATGAGCTTTTTGGACCGGTCTTAAGCGTGATGTGCGCAGAAGACCTTGATCATGCCATCGATATCGTCAATGCGACAGGCTATGGCTTGACCTCTGGTCTGGAAAGCCTTGATGAGCGTGAACAAAAGCAATGGAAAGAGAAGATACTCGCTGGAAATCTCTACATCAATCGAGGGACGACGGGAGCCATAGTATTGAGACAGCCATTTGGCGGAATGCGAAAATCAGCTATTGGAAGTGGTAGAAAAGCCGGAGGATATAATTATGTGGCCCAGTTTATGCGCATTGATGCACAGATAAATAATGCTAAACGCACAAAAGAGCAGTTTACTTTGTTTAATGGAGTTGAAAAACTGATTGAAGGATCAGAGTTTGCAGATCAACTCGAAGATTCTCTTGCGCTTTTGTACACTTTTGCGCGAATCAATGATGAGGAATTCAGACAGGAACATGATTATATGCATATCAGAGGTGAATCCAATGTCATCCGTTATCTTGGGGTAAAGAGTACGCTTTTGCGTCTTGGCAATGAGGATGGCATCTTGGAAATCATCTGTTCCTACTTCGCAGCAAAGTTGGCAGGCTCACGCGTTACATTTTCACTTGATATCGGCCATAACAGCCGAGTCCTTAACTGGCTGAAACTCAATGCCTCAAAGTTTATCTCACAAGAAGATGAACTCATCGTAGAGTCCTATGTGACCTTTATCGGTATGATTAATAAGTATGATCGGATACGGGTCTTGAGACCACTTGAACAGATGGGATCGCTTTACAAGGAAGCGTCCAGAACAGCCAAACATATAACGGCTGGGCCCTTCGTTTCTCACGGACGTATAGAATTGATGCACTATTATATCGAACAAAGCGTATCTGATAGTTATCATCGATATGGAAACCTTGGCCTGCGTGGTCTAAAGAAAGGATGAGTATGGAGATACCGGTTTTAATATCATTTTTTGCCTATATGATGGTCATGGTAGGGATAGGGTTCTATTTCTATTTTAAGACAGACAACCTAAGTGATTATGTCCTTGGCGGCAGAGGGCTTGGTCCGGGGGTGACAGCACTAAGTGCCGGAGCTTCTGACATGAGCGGATGGCTTTTACTCGGATTGCCAGGAATGATGTATGCTGATGGTATAGTCGGCATCTGGATAGCAGTCGGATTGCTCATCGGGGCTTATTTGAATTGGCATTATGTTGCCAGAGCGCTGCGTGTGTATACACATAAGCTTGATGATGCGATTACCATTCCTGATTATTTTTCCAACCGTTTTGAAGACAAGAGGAACATCTTGCGTGTCGTAACGGCTGTTGTGATCTTGCTCTTTTATACGCTCTATACCTCTTCAGGTCTTGTCGGCGGTGCAAAGCTCTTTGAAGCGACATTTGCATTAGAGTATTCTACGGCACTTCTTGTGGGTACTTTTATTATTGTTTCCTACACATTCCTAGGCGGTTATAATGCGGTCAGCTGGACTGATTTTTTTCAGGGAATATTGATGATGCTGGCTCTTGTGGTCACCCCCTTGGTCGTCATCTATCACATAGGAGGCGTGAGTGAAGGAGTGAAACTGATCGCATCGGTTGATACCTCAAAGCTGGATCTCTTCAGGGGGAGTTCTCTTATCGGGATCATCTCTTTGATGGCATGGGGGCTGGGTTATTTTGGTCAGCCTCATATATTGGTGCGTTTTATGTCAATCCGTGATGAAGTTGAGATGGATCAGGCAAAGAGAATCGGCATGAGCTGGATGATTCTTTCTCTCGTGGGCTCGTTGGCAGTCGGATTTTTTGGATTTGCCTATGTCGTTGCCGAAGGGGTTGACCTGCAGGACAGTGAGAAGATCTTTATTACGCTTTCACAGTTGTTGTTCAACCCATGGATAGCCGGTTTCCTGCTTGCAGCAATCCTTGCGGCAATCATGAGTACCATTGACTCTCAGTTGCTTGTCTCCTCTTCTGTGCTTACGAGAGATATTTATCATGCGCTCGTACGAAAAGAGGCGAGTAACAAAGAGCTGGTATGGATAGGGCGTGCAACAGTCATCATCATCGCTGTGATCGCCTGGTATATTTCAAGCGACAAGGACTCAAGTGTTCTTAAACTGGTGGCCTATGCCTGGGCGGGATTTGGAGCTGCCTTTGGACCGCTTGTCATACTTTCGCTTTATAAGAAAGATGTGAGTTTATCCGGTGCTGTCGCAGGTATGGTGACAGGCTCACTTACCGTCATTGTCTGGAAGCAGCTAGAAGGCGGTATATTTGATCTGTATGAACTGCTGCCTGGATTTGTGAGTGCCTGGCTGGCTATCGTCGTTTTTAGCAAAATGGGACAAAGAAGCTCATACGAGAGTCATAAAACATTTCATGAAGTACATGACAGACTCAACAAACTAAAAAAGAAGGAGATAAAATAGATGCAACGCCTCGTTATTAAAGTTGGTAGTGCTGTATTGACAGAGAAGAATCAGATTGCCAAAGAACGCATGTTGAACCTGGTACGGATGATCGCAGAACTAAGGGAGAAATATGATGTTATTTTGGTTACCTCCGGTGCCGTGGCTGCAGGATATTCAGCACTGAGGATTGACAAAAGCAAGCATATCAGTAAAAAAGCTATTGCTGCGGCAGGACAGCCTATATTGATGTCAAGTTATAAAAGTAAGTTCGATATCTATGAGATCGATACAGCGCAGATCTTATTGACAGAGGATGATTTCGACTCGCGCAAGCGTACAAGGATGTTTCAAGAGATTATCAACACGCATCTGGAGAACAATATCCTGCCGATCGTCAACGAAAACGATATCACGTCAACACCGGAACAGATCTTTGGTGATAATGATCAACTCTCTGCCAATGTTACCTATGCTACGGATGCCGAGCTTTTGGTCATATTAAGCGATATCGATGGTTACTATAATAAAAACCCGCAGGAATACAAAGACGCAAAACTTTATAAAGTGCTTCACGAGCTTCCCAAAAGGGTAATAGACCATGACTCCACGCCGACTAATGATTTTGCTACAGGTGGTATCGTTACTAAACTAATGGCCGCGAACTATCTGATTGAACGAGGGAAAAGGATGTTCTTATGTAACGGGTTCGATCTAAGTGCTGCGGAGTCGTTTCTTTTAAAGGGCAAGCATACCTTGGGAACTCTGTTTGAGCCAAAACAAGAGATTTAGAAAGCAACACGCTCAAAAGAGTCGCTCTCAATACTCTTGTAGGCTCATGAGACAGAGTGAAAAGATAAATTGGAATGTTTGTGTAATTATTGATTAAAATTTAATCAATATGTTTTATGTATGTTCGAAGAACAAGGGCATAATAACAGACAGGAACAGATGGAGTTCCTAAAAAAATACTTAAATCCATACTATTAGGGCACTGCCTAGCCAGCATATAAGTCCCTGTTTTTATTCATCTCCTAACTACAGTAAGAGCATTAAGCCTCTGGCTGTAGGTCTCCTTCTGACATCTATTTTTTGATACATTGATTTACTCTCAAAAGAGGCATGTTCTCACTTTATACCCCTTTTATATATTATTAAAGGCAGTGTAATCCCATGAAGATTTAAATGATTAAAATTTAATCACAAAAACTGATATTTATTGACTGGCACATGTATAATTGTTCTCGTAAAGCATGACATCATAGAACTCATATTCCGGATGAATACGTTTTTTGTTGTGCCTGAACTATATATATACTCTAGGAGAAAGAAATGAAGTTAATCAAAATGAGTCTGGTGGCAGGATTATTACTGGGTGCAAACCTGTATGCCATTGACAATGTGAAAGTAAATGGGGATGCGAAACTTTTATATGGTACACAAAGTGAAGACTTAAGTGGGAATGCTACTGATAACGGATCATTGTTTGAAAAGGATTCCAGCTACGCAGACCTTGCGTTAAGAGTCGGTATGACAGCGGATCTAAGTGAAGGTGTTTCAGCTGGTGCTACCTTTCTTGCCGTTTCAACACTTGGTCTGGATAACAATTTGGTATCTGGTGTATGGTCAGGTGCCCATCAAGCGTCCAATGGTGCAGTTGATGATGCAGCATGGGTATCTGAAGCTTGGCTTGCCGGTACGGCAGGAAAGACAACGGCTAAAGTCGGCCGCCAGACCTTAGAAACACCATTGGTATTTACCGAAACATGGGCAGCTGATTACAACTCATTTGAAGCAGGTGTTTTAATCAATGAAGATATCCCTAGTACAACACTTATTGGTGCCTATATTGGAAAATCAAACGGTTTTGCTAGTGATCCTAATACCGGAGCGAATCTGGCCAGTATAACATCGGCAGGAGGAAAGTTTAACTCTTTTTATAACGGTGCCTATATGCTCGGTGCAACGAACAACTCTTTTGAGCCGTTGACGGCACAGGCTTGGTATTATGACCTGCAAAGCTATGCCAAAGCGTATTGGTTACAAGCGGATCTAGACATGGAAGGGATTCTTGCCGGTGTACAATACACTGATATCAGTTATTCTGCGACAGGTGATAAAGACAATACAGCCTATGCCGCAATGCTTGGTTATGCGATGAAAGATGTGGTCACAGTCAAACTGGCGTACTCTTCTGTTGACGATGATGCAGCTACTTCGAATAATGGAGCAGGTAATACAAATGGAGCAAACGGTGTGGTCAACTTTGCGACGGATGGTCAGGGTGCCGGTTCAGCATCTTCGCTTTATACTGAGATGTGGTGGTGGTTTAACACAGTAAGTCTTCCGGGTGCTGATTCACTTGCATTGACATTTGAAGGAACGGCAGCCGATGTTGATCTTTTCTTAGGTCTATACAGTTCAGAGATAGAGGTCGCGGGTAGTAAGGATGAAGTCGATGAGATCACATTCACAGCGTCTAAGTCTTTTGGTCCATTAGATACTTCAATTGCACTTATCCATGATATGTTTGATACTAATGGTGTAAAAGGTGCAGATTATGTTGATGATCTGACTTCAGTACAACTGTATCTTACTTATAACTTCTAATCCTAGAAGTCTTCTTTCATTCTCAAGTCCGGCTTGAGAATGAACTGTCTTTTCTAACTTTTTAAGCCTGTTTTGTAGATTGATGATTTTAAAATTTGATAGAGAGGTAAAAACTCAATTCAAAGTGATTGTCATCAGATAAATATTTGTTCTTTTTGTAGATTGCATATGGCGGTTTTGTGGTTGTCTCATAGTCACTGTTTGGCAGCCATTCATTATAAAGCCAGTGCATGAACTTCAGCAGATCACCATCGGTCCCGCTTAAGTCGAATTTGGCATAGGTTCCCTCTGATATCTTAAACTTTGGCAGCCGTTCGTTCTCAGGTACATTCGCATCATCAACTTGTATACAAGCGACATATTGACATTCATCCAAATGCGTTATTGCCGGATTGTCATGAAAAAGCGCAATATGCTTATAGTGTTCTATATTGTTACTGTAGGTCCATGTCTGTATTTTTTGCCATGTCTTTCTAACTTCGTCGTTATATCCTCTGTGTCTGATGTAATACGCTTCGATCTGAGGCATTTTTACGATGCTTGGTTCCAGGTTGTCAAAGTTTGCATTTGACTCTTTTGCCTTTGGTGACTCTGCCAGAAGGTTCTTTGAATAGGTTTTATATCCACCTTTTCTCCACGCGGTAGGGGTCATGAGAAAAC
>JBFESZ010000048.1:0-14332 GCA_041548245.1 Sulfurimonadaceae bacterium
GGCGGTGTCAAAATCGCAGCAGCATTTGGTGACGAGAATGCAGTATGTATTGTAAAACACGGTAACCCTTGTGGATTCGCTATCAGAGACAATCTGGTTGAAGCATATGAAGAGGCTCTTAAATGTGATCCTGTCTCTGCCTTTGGCGGTGTGGTCTGTGTAAACGGTGTCGTTGATGCTGATCTTGCTGAGAAGATGAATGAGATATTCCTGGAAGTGGTCATCGCCGGTCGTATTACTGAAGAAGCTCAAGCGGTATTCGAGAAGAAAAAACGTCTTAAACTGTTTGAATACGGCGCGGACAGAATCGTATTGTCACATGATCAGTATGATTTTAAACATGTTGATGGCGGGTTCGTTTTCCAGGATGCTGACAAAGTAAAAGAGGATGAAGTAAGAAACTCTAAACTTGTATCTGAAAGAACGGCAAGCGAACAAGAGCTAAAAGATGCTGAGATCGCTTGGAAAGTGGCTTCACTGGTCAAATCAAACTGTGTTGTTTATGTGAAAAACTCTGCCATGGTAGCTGTAGGTATGGGTATGACATCACGTGTCGATGCAAGCCAGTGTGCATTGAAGAAAGCCAAAGCGATGAACCTTGACGTAACGGGGGCAGCATTGGCTTCTGAGGCTTTCTTCCCATTCAGAGACTCTATTGACGCCGCAGCGGAAGCGGGTGTTAAAACGGTTATCCAACCGGGTGGATCGATCAGGGATGATGAGGTTATCGAAGCGGCCAACGAACATGGGATGGCACTGTACTTCTCTGGAATTCGTCATTTCCTTCATTAGACAGATGAAGGAGACACACTTATCTTTTTGTTTTTAAAAAGATAAGATCATGTGTAATCCCTCTGTTACTTCTTCTCTTTAAACTTTCAGTTTTTATATCGCCTTAGTCGATAGTGTGTGTTGGGTATTGGTTTACTAAATAAGCGCATAATGGTAATGACAAAAGAAAGGATAGTGATGAAGTTTATATTGATGGTTTTAGTCTTACTTTCTGCTTTGCTTCAAGCAAGTGACCTTTCTTATAGTGAAGAAGAGAGTGCGTTTGAGGCACTGTTCAACAAAAAAGAGACTCAGCTTGTTAAAGATATTTATGTAAATATTAATCTGTTTACGGCATTAACCCTTGTGGATAATAGATTGATGCAAGAGTATTTTAGCCATAAAGAGAATCAAGAACAGCCTATCCTAACACTCTCCTACAGATTTTAAATATATATTCCACCCCTTTTACAGAGCTTTTAACACATAATCATCTGTCGTTAATTATCTTTGGTCTTTACAAATGAGAATGGATTGATTCTTCGGTTTTAAATCAAACCTTGATTGACAGTGACTCAACTATTATGATAAAATAAGTATAAAAATAATTTAAAGAATTTTAAGGTCATAAAATGAGTAAGAGTTTATACGATACCTTAGAGGTCTCATCGTCTGCTAGTGATGCCGAGATCAAAAAAGCCTATCGAAAATTAGCAAGACAATACCATCCTGACGTGAATAAAGAGCCTGGTGCGGAAGAGAAGTTTAAAGAGATCAATGCAGCTTATGAGATTTTAAGTGACAAGAGCAAACGATCGCAATATGACACCTACGGAGATTCCATGTTTGGTGGCCAAAACTTCCATGACTTTGCAAGCAGACAAGGTGGCGGAGCTGATCTTGACGAGATTCTTCGTAGTATGTTTGGCGGTGGTTTCGGCGGAGCAGGCGGATTCGGTGGCGGATTCGGAGCTGGTTTTGGCGGAGCTGGCGGTTTTGGCCAACAGAGTATGAACCTTGATATTGAAAGTAATATTACTATTCCTTTTTCAGTTGCTGTTTTAGGTGGCAAGCACTCAGTCTCTATGCAGGGAGAGAGTTTTGATATCAAGATACCAGCAGGTATAAAAAGCGGCGAAAAGCTTCGTGTCCGTGGTAAGGGAAAAAGTATGGGAAGCCAAAAAGGTGACCTTTATCTTGTGATCTCTATAGCCCCTAGTATTGATTATGAGCGAGAAGGTAATGATCTGATAAAAGTTTTTGACGTTCCTTTAAGGTCAGCTTTGTTTGGAGGAAAGGTAAGTGTTGAAACGCTTGAAAAAGAGATAACGCTTAAAGTGCCTCAAAATACGAAGAACGGTCAAAGCTTTCGTGTTAAAGAGATGGGGGTTATGGACCGTAAGACAAACCTGCGCGGGAACCTGTATTTAAAAGCCAACATTGTCTTGCCATCTGTAGATGATTTGGATGAAGAGCTGATTAAGGTACTTCAAGAAAAACTACCTGAGAATGTATAAGGAGTCAATAATGCACCATTATGATGAACCGGTATATCTTATCAGCATAGTTGCTAAGATTTTAGATATTCACCCACAGACGCTGCGCCAATACGAAAGAGAGAATCTAATCACGCCTTCGCGTTCGGGAGGGAGAATCCGTCTATACTCACAACGTGATATTGACCGTATTAAGATGATCTTGCGTTTGACGCGTGAGCTAGGTGTTAATCTAGCAGGTGTAGATATCATTTTACGTTTGAAAGATCATATAGAAACTCTTGAGCAGGATGTTAATGACTTGACGCACGAATTAAGCAAGGCGAAACAGACCGGTTCAGTACCGGCAAATAAAACCCTTGTAACTAAAAAAAGTGTTTATGAATTGGTCATTTTCAAAGAGAAGTAAGATGAAGAGAAGAGCTTAAAGGTTTTTACTCTTTAAGTCGTTGGATTTTTGCTCCTAATTTCTGCAGTTTTTTCTCCAGCCCTACATAACCACGATCAAGATGATAGATCCGGTGGACATTCGTTGTCCCTTGCGCAACCAATGCCGCAAGTACAAGTGCCGATGAAGCACGTAAGTCTGTCGCCATAACATCAGCACCGACAAGATTGACTTTGCCTGAAACGGTAGCAGAGTTACCTTTGAGTTTAATATCTGCACCCAGACGCTGTAATTCACTTACATGCATAAAACGGTTCTCAAAGAGTCTCTCTTCTACAAGACTGACTCCTTCTGCCTGAGTACACAAAGCAAGAAACTGCGCTTGCATGTCTGTTGGAAAAGCTGGATACTCTTGTGTGATGATATCGATGGCCTTGATCTTTTTAGCCGGGATCAGGGTCATGGTGTTTTCTGTGGTCTCGATACCAAAACCCATCTGTTCTAATTTGGATATCACAGATTCCAAATGATCAGGACGGACCTTAGTAAGTGTGACCTTTGAATTTGTAATGGCAGCGGCACAAAGATATGTACCTGCCTCAATACGATCCGAAATAACATCAAAAGGCTCTATATTTACAAGTCGACGGTCTGTCCCGTAAATCGTAAGCTCGGAAGTCCCGATACCGTCAATGCTTACGCCGCTGTTTTTAAGAACTTCACATAACTGCACCACTTCAGGCTCAAGAGCAGCATTGGTGATGATCGTTTTTCCTTTGGCAAGGGCAGCAGCCATAACGATATTCGCTGTACCGGTAACAGTAATCTTGTCAAAAACAATGTGTGCACCTCTTAAACCATCTTCTGCTTTTGCGTGGACATAACCTGCTTCAATAGTGATCTCCGCACCCATTTGTTCCAATGCTTTCAAATGCAAATCAATCGGACGTTGTCCAATGGCACATCCACCCGGAAGGGATACTTCACAGTGTCCAAAACGTGCAAGAAGAGGACCCAACACAAGAATAGAAGCTCGCATTGTTTTGACAATATCATATGTCGCTTTGGTATTGGTTAGGCAACAGGTGTCTATTTTGACACTGCTGTTTTGAATATCAACTGTCGCTCCCAGGTTTTCCAAAAGTTTGATTAGAGTATTGATATCGACTACATTTGGAATATTATTGATAGTGACCTCGTTATTCGCCAAGAGTGTCATAGCGATGAGCGGAAGAGCCGCATTTTTTGCCCCTGCGATCTCGACAGTGCCACTCAGTTTTGTCGGTCCCTCAATCTGTAAATAATCCATAAATTTCCTCAGTATAAATATGAGCGTCATTATAGTGTAGAGAAGTTAAAATATAGTAAAAAATAGCATGGCATCTCTATAATAGAAATTTATACGATATGTGTTGTTACAATTATAAAGGTATGATCTTCTGTGATGTTAAACATGGGGTTTAGACTCATTCTTGTATTGATGTGTTTTTATAGTACAGAAGCCGTGAGATTTTTTATACCTCCTCTCCTCGGATATCAAGTGGCATAGATTATGCTTGATATGTAAAAATATGAAGTTGAGGCAGATGTATGAGCAGTGCACTAGACAGACTCAAAGTATTAACAAGTAAAATCTCAAGTTTTGAGACGGCCAGAAAAGAGAATATGCAAACACTTAAGGACCTTTATTCACGTTTGAGGATTGATGAAAAGATTCCAAACTTTGAAGAACTTTTTGATTATAAAGCCATGAATGTCACAGGGCTCTCCTTACAGTCAGAAGACCTCGGAAAGATCAAAGAAAACCGTTATGTCCAAATTATCTGTATCTCCTATGACAAAGAGGCAAAGTCGAAAAAGTCCAAAAATACGTCTTTGGGTTATTTTGGGCGTTCTGATGTGATAGATGAGGGCTTGAAAAAGGCTATTGTAGAGTTTATTTTGTGTTGGAGGTTTGAAAAAAGTTTTATGACTTTGGAACATTATCATGATATGATCGCTCAGGTACATGATGGCGCAGCTTAAGTCCTTTTATCTTGAGCTTTACCTTTTTTGGTTGACGTGGGTCACATCAAGAGGTGTTGTGCTTGCCTTGCTTCTGTCCCTTTTTAGTGCTATAACGGTTTATATGCTTAAGGGTTTTGCTCCGTTGAGTACGGCGACGTTTTTAGCCTTAAAAGAGATAGTATATGTGAGTTTTCCTATCGGTTTTAGTGTGAGCTTTATCCTTATGTTACTGCTTGTTTTTCGTGCTGTGTTTTTTCGTAATATTGCAGGTCGAACTTTAGAGTTATATGACTGCAAAGGGAAAAAGATAGCGTCACCTCAGTTGAGTGATGTCATGAATCTATGGCGAAGATGGCTTTTTATAACGGTTTGGGTAATTCTTCTGTTTTTTGTGCTATTTATCGGAATGTCAAAGCTTTTTTTTGGAAATTTTCCTCCACTTTCTTGGTTTAATGCATATACACTTTATCTCTTGGTTGCTACCTTTGGTGGAGGCGTTTTTGTTTTTGCTCTTAGGCAGTGTAAAAAAGTTGGAGTCAGGGATGTCTAAGTATCTCTTTATAGACCTTGAGACAACGGGGATTGAAATCAAAGACCGAATCTGTGAACTAGCTCTTATCATCAAGGATGAAAATGATCATCAGCTCTCAAATGATTTATGTAAAAGTGCTAAAAAAATATCAATAGAGGCGATGTCTTTGCATCATATAACAAATGAGATGGTAGCAGACAGGCCCTCATGCGAGAATAGCAGGAGCTATCAGATATTGCAAGAACACAATGAATCAGAGAATATCTTGATAGGACATAACATTAACTTTGATCTTAGGATGTTGCAGAAGGAGGGATTTCATTGTGAGATGCAATGTATTGATACCTTGCGTTGTGTAAAAGCACTTATACCAGAATGTGAAAAATTCAATCTTCAGTTTTTGCGCTATGAACTTGGTTTATATAAGGAAGAAAAGACTTTGGCACAGGAACTTGGCATTACACTTGAGGCCCATCGTGCCTTGAGCGATACTTTGCATCTTATGCTTTTATGGAAGACTCTGCTTCAATATGCTACAGTTTCGCAACTTATAGATCTAAGTGCAAAACCTGTTTTGTTATCAAAGTTACCCTTTGGAAAATACAGCGGCCGCTATATCGAAGAGATAGCGGATTTGGATAGAGGATATTTGTATTGGATGTTGGAAAACATTGAAGATATGGATGAAGATTTGAAATATAGTATAAGACATCATATAAAGGAGCTTGGATGAAGGTTGCTGTACAGTGTGAATCTGCCTTGTTGCAACGTAGTTTAGAACTGTTTTTAAATGGGCATCTAAGTTCATTGAAGCAGTGTGATGTTGTCTTGCGTGACAGAAAAGTCATGGACTCGCATCATACTCTTTATATTTCAGATAAGGATGATGCAGATATCAAAAAACCATTTTCTCGTTCACAGCTTTTTCTTGTCTTGGAAAGCTTTTATAATAAATTAGAAGATATAGAGAGTGTCCACGTGTATGATGAAGAAGTCAATAGCAGTCATGAAAAAGATTTTATTCTTCTAGAAGCAAAGATTGATCAGTTGACACAAGAGTATAAACGAAACCTTTTAGATACGATCAAGGCTTTTTATGAGTAAATTTCACACAAGTATTGTTGCTGGAAAATATAAAGGCAAGAAGATCGCGCTTCCTTCCTTGGAGACAACGCGAAGCTCTAAAGGAGTGGTAAAAGAATCATTTTTCAATACCATTCAGTTTGATGTCATGGACTGTTATCTTGTCGAAATGTTTTCCGGGTCAGGGTCTATCGGTTTGGAAGCATTAAGCAGAGGAGCTGAACATGTCTACTTTATGGAAAAGGATAAGGCAGCATTTCAGATATTAAGCAAAAATATCAAAAGTCTTGAAACTCAAGACGCAACAGCCATTTACGGGGATAGTTTTGAAAAGATAGAACAGGTGATTAAAGAGCTTTCCAGAGCAAAAAGGAAAGCTTTTTTCTATGTTGATCCTCCTTTTTCTTTTCGCGAAGGAATGGAGGAGATATATAACAAGACATTTAAGACCTTGGCTTCCATTCCTCTGGAATTAATTGAGATGATTACGATTGAACACATGACGGGTCTCGAACTTCCTGATGCGATTGGTTCCCTTAAAATGAAAAAGTCAAAAAAGTTCGGAAAAACTTCACTCACACATTATAAATAGAACGGGTTCACATTTTCAGTATTTTGGTACAACTCTTGCTTTGGTAATACAATTACTCAAGGCAGGGAAGTCTATGAAAATTTTTCTTATAAGTTTAATCCTTTTTGTCTCTTTGCATGCTACTAAAGTTGCAGAGATCACCAATGTCGTTGGTGTCCGCGAAAATCAGTTGATTGGTTATTCACTGGTTGTAGGACTGAATAAAACAGGGGATGGAACGACTTCAGTCTTTACACTTCAGTCAATTGCCAATATGCTCAAAGCGATGAACATTGATATGAATCCGAATGACATCAAATCAAAAAATGTTGCAGCTGTTGTCGTTACGGCAAAGTTGTCCTCATTCTCTCGTCAGGGAGATACAATGGATGTGACAGTCTCGGCAATCGGTGACGCAAAGTCAATTGAAGGAGGAACACTCCTAATGACACCTCTAAAAGGGGTCGATGGAAAGATCTACGCTCTGGCACAAGGTTCGCTTAGTATTGGCGGGAAAAATGAAAGGGGTGGAGGATCACTGAATCATGCGACAGCGGGTATCGTATATGGTGGTGCAATTGTAGAGCGTGAAGTACCGATTGATATCTATCATAAGGATTATGTGACACTTAGTCTTAAGAACAGCAGTTTTACCAATGCTGTAAACCTTCAAAATGCCATCAATAGTATCTACCATATGCAAGTGGCTGTTGCCCTTGACCCTAAATCGCTGAAACTCAAAAGACCAGAGAACAGAAGTATGGTTGAATTCTTGGCAGAAGTACAGGAGCTTGATATTGACTATACGCCGCTGGAACGCATTGTTATCAATGAAAGAACAGGAACAATTGTTGCTGGTGTTGATATAAGGGTTTCGCCTATCGTAATTACGCATGGTGAAATAACGATTAAGATCGAAGAAGATGCACTTCCTGGAAAGGGTAATAATCTTGACCTGGATGAGAATATTGTCATTGGTCTGGAGGATAACCGCTTAATGGCAAAAAAAGGAAGTTCAACGGTTGCAAATATAGCACGCTCGCTACAAAAGCTGGGAGCAACACCAAAAGACATCATCTCAATTCTTGAGACTATGAAAAAAGCTGGAGCCATCCAAGCTGAACTGGAGATCATCTAATGAATATTGATAACTCAATGGCTTTACTTCAAAGTAGGCAAAATACTCCCAAGATAGAAGATGGACTTGACAAAGTGGCATTAAAACAGCAGACAGACCAGTTTGAAGCTATCATCTTAAAGCAGCTACTCGATACGTCTATGAAAGATGAAAACACACTATTTGGAAAGGACCCGGGAGACAAGATATACAACTCAATGTACAGAGATGAAGTCTCTAAAGTGGGAGCTGGGAATATAGGAATTTCACAGATGTTGTTCGATTATCTCACAGAAGGGAGATAGGGCTAGCTTTTATTAAAGTTTTATTCGGATTTGTCGATAATGTCACTAAATACTGATTATAGGCAGATAAGGATTAGAAATGATTTCCAAAGTAGGCGCTTCCGCCATAAGGAACACACAACAAGAAAGTGGAGCAAAAGAGGCTTCTAAACGTCCTTCAACTCTTGATAAACAGGGGGACACAAGTAAAATTGAGCAATTGAAGAGTTCAATTGAAAATGGAGAGTATCAACTCGACCTTAAAGCTTTGGCTAAAAAGATAGCGGACGAGATACTCTAGTTATAAGGAGAAATCATGTTGTCATATTATCTTACCAGTGCGGTTAATGATTTAAAACAGTTAGTTAAAATGAGTGAGCAGGATATAGAAGATATCAAACTGGCACGCAGTGAACCGCAATTTGAAAGACGTAAAATCAAAGAAGACACTTTGAAGAGCTTTGAAAATAAGAAAGCGATGATTGACCATGAAATTTCCAAACTGATGACACAAAATCCAGATACTTCTTTGGATAAACTCCTTAATGAGGAAGAGAACGAATCTCTTTCAAATCTAAAATCAGCACTCTCGACACTTCGCGATGTCAACAAAAAATATGCAAAAATGGTACTTGCCGTTTCTTCATTCTATAATACCTTATTGGAACGCCTGGTTCCAACTGAGATGGATGGATATGCCAAGAAAACATCAAAAGACGCATCCTTCTTGGAGATAAGAGCGTAACATGGCATCGATTTTCAATGGCTTACATATCGGATACAGCGGGCTTTCTGCTTCTCAACTTGGCGTGAATACAACCAGCCATAATATCTCTAACGCGGAGACGGAAGGTTATTCCCGACAACGTGTTGTTCAGCAAACAACGGTGCCACTTGGAACAATTATCCCTGGTGCACAAGGTAATGGAACTCAGGTAAAGGAAATCGTACGTATTCATGACGAGTTTGTTTTTTCTCGCTATACAAGTGAAAGTGAAAATAAAGAGTTTAGTGATTTACAACGACAGGTCTTAGAAGAGTTGTCGACTTATTTTCCTGAAATTGAAAATGTCGGTATTAAATTTGATATGCAGGAATATTTTAACCTTTGGGGTGATTTGTCAATTAATCCTGACAATCAGGCTGTAAAAGTCGCTCTAGCACAACAAACAAAAGTATTAAGTCAAGATATTCAACAGACAAGAGGTCAGATTTATGACCTGCAAGTTACATTGAATGATCAACTTAAGGTTACAGTTGATGAGATCAATAGAATTGCTGAGCAGATTGCGACGCTGAATGCTGCCATAACAGAGACCGAGGCAATTGAAGGGCAACATGCAAACGATTTGCGGGATCAACGTGGAGTCCTTGAGATAGCGCTTTCTAAACTTGTAGACGCTACTATCCTGGAAGGCAATCTGTCTTCCAATATGCCTATGAGCAGAGATATTGTTGAAAAGGGCGGAGACTATACGGTTAGTGTAGCAGGGTTTAATATTATCGATGGAAAAACATTTCATCCGATAGTCATTGAAAACAAGGACAATCCTGCAGGGTTCTATAGCCTCTCTTATGAGCGCCAAGATGGTATACTACTGCCTATGGACGAGCATATCAAAGGCGGGAAAACGGGTGCGCTTCTAGATCTTCGCGGGAGTAGTTTTGATCTCAACGGAAATCTTCAAAATGGTCAACTACAAGAGATTATCAATCAACTTGACGGCTTTGCAAAGGGTCTGATTGAGAGTACAAATAACTTGTATGCTCAGGCTGCCCAAGAGAGAATGTCATCCGATGTCCTGACTTTAGAAGATACAAGTACACTGGTGGATTCTGATTTAAATATCAATTCAGGTACATTTGATGTGGTGGCTTATGATACTGATGGCAATGAAGTTGCTAGACGAACGATAAGCATTGATTCATTCACAGTGATGAATAATTCAACGACCTTGTTACCTAATGGTGCAGCTAACAGTATTGTAGAACAGTTGGCATTTGTGTCTGATGATAATAATGATGGAAACGCTACCAATGATATCGATGATATATTAAGTGCTAATTACGTCAATGGCCAGTTTCAGTTACGTATCAACGATTCTGACTTTCCTGGATATTCTTTTTCAATACTTGACGATCAGACAAAGGGCCTTACATCAGGAACAAATTTCGCAGGCGCCATAGGCTTAAACCGTTTTTTTGAAGGTAATGATGCCACAAATATTAATCTGAAGCGAGATCTGCAAGATGACCCATCTAAAATTAGTGCCAATAAGGCACCAATTGATGGTGACAATACATTGGCAAATGATATGTTACAGCTTCAGTTTGAAGATGTGACATTTGAGGCTAATGGTGTCGCAACAGTGGCGACAGTTTATGGTTATTATGATGCCATTGTGACTGATGTAGGTACACGTACCAATGCAGCTATCACGACAAATGATACGGTGACAGCAAAATATAATGCGATTTTACAAAGTTATGAATCAATCTCTAAGGTAAATATTGATGAAGAGATGGTCAACCTTATCAAGTATCAGACAGCTTACGGCGCATCGGCCAAGATCATTACGACAATAGATCAGATGATGGATACACTTTTAGGATTAAAACGTTAGTCCTAAAAAATATTTGAATTTGTATTAACCCTTATTCTTTTCTTTTACATGCTATACTACTTTAAAAAAAAGATTATGTGTGAAAAAACCCTATTTTAGTATTTCCATATTGATATTTATATTTCTTTTTTCATTTTTAGGAGAGTATGTCTATACGACATCAGCCTATGAGTTAGATGCACTATCGATTCTGGCTGCTCCTTCACTTGAACATCCTTTTGGAACTGACCGTTTGGGACGTGATCTTTTGGCTAGAGTGATCGAAGGCGGTCAGGTCTCTTTGATCATTGGTGTGGGTAGCGCCTTTATCGCATCATTCTTAGGGCTGATACTTGGAGCGACGGCAGGTTTTTTGCGTGGTGGTGTAGATAAGGCCTTTGTTGTTGTGGTTGACCTTTTTTTGACCTTTCCCACTTTTTTTCTTCTTCTTGCTTTGATCTCTTATGTCAATGCCTCTATCCTGGTGTTGATTTTTATTATTTCAGTCACTGGATGGATGACGACAGGGCGTCTTATACGTGCTGAAAGTTTCGCCATCACTTCTATGCCATTTATTAAAATTCTTAACATTGCCACTGTAAGCAAATGGAAAGTCTTACTCAAATATTATGCGCCTTTATTAGCTCCAATCTACTTTGTTTCTTTTACTTTCGGTGTCGGTGGTGCAATCTTGGCTGAGTCTGGATTGAGTTTTTTAGGTTTGGGAATCACCGCACCACAGATGAGCTGGGGAACGATCTTGAGTACGGCAAAATCAGTGAATGATATCGCATGGTGGGTAGGGGTTTTCCCAGGTCTTATGATTTTTTTAGTAACGTTCTCACTGATGAACATTTCTAATTATCTGCAAAAACTGAGTAATCAGAAAAAAGCGTTGGTGGCATAAAGGATAAACGTGAATATACAACAGGAATCAGGAAGCACAATTGTCAAGCTGGCTGCAATTGTAATTATCATAGCAGGTTTGATCGCGGCAAAATCTATTGTAATCCCAATATTATTAGCCATATTTATTACGATATTGACTTCACCGCTTCTGTTATGGTTACAAGAGAAAGGTCTAAACAACGCTTTTTCCTTAATCGGTGTTCTTGTACTTCTGATTATCGTCATGAGTCTGTTGGGCTGGTTGATAAGTACATCACTGAACGACTTCGCTTCAAACCTTCCCCTTTATGAAGCTAAACTCCGTGTTACCTTGGATAGCCTTGTGACGTATGCTCATGAAAAGGGATATGAGTTTTCTGATGCACCAATTACCGAGTTTATCAACCCTACGAAGATTGCACTGTTTGCTTCCGATATTGTAAAAGGTTTTGGAGCAGCATTGACAAATGGTCTGATGGTCTTACTTTTGGTTGTGTTTATGCTTTTAGAAGCCTCTGTCCTACCGAAAAAACTACATGCAATCCATGCGAACGCATCAACTCAGGCAGCAGAGTTCTTAAGTAACGTCAAAGCATATATGATGATTAAGAATATTTTCTCTCTTATGACCGGATTGCTTATCTATCTATTTCTCTTGTTTATCGGACTTGATTATGCTTTATTGTGGGGTGTATTGGCCTTTATGTTAAACTTTGTGCCCAATATTGGCTCTATTTTAGCGGCTATTCCCGCTGTTTTACTGGCGTTGATTCAGTTGGGATTCATAGGGGCATTGGAAGTAACAGCTCTATTTGTGTTTGTCAATATAGTGTTGGGAAGCATGCTGGAGCCAAAATATATGGGAGAGGGCCTGGGCCTGTCTACTTTAGTTGTCTTTTTGTCATTGATATTTTGGGGATGGGTGTTTGGTCCCGTAGGAATGTTACTCTCTATCCCTTTAACCATTATGCTAAAACTTGCTTTTCAGATGAATCCGAAAACACAATGGATAGCAGTCTTGCTTGATTCGGAAGTGAGAAAATAAATCGTTTTAAAAGAGTGTTATAATATATAAAAAGGATGTGCTATGACTAAAGACGAGATGATTCAAGAAGCTAAAGAGCAATTAGCCAAGTTTGAAAAAGAGATGGCCGAACTTAAAGAGGCGACGCTTCATCTAAGTGAAGAGGCTAAGAAGCAGTTTGATGTCGGGGCGAAAGAGTTAGAAAAACTCTATAAAGAAGCGGATGTCAAGTTTGATGAGCTTTCCCATAAAGCAGAAGAGAGTTATAAGGAAGCAAAAGACTTTATAGAACTGACGAATAAAGCCTTAAGACATTCGTTTAACTATTTCATGTCGCATTATCGTAAATGATTTTTTTTGTATAAAATAGCCAGTTGTGAGACTAACTTTGAAGTGTATCCCTGGCACAAACTGTTAGAACTGGATATATTGGTAGCTTGAGCTACTCTTCATCATCATATATGGTAAAGACCTTTTCATAACCCATAAGTTGGAGCTTTTTATCCATTGTTTCTGCATCGAATCCATTGCTTTTGCAAAATGAAAGCAGCTTGTTGATCTGCTCTCGGCTTAATCCGGCAAGTTCAAGTTCGAGTTCAATCTCTTCTAAAGTCATAGTTTTTTCCTTTGAGGTACTAATAGATGCGTTCTATATAATATTTAAAATCAAGCGTATTTATAGCTTCAAAATTAAAAAAAAGAATTTAAATTTATTGATTAGATAAAGTCTCCTAAGCTTGTTTAAGCACGGTTTTTAAGGTAAGGCTTTACCATGGTTCACCTATCTTCTTTAATTAGGCTATTCGCCCATAGCGTAAGCTCGGCTTGAGAAAGTTGAGCACTGATACGGTTGACTTCTTGAGCTTTGTTAAAAGCGATGATAGTAGGAAGACCGCTGACGCCATACGCTTTAGCCACTTTTTGGTGCTCATCAGCATTGATTTTAAGAAATCTTACCTTTAATGCAAAAGAGAGGGCTGCATCTTCATAGTCGTCATACATCGCCATGCAGGGACCACAAAGGGGAGAATAAAAATCGATTAATACGGGTATGTCGTTCTCTTTAATGTGAATTGCACAAGTCTCATCTGTTGTTTCAACAGGGAAGGGGTCATCAAGAGCCTCTTGACATTGTGAGCAAGCCATCGATGTATTGGAATTTTTAACGTTGATAGTGTTAATACTGCTACAAAACGGGCATACGATTTTGAAAGTTTCCATGATTAGACACCTTTGGATAAATGATGAAGGAAGTATACACTGTTCTTAGAATGACAGAAGTCAGATATGAGGTTTTATTTTGATTTTAATAAAAATTTATAAAAAGTGGCGCGGTGGACGGGACTCGAACCCGCGACCCCCTGCGTGACAGGCAGGTATTCTAACCAACTGAACTACCACCGCATGTGTGTAGAAGAAAATAAATTTTCTGTTGTGTTTATCTTTTATAAATGGTGGGCATTACAAGACTCGAACTTGTGACATCTACCTTGTAAGGGTAGCGCTCTACCAACTGAGCTAAACGCCCATTTATTAAGAAAAGAGTTGTTATCAACTATAATGGCGAC
>JBFESZ010000049.1:0-14071 GCA_041548245.1 Sulfurimonadaceae bacterium
ATACTGTAGCTGTCACACTATTTGACGCTTCTAAGACTGCTTCTGAATCAGGCTCAGCTTCTTGTAACACCTCGCTCTGGGAAGGGTGACTCAGGACTTCATCGTGTTTCATACCAATCTCTTCTGGTGGCTCGAGTGCTTTGATCCCATTATCTTTTTCAGCTATAACAATGGCTTGAGACGGTACCTCTTCTTGCTTTGGCTTTTTTACTTGAGCTTCTAAGACTTTGAGTATCTCATTGCTTAGTTGGATATCAGCATTTCGAAAGACACTCAGACTTTTATAGTCTTTCTCTTCGTGAAGTTTTTTAATATCACGTCGTAACTGATATTCAATCGCTTCATTTTGAACCGCTAGACGACGAAGCTCTTTTGCGTAGGACTTGATCCCTGTTTTATCTATCGAAGCTTCCGGATCCTCTTGTCTCTTGTCCAGTGCATAGCCTCTTTGTAAACTGGCATTGGCATCACGACAAAAGGACTCCAGAAGTTCTGGTTTATCCGCATAGATATCCAGATCCTTGATTTTCAGGTATCTCTGCATATTTGAGTATATCTCATCACCTGCCGAACTGAATATTTTTGGAAAACCATCGCCATACAGAAACGTTGTCATTATTAAAAAAAGTGCGACTACACGCATTCGTCCCCTTCAAAAATCAAGATTTAAATTCATTTAAACGCGGTTCAAACTCTTGTCTAAGAAGACTATTATTGAAGTATTGCCAACTTATTCCTATTCATCCTACATCCCATGCTAGGCTGAATAATATCCAGTAGCTATTCAATTCAATACTCTAAAGACGACTTATGCTATCACGCTTTTTCTAAAATAGCCATTAACATGGAGTTTCAAAACAGATATCAACCGTTTTGTCAAAGCTTTCCCTACTGATCAGAATACTTTAAAAAGAGATGCCATAGGTTCAGGCTCTGCATAATAGTGCCCTTGTGCATAATCAACACCCATCTCTTTCAAGATAGCTTCTACTTCCGGACTTTCAACAAACTCACAAATTGTCTTCATACCCATAGTGTGGCCTACCTCATTAATCGACTTTACCATAGCTCTGTTGACCTTGTCTGTATCAATATTATTCACAAACGAACCGTCTATTTTCAAATAATCCACAGGGATGTTCTGCAAATATGAAAAAGAGGAGAGCCCGCTTCCAAAATCATCCAAAGAGAACTTGCAACCCAGTTTTCGCATCTTTTTTATAAATTGTAAAGCCACATTCAAATTTGCTACAGCCGCCGTTTCCGTCACCTCAAAACAGATAGTATCAGGAGTAATCTTATAACGTATAAAAAGCTCCTGAATGGATCTTTCCAAACCTTTGTCATTAAGTGAAATTCCCGAAAGGTTGATACTAAAACGATATGCCCTACCTGTGTCCTTTTGGAGTTTCACAGATTCTTTAAAGACATTCTCAATCACCCATCTGTCAATACGCTGCATCATCCCATAACGCTCAGCCGCAGGGATGAAGGCCATAGGTGGGATGATCTTGCCATCATCATCTTCCAGACGAATCAAGACCTCATAATGACTTAAAGGCTCACTCTCTTGCCCCAGAGCGATAATGGGTTGGACAAAAAGTAAAAACTTATCCTTTTCCAAAGCCTCAGTAAGCTTAGAGAGCCATTGCATCTGGCCGCGTCTCTCCTGAAGCTTCTGGTTATCACGGGTTGCGATATAGATACGGTTCCTACCCTCTTCTTTAGCCTGATAACAAGCTGCATCCGCTGCTGATATAATATCGATCAATGAACAGCAGTCCCGTACTATAGGCACCATTCCCATACTGGCCCCAATAACGAAAACCTTTCCTTCCCATGAGAAACGGTACTCTTTGATACTGCGTAAAATAGCTTCTGCTTTCTTGCGTGCAGTTTCAAGGGTATCACCGACAAAGAGTACACCAAACTCGTCTCCACCCAAACGCGCCACTATGTCCTTGGCACCGACATGTTTTTGCAGTATCAAAGAGACCTGTTTTAACAGCTCATCACCTGCCATATGTCCTGAAGTATCATTGACTACCTTAAACTGATCCAAATCAACATAACACATAATGCTCTGATTTGATACGGTTGAGGAGTATTTGAGTGCAAACTGCAGGCGTCTTTCAAACTCATATCGGTTATACAAACCGGTAATGCTGTCATGTATCGCGAGATGTTGAAGTTCTTTCGTACGGTTCTTAACCTCTTCTTCAAGATTGTGCGAATGCTTGCTAAGCTTCTCATTCAGATTCTGGTTCATAAAATCGGCACGGGCCAAAGCATCTGTGTTGACCGTCACTTCATACCCCAAAGCAAAGAATAGCCCGATAATGATGATGATGTTCAAACGTATTAATAAAGGGTCATCAATAAACAGAAACATCAGCACAAAAAAACCGATGCAGAATGTGAAAAGATTAAGGTGCATCCCCATGCAAGACTTGACATGTAATTGACAATAATTACATCTCTCATAAGGCTTAAACCCATTGCGGGCCAAGATGCAATGTTTATTGACCTTTCCTATCTGTTCAGTGAAAAGATCATTTTCATGACTATTCTCAACATCTCCTAGACTAGGCATCTTTTGACCTAAATGTTTTCATCAAATATTGATACCCTATATATACCAGCGATGATAGGCAAAAACCAAAAAAGCTTGATACCAGCATAGCCACACCCATAAATGAAGCTATCATCCAAGCCGAAAGAGGAAAAACTGTATAAAGATATATGATCAGTATACCGCCCATAATACGGAGTATATCTTCAAATATCTCTGCTAACTTGTTCGTGATATATGAATGAGCATACTGGGGTGCCGTTGTAAATAGCTGACGTCCAAAAATAAAACTCAAAAATTTAAACAGCCAGGTTGTCGGAGAGTAGTTTATCGTTGTAAGAAAGGCAACTACGCTAAACCCGAAAAATATATATACGATCTCCACTTTCTGAAAAAGAACTGCAGACAACATGATAAGGCCAAAAACAAGACGCTGAAATTGCACATGTTCAGCCTTGGGCTGTTTATATTTTAAAAAAATCATACTTTTATGATAGCCAAGATGAAGATAAATCAAGCTTATGTTTTAAAGTTTTGACACAGTGCCTGCAGGACAGTCGCTCGACGTGTTGTATCAAGCTTCTTGCATCCAGCGCTAAAGGCTGTACCCTCTCCGACAAGATGGCACTGCCCCTTGGCTCTGGTGATTGCCGTGTAGAGCAGTTTTGTATTGTGCATAATAAAGTGCGAATAACTGATAGGAATGACGACCGTCTCATACTCCATCCCCTGTACCTTATGGATGGTCAACGCATAAGAGAGTGAAAGATAGCTTTTAAGCTGGTCAAAATCATATTGGACCACAAGTTCTTCATTGGGATAAAAGACAAAAAGAAGTTCCTCTTCCATATCGATCTTGAAGACCAGACCTACCATCCCGTTAAAAACCCGTTTTTCAAAACTCTCACTGCCATCTTTGAATCCATCTGGTGTGAAACAGGGCATATTCTCATTTTTGATATGGACGACCTTGTCCATCAAGCGATACTCGTATTTCCCCGCTTTGACAGAATCTTTTGTCGAAGGGTTGAAGTACTGCTGCAGTACATTGTTAAGGTTCTCGCTTCCCAAACTCCCACCCTTCATCGGCGTAATGACCTGAAAAGCATTAAGATACCCCAAGATATCCTTGTTCTTCAACAACTCTCTTGAATGTGGGATCTCGGCAACTGCAAGATGCATCATCGCTGCAAGAACCTGCTGAGAGTGATCTTCACGTAACTCTTGAAGTTGCGACTTGCTCAAGGTATTTTTGAGTTGGTAGTAGTTCTCAATACCCACTTCTTTAAAGTGAAAATCATCATACTCCGCATAGAACTCAGGGACTTCTCCCTGACGGATGGTATTGGCCACCAGAGCAATAGCCTGTTTCTCGTTTTGTCTGTAAAGCTTGGTCAGTTTGACCATCGGGGCCAAATGTAGATTGATCATATCTGAGAGTACATTACCGGCACCGATAGGAGGTAACTGTCCATCATCGCCGACGACAATAAACACGGCGTCATCATCCACCATCTTAATAAGCTGAAAAAAGAGCATGGAGTTGACCATAGAAGCCTCATCAAGAAGGATGACCTTAAAAGGCATCTCACCCTTCTCTTCATAGCGCACGATGAGACTTTGAATCGTCGAGCTTTGATACCCTGTCGTCTCCGAAATTCGCTGTGAAGCAATACCACTTAAAGCCGTACACATAATAAAACTCTCCCCTACCTTTTCTGCCATCAAATCTAAGATAAGACGAGCCGAAGTCGATTTACCTGTCCCGGCATACCCCACAAGAAGCAAGATCGATGAGCCCTGATTAAGGATCTCTACAGCGCGACGCTGCTCTTCTGAGAGCCTAAAGCCTGCTTTCTCTTCGCGCTGAGCGATGAAACTGTCCAAGTCTTTCTTGATCTCTCCAAAATCCTGCCGGCATTTCTTCTTAATGAAAGAGAGTATCTGCTCCTCCGCATAATAATAGACATCGGGTGCGAGCAGTTCTCCAAACTGATGCAAATGCCCGTCATTGACCATCTCCAAAACCGTTTTTTCGTACAGCTCTCTATGATTAAAAAGAGCCAGTTCTTCATCTAGCCGTTCATATAGAGTCATCTTAGAGATACAGGAATTCCCCTGCATGTCACAGAGTTCTCTGATGAGATAGTTTGTTGCGGCATGCAGTCTGTTCTCATCCAGATTGCCAACACCCATCTTCTTGCCAATCTCATCAGCCCGCTTAAAGCCTATTCCCTTGATACGTGTTAATATATAGGGATTGTTTTTGATCTTCTCAGCAGGGTTAGGTACCTCTTTTAGTTGGGTGGCTATCAGATGGATCATTGCAGAACTGACATCATAGGGAGCAAGAAACTCTCCCAGTTCTCGAACTGAGCGAAACTGTTTCCAGGACTTTTGTATGCGTTCAAGCTTTTTCTCTTTGACCCCTTTGAACTCCAAAAGCCTCTCGATGTCATTATCCAAAACATTAACCAAGCCTTCTTCCCCAAACTTCTCTATGAGGTCTGAAGTAAGTTTTTTGGTAAAACCCTTGACCACCCGGTTGAGAAAGAAAAAAAGTTCGGATTGATTGACTTTGACAGCACTGCATTTAAAGGTTGACCCATATTTCTTATGCTCGACCAATTCCCCTTCAAGCGTGACTGCTGCTCCAATCAGACTTTGTACAGGTGCCTCGACATACTCACCTGAGACCTTTGTCTTATCACTTAATACAGCAATAAAAAAGCTCTCGTTCTCATAGATGATACTATCAATCTGTCCAATAAGTTTCTGTGGGGTTTTCATAGGAGATATTGTACTCAAACATCCTTTTGATTAAGGATGTTATGACAGAAGGAAATTAATTGGCCGCGACCCTTGCATTTCTCTCAGCTTCTTGTTCCTTGTAAAGCTCAGCACACCCTTTTGAAAGATCACGTATCTGCAAGATATAATTGGCACGTTCCGTTACAGAGATCGCCTTACGGGCATCCAAGACATTGAAGGTGTTAGACGCGGCCATACACAGATCATAAGCCGGAAGAGGAAGACCGGCATCCAAAGCGGCCTTGCACTCTTTTGACTTGGCATCAAAATCGGCAAACAACATAGCCGTATCCGCTACCTCAAAGTTATATTTTGAAAACTCGATCTCGCTCTCTTTGTGTATGTCACGATACAGTGTCTTGCCATATTCGTTCTCATTCCAAACGATATCAAAGACCGAGTCTACTCCCTGAAGATACATCGCCAGACGCTCTGTACCGTATGTGATCTCAACAGCAACCGGGTCACAACTGATCCCACCAACCTGTTGGAAATAGGTAAACTGTGTCACTTCCATACCGTTCAACCAGACTTCCCAGCCAAGTCCCCATGCACCAAGCGTTGGAGACTCCCAGTTATCCTCGACAAAACGGATGTCATGCTCTGATAAATCCAGCCCCAAATACTCCAGACTCTTTAAATACAGTTCCTGTATGTTGTCCGGGCTGGGTTTGATAAGTGCCTGAAACTGATAGTAGGATCCGAGACGGTTTGGGTTCTCTCCATAGCGACCATCTGTCGGACGGCGACTTGGTGCGACGTATGCGACAGACCACGGCTTGGAATCAAGCGAACGTAAAAACGTCGCAGGATGAAAGGTCCCAGCGCCAGCAGGAATATCGTATGGCTGAACGATATTACACCCCTGCTCTTTCCAGAACATCTGAAGCTTTAAAAGTAAATCACTAAAGGTAATCATCATATCTCCATCGTAGCAAGGCTACATTTATTGCGCGTATTATACAAAATCAATTGTATAAATGGGCTTATAGTGATTTAGAGATGCTATACTTTTTAGAAAAGGTTTATCGTGAAAAACAAGTTACTTATCGTATGGAGTTCACAGGACAAGGAGGTCGCTGAAAAAATGGTCCTGTTATATTCTAGTGTTATACTCCCAAGGCAATATTGGGATGAGGCCATCTTGATGATATGGGGACCCTCGGCCAAACTGCTAAGTGAGAATAGTGATCTTCAAACAAAGGTCAAAGAGATAGCCTCAACAGGTGTCAAACTTCAAGCCTGTATCGTTTGTACCGATAGTTACGGAGTCTCTCAAAAGCTAGCAGCTCTTGGTATCGAACTGATTCATACCGGTGAGATGCTGACCCATGCACTAAAGAGTGACTGGAAAGTCGTCACCTTTTAAATCGTCCCTTTTCACCAAGGGCTCCTTAAAGTTTACACCTTACTTAATATAGGTTGAGAAGTCAGCATCTAAAAACTTTCTAAACAATTTATAAAAGACCCACAAAGCGACAAGGGGAATAAGCATGTTTTCGACAATAAAGATGGTTATAAGCACCAAAATATAATCAATAGCATGGTCAAACTTCTGCTGCAGGTTGTTCAAAAGTGTTTTTAATCTCATTTTCAAAGTCTGCAACTGCTTGCTTATATTTAAACTCTGAATCGTCTCATTGAAATAGTTTTGTGCCTTTTCCAGCAGGGAGTTTTCTTGATACCTCTGTACGTGAATCTGTTTTTGTTGGTTCAAATGGACTTCATCCACAATCCCTTTGATCTCATCATTTGAAAACACCAACGCAGCCTTGGCCTCCTCATACTTCGGTTCAAGAACATAGGTGTATATACCTTCATTAAACACGATCAAAAGAGGAACAACAAAACGTAAGAATAAAAAGATGATGACACCTTTGGAAAGGATATTGAACGTTTTCTCATGCCATATTCTGCGTTCCCACAACATCAGAAGGATGAGCGATACACTGGTCATTAAAAGAAGCTGTACGGCCATGGTCTGACCCAGGTGCAACATGATCTCCTGAACCCCCAAAGAGATTGAACTCATCAGCATAACCCATGAAAAGCGCTCAACCATATCATTCATCGGATCGACAATCTGTCCGACTGCAAAGTTAACACCGACTCCGGCAGGCGTCGCATACACTTCGGTACCTTGGACAACGGAGATGACTCCGTTGAGACCTCTGGCAATTGCAAAAACCGTAACTGAACGGGTAAATGCTTTGTCCAGTTGAGCTGAACTGAACCTGTCAACTGTCTGAGTAGATGAGAGAAAAACAAGTATAATCAGCGAAAATGAAATCAATATTTTTTTATACATATGCTTATTATACCCTAGATAAAACAATGATTCTAATCTCCACAAAAGTTTCCGTCACAAGCGGGGATAACACCCAAATCACTCCCGCTCGTCGTCAAAAACTTGACAAGATGCCGACGGCGATTCTTATAATAAGACCTACTCAAAGCCTTAATTGCTTTTTCATTTCCCATATGAATAAACAAGATCTTTTCATCGCCATCTCTAAAAAGTCTCTT
Source organism: Sulfurimonadaceae bacterium (assembly GCA_041548245.1). Classification (GTDB taxonomy): domain Bacteria; phylum Campylobacterota; class Campylobacteria; order Campylobacterales; family Sulfurimonadaceae. Next base: position 7,910 of record JBFESZ010000049.1, read on the forward strand.
CCACTCCTGTGATGTATACATCGCGGCCCCTTTATAGGGATTCCCATGACAGCTTTTACAGAGTTTGATATAGGTTTTTATCCCCTCTTCCGAATAGTTTTGACGGGCCTGTAAACTGCTGGCACATAAAACTAAAAGCACTGACAACGCTACGGCTTTCATTGAGATAACACACATACCACACCCTCTACATTCTGTAATCCAATATTATACATCAATAACAGATCTGTACCATTGTCTTTTTTCTGTAAGGTTCACTACAACAATCGACCTGCTAAACCTATAACCTTTTTTGTTCTGATGTATAAATCTATTTTGTCACCTTCTGAACCAACCCAAAGGATATCAATAATTTTTTATAAGAAAACTTTATGCAAAAAAAGGGTTCAATTAAGAATAAGACTTTTTTAAAAAAAGGATTTAACATGCAAGCCAAAGACTTAGAATTTTTCAAAGAACAACTCTTAAGTGCAAAAAGTCATATTCTTCAAAATGTGGATCTTGCATCGCAGGAACTTAATCAACTGCAGACCCAAGAGAACAATGATGACATGGATTTTGCCTCTATGCGAAGCGATGCAATGATAGAGCAGGTGATCTCTGATCAGCAAAAGTCCGAACTTGCTGATATCGAACATGCCTTGAAGCGAATCGAAGAGGGAAACTATAATATCTGTGAAATGTGTTCAGAAGAGATAGGCATGTCCAGGCTCAAAGCGAAACCCTATGCCAGACTCTGCATGACCTGCCGTCCTTTATATGAGAAATCGAAGTAGCCCTATTAGCTGCTTGTAATATTTTTCTGTTATTATTTTTCCATGAAAAACAATAATATTATTCTAATGGGTTTTATGGGTGTAGGAAAAGGATCTCTTGCACGAGAACTCGCCAAGCAAACTGGACGTATCGCCATAGACACCGATGACCTCATCGAAAGTCTTGAGAACACGACAATCAAAAAGATCTTCAAAAAAAAGGGTGAAGCCTATTTTAGAAAACGTGAGAAGGAATTCTCACACTGGTTGCAACAAAGTGTCAAAGACACTATTATCTCCATCGGTGGCGGTTTCTACCAGGTCGGAAATCTTCAAGAAATCGGTCATGTGATTTATCTCGAAGCCTCATTTGATGCCATTCTTGATCGTATCCATGCTTGTGACAATGCTAAAAACAAGTTAAAAAAACGCCCACTTCTACAAGATATAAAAAAGGCAAAAAAACTGATGGACAGTCGTCATCCACACTACATAGCATGTGCCGATACCGTCATCCATACCTCAGGAAAAAGCTCAACACAAATAGCTAAAGAGATCATCAATATCTTGCCACTTTTAAACAATAAATAGATTATATCTTGATAAAAGCTGCAGAAGCGCTCATTTTTGCTTCATCTTCCTTGTAAAAAGTAATCTTTTTGTAATTTTACTGGAGTATAATCATTCTAGTAAATATCCTTATACTCTCAACAGAATATGATGATTTCGAGAGGATAAAAGAAGCACTAAAGGTTAAAACAATGCAAAGTCAATTCAGAAATGCTTTTTCTTTAATAGAGTTAATGATTGTCATCGTAATCTTGGGATTGTTGGCAGCAATGGTTATGCCAAATCTAACAGGAAAAGGTGAAGAAGCAAAACGAAATCTTGTCTGCGTACAGATGAAAAGTATCTACAATGGGGGCCTTGATATGTTTAAAATCAATAACAGTGTATATCCTTCGACAGAAGAGGGTCTAAAAGCCTTGGTCGAAAACCCTGATGAAGAAAAATATCCTAACTACTCGCCTTCTGGATATTTCAAAGATTCAAAAATCCCAAAAGACTCATGGGGAAGTGAATTCATCTATATCAATGATGAAGGTTCAATTGAGCTTATCTCCTTGGGAGCCGACAGAAAAGAAGGTGGCAAAGACGAAAAAGCCGATATTAGAATGAGTAGCTGCAAGTAGTCTATTTGAAAAAAGCGTTTTCTTTGATTGAGTTGCTTATCGTTGTTGTGATTATAGGAGTTGTTTACATGCTGGCTGTTCAAAACCTCCAAAGCTTTAAAGAACCCGCAACGACGCTAAGCCTAAAGAATATCAAAGAGTATCTATACGCTTTTCCACATACAAAAAGTGTCCAACTCTTATGTCTGGATGACTGTTCCAGCTGTAACATCATTGTAGACGACTATCAAGACCCCACTATCGACTCTATTGATGATTTCATAGATGATTCCATACAGACCTATCAATATGATTTTCATCTAGGCTTTCAAGAACAGGCTAAACAAATCTTTTTCACTGAAGATAACATTGAAAAGAGTGTATGTTTTTCATTATCTGTGGATAAACAAGGTGTAAGCGAACAGGTCATTGTCAAATTTAAAGACAAAATTTATGACTATACGCCATACTTGACCCCGACACCTGTGTACAACTCTCTCAAAGAGCTTGCTGCCACTAAAGGTATATAACAGATGGTTTTTAAATATAAGGGTCTGACACCTGAAGGCAACTGGACAAAAGGGAAACTCGAAGCGCAGACTCTTGAAGAGGCCAAGAGCAAATTAAAAGTCAAAAAGATTGTCTATAAGAGCATAGTCGAAGACACCCCCTCTTTTTTTGACAATATTAGCTTGTCACGAAAATACAGACTCACTACCAACGAACTCTCTTCGCTCTCTCGGGAGCTCTCAATGTACATTCGCTCAGGTATCAGTATAGTCTCTGCTTTGAGAATCATGCAGACGCATTACGAGAACAACAAACAGATGAAACTGTTTTTGACAACCCTCTCTACCCATCTGGATGAGGGAAATAACTTCTACTCTGCTTTAGAATCCCAAAAGATTGTCAAACTGCCCGAATTTTATAAACAATCCATTAAAGTCAGTGAAAATGGAGGGATACTTGATGAAGTACTTCTGGAACTTTCGCGATTTTTAAAAGAACAGGACAAGATCAAAAAAGAGATAAAAGGGGCCTTCGCCTATCCGGCATTTATGGTTGTCATATCGCTGTTAATGATCTCATTTATGCTGGCTTTTGTTGTTCCTCAAATAACTGGAATTTTTGAAAGTATGAACCAGGAATTGCCCTTGGCAACACGTATAGTAATCTCAATGGGTGACTTTTTTAATAACAACTTCAACACTATTTTAATCCTGATTTTTGTCATGACAACTCTATTTATACTACTGATGCAAAAAAGCCATCGCTTTGCCTACCGTATGCATGCGCTACTACTCAGACTGCCTCTCTTTGGCCAAATAGCACAGAAAAGTGAACTTGCACGCTTCTCTTACATCGCCTCTTTATTGGTACGTTCCGGTGTGCCCTTTGTCCAGACCATCAACCTTAGTGCCAATATACTAAACAACCTGGTCTTAAGAGAGATATTCGTCTCCAGTGCAAAAAAAGTGGTAGAAGGAAAGCCTCTCTCAAGTGCCCTCAATGATGCAGGCACTCAGGTAGACTATGCCTTTATACAGTCTATCGCCTTGGGCGAAGAGACTTCCCAGCTTGAAAATGTACTCACAAATATGTCTGACCTCTATTTTGAAGAGAACCGGGACAAGATCAGCATGCTGTTGACACTTTTGGAACCTGCCCTGATGCTTTTTGTGGGCGGAAGCATAGGCTTTATTGTAGCAGCCATGTTATTACCTTTGTTTTCAATGAGTGTGGGATAAGATGGGAAAAAGAGGGATCGCCCTGCTCATCACGATATTGTTTGTGATGGCTATTTCTATCAGCATCGGAATCGGACTCAAATATGTCAATAAGGCCTCTGCCGAAGTCGAAAACGAGAACTTTTTATTTCGTACCCGAGTGATTACCGATGATATTCTCAAACTCTTAAAAAGCTCAAAAGAGCTGGATGCGTTGATTAACGATTCTTCTATAGAGGGCTTGTTCATGTTTTTATCCCAATCAGGCTTTATCCCATTAGAGATCTCAGATCTCAAAATAAGCATGGAAATCAGCAGTGCCAGGGCAATGTTCAATCCCAACACACTTTGTGATGGAAACAATACGATTGCATGGAAGAAAGTTGATGCCCTCAAAGAGTACATGAGCAAACATCATATCAGCCAAGTTTACACCGACATTCTTCTGGATAATGTCAACCCTTCAAGCCTTTCTTACAATACCAGTCTCTTTGATGAAAACCCCGAGCTTTTTAGAGATTACATTGCATCAAATACCCATTTAGAAAAGTTAAACGACTTTTACACCCAAAGATACTACGATAACAAGGTAAAAGAGATAAACTTGGACAAACTGTTTTATCCAAGCCCGGATAGACACACACGTATTGACCTAAACTACGCCACTTCTGAAGTTTGGGAAATGATGCTTGGTGTCGATACAGTAAGAGCCGAGCATCTTAGCCTAGGTGGTGGTGGCTACACAAACCTTGAATCTCTCGGCTTAAATGAAGAAGAAAAAAAGTCACTTTCACGATTTGAAGTCAGTTATTTTGAACCGGTATTAGACATTAAATTGCAAATCATTCAAAATGACAAAAGTGCACATATACGATTCGAATATGATATCAAAAACAAACAAGGATTAAATTTCAGTTATGCAATTTAACAAACAATATAAAGTTCTGTTTTTAGATCCAGACTATGATATAAAATATACTGATGAAAAAGTTGATATCATTTTATCGCCATCACTCTACTGGATTAAAAAAGTCTCACTTCCACTCAACAGTTTACGGGAAGTAAAAGCACTACTGCCTTCCATATTTGAGGACACTCTTCCTGATGGAATTTTTAGTTACAGCGTCTATAAAAGTGAACACGACTCTCTGTTTTATGCATTTGCCTATGAAGACAAAAAAGTATTGGATGTCCTTGCACAAAAAAACATACCTGTCAGCAATATAAACAGTGTACACTTTGCTCAAAGCGAGCTTAACAACATTGAGCATGCTATATATATCAATAACGATCAATGTCTGTACACAAAGGACTCTACCGTTGTATTACTCCCCTCTTCCTGGATAGAAGAAAAAGAAAAATTAGATCTAAGCAACATTACACTCTCAAAGCATAAAGTCACACTTCAACAGTTTGCCCATCTGATAGACTACAAAAGTCTTTATGGTATCATCACTGTACTGACTCTCTTGATTCTTCTTACCGGTAGTGAATGGTTCATCACCACACAAAGATCGGCAGACATTAGAGCAAAAACGGATGAGTTCTTTGTAAAAGAAAAGCTCAGCGCAACAATGTTTGAAAACAGGTCAATCCTGAAAAAATATGAAAAAACGCATGAGTTTCAGACAAAACTCCGCGAATACCTCACCCAGCTTCTAACACTGAAGTTAAACAAGAATGAGAAAATGACTCGGATAGGTTTGAAAAGCAAAACAATCTTCGCTGACTTCAGTAACATCAATAAACAGCGAACTGCTGAGATCACATCACTCTTGAACTCAACAGGCATGCCATTGACACAAGTACTCAAAGATGGGGTATTACATCTGGAGATAAAGATATGAATCGTATAAATCCTATCCATATCGTTGTATTATTGACAATTATATTGATCATTGCCCTGTATTCACTTGCTTCAAGCAAACGTGAACTGACAGAGAACAAGGAGACTTTCAAGTCAACTCAGGAAGTTGCCCAGAGGCTGATCGCCTTGAAAGATGTATATGCGAATAAGGTCAGGATCAAACAATCTTTACAGAGAATACTGAACGATGCGATGATTAAATCTTCAACCATTGCGACTGATTTTAAAAAAAACTCCGTCAGTATTCATGCAGAGAACATCGATTTGAAAACACTAAACCTTCTTGTCGGTAAACTTCTTAATGCAGCCTATATCATTGAATCTATGGATATCAAGAATACGAGCGACAGCCTGGCTGAACTAAAAATGGAGATAAAATGGTAAAAGTGGGAAAATTTTTTGCATATTCACTTTTCTTTATCCTGGCGCTGATATATCTTACGCCAAAAGCCAGTGTCTACCACTTTTTTGAAGAGCAGCTCAAGCCTTACTCTATTGTTCTTAATAATGAGTCTGTTACGGAAAGTCTGCTTGGACTGGATATCACCGATGGAATATTATTCGTCCAGTCGGTAGAAGCTGCTGAGATCAAATCCATAGAAGTCAATCTCTTTGTCCTGTTTAATGCCATCGATATAAAG
>JBFESZ010000050.1:0-13898 GCA_041548245.1 Sulfurimonadaceae bacterium
CTCCTGTTTTTATTTTCCCTGCCTATCGTCGTACTTCTATTTCTTACCTTCCCGAGAATATCCTATAAAAAAGCCCGTTTCGGATTTGCAGCTGAAGAGATCAAGCGAACGGGCCATGATGGGACCATGCATCTTGATTCAAATGCCATGCTTGTACCCTCACCTAAACTGGTTATGGAAGTTACATTTGAAGAGCAAGTTCCCTCTGATCATGCACTCTATTTTCGAGGTTCAGTCCTTTATACGGACATGGGTACACGCTGGGTACAGGAGGGAAGCATCTATGCCAAACGAACCATGCCACTTGATGTGCAGAACGTCATAAACTACAAAATCAAACTCTATCCGCACAATCAACTGTGGCTCTATATGCTAGATATTCCCCTGATGCAACCTCTTAAAAGTACGATTGATAAAGACTTTATCACACGAAGCCAAGAATTGGTCAAAGAGACTCTGTATTACGAAGGACGTTCGGCCTTAAACTACACACTTCCCCAAGAAGACCAAAAAATTCTCTATAAAGCCCTTCAATTCGATAGAAATAGAGACCCTAAAACCTACAAAGCACTCAGAGATGCCATAGACATCAATGCCGATAGTCTAAGCAAAGCGAATGCGCTACTAAACTTCTTCTCCGAGTTAGAACTTTCTTATTCACTAAAACCTAAAAAAATAGACCTGGCACACCCTGTTGATTCCTTTCTTTACGACTCCAAGATCGGTTACTGTGTCCATTTTGCTTCATCCTTTGCAACAAGTGCCCGTATGATAGGTATACCGGCAAGAGTCGTTACAGGATATAAAGCGGACCGTTCCAATGCGATTAACAATTATCTTCTTGTAAAAGAGGCGGATGCACATGCCTGGGTTGAGTTGTATATACAAGGTCAAGGATGGCAAAGGTTTGAACCTACATCCACGGCGCGGCGTGTCCTTGCACCCGAGAATCCTCAACTATCCAATACCTATACGAATGCATCATTGCAACTTACTAGCATACAAAAGCTCTTCAGACAAATCAATATCTACTATATGTATACCCGATACATCTTAAACAACTGGGTCCTGCAATACAGCCGTATGAAACAAAACGCATTGCTGCATAAACTACTCAACAACACACTGTTTCTATTCAAGTTCCTTGCCTCTCTTGCTGCCTTAATCCTGCTGAGTATCATCGCCTTTGTTCTGCTTCAGCGCAAAAGGTGCGATGACCCGGTATTGTGCGAGATGAAAAAACTTGTTAAAGTGTTGAAAAAAGAAGGCATTCGAAGAGAACGTGGCGAGACGATGTTCGACTTTTTACAAAGAGCAGGCATTAACGGAGCTCATACAGATGAGATTTCAGAGATAAACACTCTGTATCATCTGTGCAGATACTCCCGGAGAGAAGACGATAGCCTTCTCATACGGCTACGTCGTAGTATTCTTGCGCTGAAAAAGTCTCTTAAGAACGGCTAGTCACTTCAACGATATGAAAACCGAACTGTGTCTTGACGATATGCAGTGTGTTTAGCTCTGCATTAAAACAGACCTCATCAAATTCCGGAACCATCTGTCCTTGTGTAAACTGACCCAAATCACCACCGCTGCTTTTTGAAGGACAAGCCGAGTTCTCCATCGCGACCTGAGCAAAATCGGCTCCCGCTTCGATCTGGGATCTTAACTCCAGACATTTCTCTTCACTGTCAACTAGAATATGACGTGCACTTGCTGTTTGAACGACCGGTTCTTCTACTTCTTCGCGGCTTGTCACCTCAACGATATGGTAACCAAACTGCGTTTTTACGATATGCAGGACGTTTATTTCATCATTAAAACAGACCTTGTCAAATTCCGGAACCATCTGTCCTTGTGTAAACTGACCCAAATCACCACCGCTGCTTTTTGAAGGACAAGCCGAGTTCTCCATCGCGACCTGAGCAAAATCGGCTCCCGCTTCGATCTGTGATCTTAACTCCAGACATTTGTCTTCATTATCTACTAATATGTGGCGTGCACTTGCAATTATCATAATCTCTCCTGAATCGTATTTTATGAAATCGTACACTAAACCTCTTTACAAATTGGTATAATACAGGACAAATAAACTACAAAAGAAGAAAATGAGCCTTATTTCAAGTATCAAACAACCCATCAAAAAGTTCACACAGAGTAAGATTCTTCCCTTCACGTTTAAAGTATCTGAACAACCCATGCTCTTTAAAGAGCTTATGCATGCCAATATGATCTATAACGACGGCATGAATCTTGAGTACAACATGAAAGGATTCAGGGTTCGTCTGGGACGTATCTATTTTGTTTTCTTTCTCCTATGGTTATCGCTTTTGACCCCACCATCATTGATCTTTCATACACTGCTTGCCAAGATAGACTGCCATGCTTTGATACTCTCATCCATAGTCTTTACCGTACTCTTCTTTTCGACCTTCGCTCTGTTTAAGACATGGCTGATAGAATTGATCTCCAAACAGATCATCACCCAAGCCTGGAAAAACCATTTTCCGCACTTTGATTATGAAAAGAACTCCAAGAAGGTATCAAAGTTCTACGCTCAAGCCATCGAAAGCGGGGTTACCAATAAAGACCTGCAACTGCACATCATCACAAAGATGGTCAGCGAAGAATAAGCCACCGGCTTTATTGATCATCTGACTTATCACATGATATATATGCTCGTTATGTAGCCTCATACTTTAGGATGCTTCTTGTCGTTCACAAGTCTATTGATGAAGTTTCCAACAGATTTAAAGACCTTCTTATTTCCCTTGCCTGCAATCATGACATGTCTGGAAAAATCGAACATTTCAAGAGCTTTATCCCCTGAACTGATACTCTGCAGTATTTTATCTGCACTTTCAGGCTTGACGACAGGGTCTTTGTCTGCTTGAAGTATTAAAGTCGGTGTCGTGATTATTGGCAGGATAGACCGGCACTCTTCCATCAATTGGCGCAGCTGCTCAAGGGATTTGATATAGTTTCTCTCATAATTAAACTCCGGAAACTCGGCTTCAGTGTCAATATATTCCATACCTGCATGAAATATCGATAAAAAATCATTCATCTTGCTAAGCGATGGTACAAAGTATTTGACTCGTATATCTTGAAGCTCAAGTGCAGCATTAATGACGACAAGTCCGTCTACCTTATTCGACTTTCTTGCAGTGGCCAGCATCGCCAACAAGCCACCTGTTGAAAAACCAATAAGACAGAGTCTCTTACTCACCTGACGCATAGCGGCAAAACCTCGGTTAAAACTGTCATACCACTCTTCCCAGGTTCTATCTCGTAGGTCCTCACTCACTGTCCCATGGCCTTCAAGTCTTACGGCATACACGTTTATACCTCGTTCATGCAAGTAGTTTGCCAACTCTTTTACTTCAGAAGGAGATGACCTGTAACCATGAGATATGACTACACCTGTAGTAAAGACCGGATTATACAGGACAAAAGGCCTACCTGTCTCTTTGGGTTTAGACAGATGTACGGAATAAAACCGATTATAGTTTTTTACATAGTGTTTGTAATCTCTGTCATAGATAACTTTGAAGACCTCTTCCTTGACCCTGGTTGAACTTTCACATAAATTATCTTTGATACTGCATAGATTATCATGCACACTTTTAGACACTTCGGGAAACAGTGCGATCTCATTCAAGATCACACGAAGCGTATTTTTAACCCGGATGGAATGAAAGGTATGCTCATCTGCAAACACGTCCCTGTTAATAAGATAAAAATCCTCTTCGACTTTCGACAATACTTTTTGCTCTAACGCCAAAGTAAGACTACTGTCGTACCAAGGGTCACACTCATCCGTAAGCAATTTAAACAACTCTTCCGTAATACTGTGATGAAGATTGAACTTATTAAGCTGTCCTACATCTCTGGCGGCTAAAAAAATCGCCCGTTTAAGCTCATTGGAGTCTATATGGTCTTCACCGTAATGCTCCAAAGCCAGGGCAAAGATATGATCAAAATTGATCAGAACATTTTTATACACTGCTGCCATAAACTGTGTTGTCAAATCATGACGACAGGTGTTGATTATATCTTCACCTTCGAAAGGCTCACACTCTTCCTTTCTTGTCTCTTTTGCCTCATACAGGTACTTATAAATATCGATGGGCTTATCAAAAAAGATGTGAATTTCGGAGTTAAGCAATATATTTCCCTCAATTTCAAGTTCTTCTTTAATACGCTCATCAATCTTGTCGACAAACCTTTCACCAATACTCATAAGAGGATTCATTCCCGGACGGATAGGCACATAGGTGATATTGATTGGAACCACCACCGTATTTTTATAGGCGACACGCTCATCCGGGTTTATAAAATATGTTTCTCGCATCTGACGGACCTTTATGACATCACCCGCCTGTTGCGCTTCTTTGTACTCCTGTTTAAGCAGTTCGGACTTCATCGCCAATACGGCTGAGCCTGTATGCATCTTCTCTGTTCCATCCAAAAAGTCTAGTATAAACTCTTTGTTACGAATGATCTTTTTATTTTTGACCATCGCACCTTCAGGGTAGATCATCCAATTCTTACGACCTGTCATCAAATCACCCAGTATAATTTCGTCCCGGTGTTTATGCTGCGTAGAGAGTGTTCCTAATTTGTTTAAAAAACTTCCAAAATATCCGACAAAGATCGAATGATCAGCAAGAGAACGCACTGCCATTTGTGAATGCGAAGAGATAACATAGGGCATCACAAAAGTCTCAAAACGCGTAAAATGATTAGCGACAAAAAGTGTAGGAGAATCATGTAAAAGGTTTTCTTCACCGTGTACATGGATATTCGTCTCAAGAATGGATTCAACCAGACTCATTAAATACGTAGTTGAACTGTAAAATATATTCTCCATTACTTCCCTTGATCAGACCCTAGTTTCTTTCTGCATAATCTTTCACGGAGAACTCATCAACCATTATAGTCTCTTCTCTTATCCGCCTGGCTTCTTTCATCAGTGCATGCTCTTCCTCATTGATAAGACCTGAGTCAAGTGCATTCTTATAAAGATCGCCTTCTTTACTGAGTTTTCTTGCTTTAAGCTCTTTTTTTACCTTAGTTGCGATGATGTCCGCCTTCCTTGATAATTGAAAGGCATGTTCAAGTCTGCCTAGCGCCGAGTTATCGTCTTTGGGAATATATATCCCCTCTGTAAGTTTTTCCCTATCTGCATTATCGAAGAGTATTTTGTGTGCCAACTCTTTTGAATAAAGATCACTTGGTGCTTTGGAAAATGCATTAAGGCGCACATAAAAAGCCACTGGATAAGCGAACAATAACCCGACTATGGATCGGTCAATGTTATTGCTAATCTCTTCAAAGGCATTTTGTATCTCATACAGAGCATAATCTCCTATCCATTTGACATACACTTTATCTTCTGCTCTTTCGCCTTCATCTTCATAACGTTTCAATGTAGCGCTTAAAAGATACATCCAAGACAAAATGTCACCAAAACGTGCTGTGACCTTCTCTTTTTGTTTGAGATTGCCACCGTAATACCCCATGACAAAATCTGTAAGGAAAGCGAAAGTAGCAGAGCTCCAGACTAATTTTCGCTCATACTTCGCAATCAGGGATGAACGTGATGAAAAATGCAAATGACCACGGCTAAAACTCAGCAAAATCATACGGACCATATTGCGTAACGTAAAACCGATATGTTTAAAGAAGTTCTCATCAAAATCTTTCACATTCCCCTTTTCAAGAGCTTCTATCTCCTTATAGGCATAAGGATGGCAACGAATAACGCCCTGTCCGAATTGGATAAGCGTACGTGTCATGATATTCGCACCCTCGACCGTAATTGCCACTGGCGCACTGAAGTAGGCATGTCCCAATAGGTTCTTTGGTCCAAGTGAGATTGCAGCCCCGCCCAAGATATCCATGGATTTATTGATGATCTCTCTGAATTTCTCTGTGGAGTGATACTTCATGACTGCATTGATTACAGCCGGTTTTTTCCCCTCGTCAATGGCACCAATAGTAAACTTTCGTGAAGCATCCATCATATAGGTAAATGCTGCGATCTTTGCCAGTTCAGTCTCAATGCCTTCAAACTTTCCGATAGATATTCCAAACTGTTCACGCACTTCTGCATAGGCTCCTGCAACACGGGCACAAAGTTTTGCTCCGCCTGTGCTTGTCGATGGCAGAGAAATACCTCGTCCGACAGCCAAGGACTCCATCAACATCATCCAACCTTTGCCAATACCTTTCTCACCGCCGATAATATCATCAATACCTATCTCGACGTCTTTACCACTGATCGGCGAGTTGATAAATGGTACGCTTAACGGATCATGGCGACGCCCTTGAACTACACCTTTACTCTTAGCATCGACCAAGGCACAACAGATTCCAAGGTCTACACCCCTTCCCAGAACCTCTTCAGGGTCTTTAAGAATAAAAGCCAGACCTATCACCGTAGCGATTGATCCCAGTGTGATATAACGTTTGTCAAACTGAAGACGAATTTTGACATTTCCAGACTCATCTTTAAAAACCTCTCCGTAAGAGCGTATAGATGTCGCATCTGATCCGGCATGTGGTTCAGTCAATGCAAAACAGGGAATATCCGTTCCATCGGCCAAACGTGGAAGATAATGTTCTTTCTGCTTTGTCGTACCATAATGCATAAGCAGTTCTGCCGGTCCAAGAGAGTTTGGTACCATTGTCGTAATAGCCAAGACCTGTGAACGTGATGCCATTTTTTGTATGACTGCACTATGCCCGAGTGCTGAAAATCCCAAACCACCATACGATTTTGGAATAATCATCCCGAAGAACTTATTCTCTTTAAGGTATCGCCACACCTCTTCAGAAAGATCGCGCTCCTTAAAGACAGCCCAGTCATCCGTCATTTCACAAACGGTATCGACCTCATTTTCCAAGAACTCTTTTTCCTCTTGAGAGAGTGAAGGATAGTTCTCTTTGAATATACTGTCAAAGTCTGGTTTTCCACTGAAAAACTCACCGTCAACCCATATTGTTCCGGCACGTAATGCCGTCTTTTCTGTCTCTGATATTCGAGGCATCAGGTGTAACCTGTTAACCAGACTTACCAGATGGCGACTAATGAGCTCCTGACGGATACTTGGCGTCAACAGTATGATATTGACAGGTATATATATCATCCAAAAAAGCATCCCCGGTTCACACCCGAAAAAGATAGTTGCCGCTAAAACTGCAGCCCAATAGACTGCCTTTGCTCCACGATACCATAAGGTTATTAAAACCAGTAATAGAGCGATTGTTATATATTCCATCATATCTCCCTTTCTTAATAAAATGTCTTGTTGTTTTTTGCCATATCTCGCAAGAGTTTCGCCGGTTCAAACCTCATTCCATGGTTTTTGGACAAAGACTCGAGCGTCATTACAACATTTTGCGCGCCCAGTGAATCGGCATAACGCAACAGACCTCCCCTGAACGGTGGGAAGCCTGTCCCCATTACCATTGCCATGTCCAGATATTGCGCATTTTCGACAATCCCCTCTTCCAGGCACATCGCAGCCTCATTGATCATGATCAGAAGTGCTCTGTCGATTATCTCCTGCTCGTCAAACCTACGTTTTGAGAAGACAAGCTTCACAACTTCTTCATTAACTTCACGTTTTTTACTGCCGTGAATATAGAACCCCTTTCCTGATTTTTTCCCAAGCAACTGCATCTGTTGATACACTCTATCAAGAATAGATGAAACTTTCATTCTCTCTCCATAAGCATCTTCAAGTACCTTGGCAACTTTATAACCGACATCAAGTCCGACTTCATCAGCCAAAACAAAAGGACCCATCGGCATACCAAAATCTGATATCAAGGCATCAATCTTTTCAAAATCGGCACCCTCTTCAAACATTCTTACCGCCTCATTGATATAAGGAAGCAAAATACGGTTTACTAAAAAGCCCGCACAGTCTCCTACAACGACAGGTGTTTTTCCAGCCTCCTTGGCAAGGGCAACCACCGTCGCTATGGTCCTGTCGGAGGTCATCTTACCTGGTATAATCTCAACAAGAGGCATTCGAGGCACAGGATTGAAAAAATGCATCCCTATAAATCGTTCAGGATGCTGCATCTTCTCACTAAGCATTGTAATGGACAAAGAAGACGTATTGGTCGCAATGATGGCCTTCTCGTCCATAATCTCTTCAAGCTGACCATAGAGTTCCTGTTTGGCCTTTGTATCCTCCACAATAGCTTCAAGCGCGAGGTCACAATTATTAAACCCGCTAAAGTCAGTTGTATAGGTAATATGTCCCATCCTCATGTTGACTTCAGCCGGAGTCAAACGATGGCGCTTGACAATCCCGTCATAGACTTTTTGGATCGATTTCAAGGCCTCTGTCGCCTGCTCATACCGACGAAGTTTCATCCGAACGAGTTTTCCTATTTTAGAAAACTGAAACACTATTCCTGATCCCATCACGCCGGCACCGACAACGTTCATCAACCGCACCTGTAATGGATTGATTCTGCGTTTGACTCCACGTTCCTTCTTCAAGGCTTCAGAAGTATAAAATAGGGCTATAAGGTTTTTGCTAATGTCTGTGATGGCAAGCTTTGAAAAGGCTCTGGCCTCATATTCCAGCCCCTCTTCGACTTCTTTGTTCTGTGTCCTTTCCATCAGGTCCAGTACTGCTAGAGGCGCAGGATACTTGTTCTTTGTCTTTGCAGCAACACTCTTACGGGCATAAGAGAAGACCAGTTTTGGAAGATAACGATCCATCAAAGAAGCTTTTTTCCGCTTTTTCACTATTTCATGTGGGTTATTCAAAATAAGTTCAATAAAACTTTTTTGTTTGAACTCCAAATACCCCTGAGGAACACAAGCATCAACAACACCCAGTTTCTCAGCTTTTTTTCCATTTAATATCTTGCCGCCAAGAATCAACTCCAATGCTTTGGAGAGACCTGTAAGGTACTTTAATCGTTGTGTTCCTCCAAATCCAGGCAGAACACCCAAGTTGACTTCAGGCAAGCCTATCTTTGTTTTAGGACTTTCCGTACATAAACGGTAATCACAACACAGAGCCAATTCCAGGCCACCGCCCAAACACGCTCCGTCGATAACAGCCAGTGTGGGATAAGGAAGCGCTGAGATCTCGCTCAATATTTTTTGACCTTCACGGACTTTTTCATATGCCTCCTCTTCATCTCTTAAGTCTTCTATCTCAGAGATGTCAGCACCCGCTATGAATATTCCGTCTTTCGCAGAGGTGATCTGAAGCAGCCTAATATCCTCAGCCTTTTTTATCTCTTGAAGTTTACTATCTAAAGTCCTTAATACATCCGAAGAAAGAATGTTGATAGCGGACTCTTCCAAATCCAGGCAGAGGGTTGCAATGCCATTATTGTCTACAGAAAAATCAAATGCTTTCATTATTCTACCTCCAAAATCAGTGATGCACCCTGTCCACCACCTATACATAAAGTAGCGAGACCTCTGTTCTTGCCTCTACGACGCAATTCTTTCAAAGTATGTATCACAAGACGTGTACCTGTCATACCGACAGGGTGTCCCAAGGCGACAGCACCACCATTGACATTGAAAGTACTCATATCTATGCTGCCCAATGCCTGACTTCGTCCAAAATGCTCTTTCGCATAGCTTTTAGAATCAAAGGCGACGACATTTGCCAAGGCTTGAACAGCGAAAGCCTCATTCATCTCTATTAGATCAATATCCTTGAGACTCATTTTATACTTTCCGAACAGCTTGGCTGTCGCATATGAAGGTCCCATCCCCATACGTTTTGGTTCAAGACCGGCATAGGCGTAACGGCTCAAATACCCCAAAGGTTCGAGACCCATCGATTTAGCCTTGGATTCACTCATCAAAACAACAGCGGCTGCGGCATCTGAGACCTGCGATGAGTTACCGGCCGTGACTGTTCCATTTTTTCTATCAAAGAATGGTCGCAGTTTTCCCAAGGCATCCATGCTCTGTCCAAAACGTATACCGTCATCATCTTCCATGATTTTGCCTGCTTTGCTATCATAGACAAGCGGTGAGATCTCTTCTCTGAATATTCCGGCCTTTGTCGCTGCTTCAGCTTTTTTATGACTCTCCAGGGCGAACCTGTCCTGCTCTTCTCTGCTTATTCCAAAATCCTGTGCCAAGACCTCAGCAGTTGAACCCATCATCAAACCGCTAACGGGATCTGTAAGCCCTTGCATAAGGCCGATAATGGGTTTAATATATCGAAACCTAAAATGCGTAAGTGTATAAAGCTTTTCTGATATGCTCTTTGCTTTAAAGAGCGCTTCAAAGAGTTCTTTCATCTTGTCACTGTAAATCAAAGGGATATTGCTCATCGACTCCACGCCACCGGACATAAATATCTCACCCTGACCCGCTAATATCTTAGACGCAGCCGATGTAATCGATTCCATACCTGATGCGCAGTTTCTGTGCACCGTGTAGGCTATGGTAGAATCCGGGAATCCTGCTTCCAAAGCAATCACACGTGCCACATTCGCTGCATGAGCAGGCTGCGAGACATTACCCATAATCACCTCATCGTACATCTCAAAGGGTATTCCCACTCTCAATGCCAGTTCCTGAACGATATGTGCACCTAATCTCTCGGCATGGATATCTTTGAAGTTACCGCCTGCCTTTGCGATGGGAGTACGTATTCCATCTATTATTGCTATACGCTCTTTCATGATTCACTCCTGTAAAAGTTTTCTATCTCATGTTTGTATATCTCTTCGACCTTCTTGCGTGAGAGCTTCATCGACGGCGTCAAAATACCGCTTTCTATACTTACCTGGTCACTGACGATATAAAATTTCTGTATCTGTTCCCAATGATTCAATCTAAGGTTTAGTTTTTTGATGATGTTAAATACAATAGCCTGAATACGCTTGTGCTGTACCAACTCTTCGTATGTGAGTCCATCTAGTCGTTTACGTTCTGCAAAAGCTTGTAATAATGTCTCATCCATAAAAACCAAAGCTGATACAAAAGGTCTGCCATCAGCAATAATAATCGCATAATCTATCCATTTGTTCGCTGTTATCTCCTGCTCTATGGCGATTGCAGAAACATATTTTCCTGTTGATGTCTTAAAGAGCTCTTTTTTACGGCTGAGAATTGTAATGTATCCTTCATCATCAATTTCAGCCAGATCTCCTGTATGCAACCATCCTTCTTCATCAATCGTCTCTTTTGTCTTAAGAGGCTGCTGGTGATATCCAAGCATCATACTCTCCCCTCGCATCAGTAGTTCAGAATCTTCGGCCAGTTTGACTTCAACATGTGCATAAGCTTTTCCGCATGTTCCTACCTTATTCGCATCAGGTGTGTTCACGCATATGACAGGAGAAGTCTCGGTAAGGCCATAGCCTTGATAAAGAGGTACACCTATATTATGAAAAAATCTGTATACCGCCATAGAGAGTGGTGCACCTCCGCTGATAAGATATTTCAGCTCCCCTCCGAGCGCATCTGTGAGTTTTGAATAGACCAGTTTTGCGAAGATCCTATCAAGGAAGTTCTCTTTATCCCTATTTGGGTCTTTATGGTTTGCCCTAGAAAAAGCCATCCAGGCCACCAACCATTTAAGACCTTTTGCTGCATGTGCGTTCTCATGCATCTTGATGTAAATTTTGTCCAATAGACGCGGTACCACCGTCATGACATTTGGCCTTATATCTTTTAACAGGTTGGCTACATTTTTAACATCATCGGCAAAATAGATCGATGCACCCGTTGTAAGATAAAAACTCATAACCATACGTTCGAATATATGTGCCAAAGGAAGGAAGCTCAAGACTTTATAACTTTTTTCCATCGTAAAACATTCATGTGTGTCTTTGATTTGCGTGATGATGTTTAGGTGCGAAAGCTCAACACCTTTGGGAACACCTGTTGAGCCGCTAGTATAGATAATAGTTGCCAGATCATTAGGTGAGATATTTGGTCTTTCATAGGAGATATCCGCTGTTAAAAAATCATCCCACAATTCAATATTGTTACCGCTGGCTTGAATATCTTTAAGCAGGACTAACTTCATGCTCTCCAGATAGGAAGCTATTTGATCGTATTTCTCCTGTGAAGCTATATAGGCGTACTCAATTTGTGCATCTTTGAGTTCAAAGTTAAGGTTTTCTGAAGAGATATTGGCGAAGATGGGGACCGAGACAGCCCCCAAACATTGCAAGGCATAATCCACCATCAACCAGAAAGGTGAGGAGTCAGAGATAATGGCGACACTTGTGCCTTGAGATACACCCCGTTTTTGAAAAGCACTTGCCAAAGCATGAACCGAACGGACAAACTCTGCAGAAGAGATACTTTTCCACTGAGCGTCTTCAAGATAGTTCAAATAGTTTTCATTGGCTATCTCGTTTTCAATATATTCAACAATTTCACAGAGGTTATTACATTCAAACATATCCAACCCTTAAGGTAAATATCTTTATCGCATTACATATTCTATCTCATTTATTTTACGATTCAAACATTTTTTAACTTTTTTGAATATTGAAATTTTATTTGTACATTTTATTTAAAGTTTGTATTATAGAAATATCCTTATGCAGATGCTATAATTGCCAAAGACAGATATGCCAAACAGGGAGTAAATGTGATACAAAAACCGAATTTTTATGCTGTTATCATCGGCACTGAAATATTAGACCGCCGCAGAGAGGACAAGCACTTTAATTATCTGAGTAAAGCGCTTAAATCCAAAGGGTTTAGTCTTTTTGCCTCCTTTCTTATCAAAGATGACAGACAGCTCATCACAAAGACCTATGAGATGATCAATGACGATCCTGTATCGATGATGTTCAGCTTTGGGGGTATAGGTTCTACACCTGATGACCTGACACGCCAGCTTAGTGCTGATGTCTTCTCCGATGGAAAGCTTTATCGACACCCTAAATTTGAGCAGGACATCATCAACCGTATGGGTGAAAAGGCCTATCCCCATCGCATCCAGATGTCTGATCTACCTAAGAATGCACAACTTCTATTTAATCCTGTCAATAACATGTCGGGTTTTCATCTTCACGAACGTTTTTTCTTTATGCCAGGTTTTCCCGAGATGTCTCATCCTATGGTCGATGAGATTCTTTCAAAATATATTCCCGAACCTGAAAAAATTTTCAATAAGAGCTTATTAGCCGAATGCGGTGAAGGAAACATACAGCATCTAATGGTGGATCTTCCTGCTCAGATTGAGCTCTCCTCTTTGCCTATGATGAATAATGGCAATCCAAAAGTCGAACTGAGATTGAGCTCTGCTGACGAGAAGTTGCTAAAGCTACACTTTCAAATATTTACTGATTTTTTAAATCACGAAGCAATAGGATACGAACTCTTATGAGGTTTTCGCTTTTCTTTTTAGCCTTTATAGCTGTGATGGCTCTATTAAACCTTTACATCTATAGACGCTTCTTTCAAAAGCTGCATCCTCCCTTTAATCGCTATGCCTTTGTCATTCCTTCTGTCTTGATGTTAGGCGAATTTTTCTTTGTCGTTGAAGCGATGACACATCTGCTTAAACAGAGCCCTGCTATCTATTTCTTGCTCTCGGCCTCGATTGGAATCACCTTTTTACTCTTTGTTACGGCACTTATCTATGACCTTAACCTTTCTCTGTTTAAACGTGTACCTTATCAGGAAAACCGTCGGAAGTTTATCAAGATCATCTTTGATACGACTATGCTTATTTTAGCCTTTAGCTACTTTTTCAAAGGTCTGAAAGGAGGCCTATCTACTCCTATATTAAATACTATAGATATCAATATTCCCGGGTTTGGCGAAAAGGAATATGTACTGATTCAACTTAGCGATATCCACGTAGGAAAAACCATACAAAAATCCTTTGTTAGGGAGCTTGTACACAGAGTCAATGCTCAAC
>JBFESZ010000051.1:0-13855 GCA_041548245.1 Sulfurimonadaceae bacterium
ATATTGTTTCTACTATAATGAGGAAGAAACTGTTTCAAAATAGTCTAAGCATATACTTCATATTGTTATAAAAGTAGTATAATTTCTTTGTAAAAAATGAATTGATAGATATAAAACTAGCATGTGTACATACACTAAAAGGTCTTCTACATGAAAACACAAATGGAACTTGTTTCATTTTATCTTTCAAAGCCTTTTACACGGGATGATATCGAACGTAGATTGGGTATTGAGCTTGTTAAAAGTATTGAAGCGACTTTTTACGCTGAGACAGACAATAGTATGATCATGTACACGCAATTTAATGTTTTGACGATGATCAACTGGCCGCGAATAAAGATAGTGGATGCCTTGAAATCACTCGATATCGATGAAGCAGAAATCTTTGATCAGCAAGATCTCTGTCAGGACTATCCTATCTGCATCGATGATGAGCTTTCTGTCAATTTTGTTCTGGATAATGATACGATCACTTTGCAAAAGTATTCGCATATCAGTTTAATCATTATTGCCCATGTTGTTTCCCAAAGCGTTGCTCTTGGACTTTATGAACAAAAACTTACGAACTATTATGAACAGAGTCGTAGCCTCATCGATGCAGCAGACACCTTTTCGATTTTCAAACGGACACGTTTGGCACGTTTTGCCAAGCAGTTGGTACTGATACGCCATGATATGCTTATTGAACTACATCTTCTGGATAAACCAAATATATTATGGGATAATGAAGATGCTGAACTCTTGTATAACAGACTTGCCTATGCTCTTGAACTAAAGGACAGGTTTGATGTTGTTGAATACAAACTTAATAATATCAAAGATGATATCGTGATGGTAATGGATTTGACAAACCATAATCACAGCTCTTTTCTTGAGTGGATAATCATTGTTTTAATCGCAGTAGAAATTATGATGGGGCTGTATGAGTGGTTTGGACCGGGCTTTACTCATTGATGCAGCAGCATAGCCTTTTATTGGCTAAGTTGCTTGTGTAAAGAGTTGAGGTCTCCAAGAACATTGATACTGCTTATTTTCCCATTTTTAAAATGAAAAAACGAAGCACCTGAATAACAGATGCGGTTTCCAGTAGGTTTGTAATTAAATACAGGACCTTCATGTGTTCCGGTATAGGTAACATAAACAGCAGCCATATTCCCTTCGACCACAGACATCTCCGTCGCATGATAGAGGTTGGGGAAGGCCGTCATAATCATTTTGGCATAATCTAAAAATCCTTCAATACCATTGGCTGTAATATCCAATGAACCGCGAAAACGGATATCACTATCAAGCAGTTCTACCGCCTTATCGAAGTTGTGTTCATTCCACATATCATAATATGCACGGATCAGCTCTTTGTTGTTCATTATGTTCCTTAGTCTATGTAAGATCTTTTATGAGGGAACTTTTCAACAGAAGCATACCCGTCATCTTCCCAGTCATCGTATTCATCATACGCATCATAATCCACTGTGAAAATCTTTTCATAACCTCTTTTTTGAAGTTCATCATCTATAAGTTCACTATTAAAACCTTTGTCTTCACAAAGTTTTACGATCTCGGCAATCACTGCCTCATCAACGCCATTCAATTCCATTTCTAATGTAATATCAGAAACATTCATTGTGCCCTCGATAACAAATAATAAGTAAATCTGCAAGAGAAAACGTTTGATAGAAGATATCAAACACAGCCAAAAAAAACAGGAACACCAAGCAGTGATCCAATACGACTCATTGACTTTTGATTCAAGATAAAAAGTCATCGATTTGAGTACATAATTATACACCTTTTTTGTAAAAATATATCCATAAAAAGCAGTGGTAAAGATGAGGCATTTGATAGGCCTGTTTTTATAAAAATAACGGGGGCTTTTTAGTGTTTTTTTTTGATATTATTTTACGGTATTATCCACTTAAACGGCCTAATCTTGGGCGGTTTATTGCTTAAGAAAACATTTAGCTTAAAAATCTTTTTTTGGGAGTATAATTTCTGTTACGGATAGAAAATAGAAGGTTTTTTTGTATATCGATACGGCTTGGCGGTTAGTATCGATATACGTCTGTTAACCACACGTGAATGTCGTTTTGTTCAGATCAGTTTCAATATTTAAAACTGTAATTGAATCCTAACAAAACAATCTTATTAAAATATTAACTTATTCATTAAGGAATTGTTAGATGAAAGCTATTCAACTGTTGAAACCTTTTCTGTTTGCTGCACTGCTTACTGGCTCATTGTTGGCTAATGATGACGCGCCTGTTAGTCCATGTGAAGAAAAGTATGATGCTTGTATAGAAAAGTGTGATGCAAAAGGTAAAGATACAGAAAAATGTTACAGTAAATGTGACAAGAAAAATGAACAATGTCTTGAAAAAGAAGAAGAAAACGAAGATAACTGATCGTAGACACAATTTATATTTATAACAAATGCATTCTATCCGTATGCATGACTTATAAAAAAACTCCGAAAATCCTCCTAATAACTTGGAAGAGGGACTCCTCTTTCGAGAATCTCAATTTTATCATGAATTAGTCAATATGACACTTTGAGTTAAGGTGTTTACCAAAGTTCAGTGCCATTTTCCTGGTGCCAGAGTATGATACCGTCCCATATTTCCTGAGCATTTTCAGCATACCAAAAAAGTTTCATGTCTTCGGCATCGATGACGCCTTCATCAAGCATATGATTAAAGTTTATCACTCCATTCCAGAACTTTTTTCCTACAAGGATAATAGGGAAAGGAGGAATTTTGCGTGTCTGTACCAGAGTTAAGGCCTCAATCAATTCATCAAGGGTACCAAAACCACCTGGGAATGCCACCAATGCTTTTGCCCGTCTAAAAAAATGCAGCTTTCTCATACTGAAGTAATGAAACTGAAAGCATAGTTCTGGAGAAATATAGGGGTTTGGAAACTGTTCATTGGGCAGTTTGATATTCAGTCCAATGGACTTTGCTCCTACTTCATAGGCACCGCGGTTGGCAGCTTCCATAATACCGGGACCACCACCTGTCATCAAGGTGACATAGGTATCGCTTGGGCCTTGTCCTGACGTCCCTACAATCCTTCCAAACTCACGTCCTACCTCATAATAATGGCTTTTTTCTAGGACTCGCTTCGCAACTTCATATTTGTGCAAAAGCTTTTGATCATGAGTGTTTCCATTTTCCAATGCTTTCTTTATCTCTTCTAGGTTCTTTTTTGCTTCGAGCTCCTCTACAATACGAGTACCTCCAAAGACTGCAATCGTATGTTCAATTCCATATTGTTTTAAAAGTAGTTCTGTTTTGAGATAATCGACTTGTATTCTTACGCCACGGGCCGCATCTTGTTTTAAGAAATCTGGGTCCTCGTCAGCACGGCGATAGTTCGGGCTGTTTAGGAGTGTTTCAATGTTCTTTGGTGCGTCTGGGTCTTCCCATGCAGGTTTAGGTCGCTGAGAAGGGAGTATTTCCTGTCTGCATGTCTTTTGCGGAGGTTTTGGAACCTTGAGTTCATGAAGTGCTCTTTTTCGGTTCATCCCTGTTTTTTGCATAATATCGCCTTTTGTTTTTATTGTATAGAGGGTGCTTCTTTGACGTATAGATCGAGTTGAGGAAATGGGATCTGAATGCCATGTTTGCGTAATGCATTGTAGATGAGGATAAGAAAGTCTGATCGCAGAGCATTAGGACGAAACTTACTTGCCCACTCGACCCAGACCAAAAGTTCAAAGTCAACACTGCTACTGTTCATGGCTACCATCCATACTTCAGGAGTTTTGTCTTGATTATTCTTGATATAGACAAGATTACTTGAGCTTAACTCATCCAGTATGGCTTTTTTGACATCTTCGACTTCCGTACCGTAAGCAACACCGAAAGGGATATGTATACGTCGTGTTTTGTCTTCCAGAGTCCAGTTGATAACATTATTTTGGATGAAAGAAGCATTGGGTACAACGATGTCAACATTGTCAAAGGTCTGAATAGTAGTCGAACGGATACGCATATCTGTCACACGGCCGCGCAGGGTGTCACTGAGTTCAATCGTGTCGCCGATACGTATTGTCCTCTCAAACATGAGTATGATACCGGCTATGAGGTTTGATACAACGGTCTGAAGGCCAAATCCCACACCGATTGAAAGGGCTCCGGCTATAAGAGAGATCGACGTCATATCGATTCCAATGCTAGAGATCGCAATCATTACACCAATGAAGACGATGAGATAATAACCGATATTGGATGTCAGTCGAATGGCCATCTGACTCATATCAGGCCATCGGCGTGATATACGCATAATCCATTTTCTGTAAAAGTTCCCGATAATAAAACTTAAAACGATCAGAAAGATGACCTTGGCAAGACTAAAGAGACTGATTGGCTGTTCATTAAAGACAAAAAGCGTAGAAAACATATGTGATTTGATCTGTGCCAGGCTTTGAAGTATCTCATTCTGAGTGGCGCCCAAGAAAAGCCTTGTGCTTCCAAAAACATCCTTCGCTATCTCTTTAAGAACCCCTTTGTGCTTTTCGAAGTAGGCACGCTGCTTATCAGAGAGCAGCTGTACATTCTTGTCAATAAGCACAAGAAGGTTAAAAAACTCTTTGTTCTGTCTGGTTTGAAGAAGGCATACTGACTTATAGGTCATCAAGATGGTCTTTTTAACGATGGCGTTTTCTAGTTCATCAAGAATCTGTGTCCACTTTTTTTGAAGAGATTCGGCATTTTTAGTATCGTCTAAGACCTCTTTCTCGCGTTCGATCTCAAGAAAGGTTTTCTTTTTCTCCAGTTCTGAAATCCGGTTTTGTGCAATCTGGACCTCTTCATCAAGATTTTCTATGACATAGCATATAACGGACGGCAGGGATTGCTTGAGTGATTGTATGAGTTGAAGTTCATGCTCTTTTAATAAGCTCTTTTTTAGCTCATTGTTTTTTTGTTGTGTCTTATAGTATGCAAACTGCAATTGATAAGACAAAAGGTTCTTTTTTTCATCTTCAGTTATGTTTTCTATCTGGTTCTTTGTATAGGAGATTTTCGATTGCAAGCGTTCAATGGAGTGATGATACCTGTCTATGTCTAATCGCACATTCGCAAGGAACATGATGGCATCTTGGAAGTTGTCTTGTGAGATATTTTCCTTGTTCTTGATCAGGTCAAGGTCATACGTTTCAATATCGACTTTTGTTTGGAACTCATGTTGCAACCTTGAGAGCAGTGCCTTCTGTGTCTTGGCAATCTCCTGATTAAGAGAACCGTTTTTTACAGAGGCATCGATTTTCAAGCCGATCTCTTGATAATAAGAAGTTCTCTCCTCACCTTCAAAAAGATTAAGGTCGATTTCTGCGGAAAAAAAGGTTTTTGTAAATATTAAAAATAGTATGATGTATTTCATTTAATGTCCTGATAAATAAGTATGAATACCGTGATTCATGATTTTATCAAAATAAAATAAAATCAAATGTAGATATTTTTTGAGTTATAATCAAGCATGAAAAATTTTACTAACATGTCATATCAAAGTAAATTATTATTTGCTTTTGTCAGTTATAGCCTCTTTATTATTTTGATAATTACCATCTTTATGGTCATGTTTGTTGAGAAAAAACATACATCTAGAAGAATGCTACAAGCTGAAGAAGTTCATAAATATAAGGTAGATGGGTTTATCGAGCGTATTTCAAGAGTTGATGGTGCTCTTGTCGCACTTAAAGCCTCAACCTCTTTAAAAGAGTATCTAAGCCATCCTAATGAAGCTGACTTAAGGGGAGTCAAAGAACTCTTCTTTAGCATAACATATGAAAATAGCCATATAATGCAGTTACGATATATTGATGAAAATGGTATAGAACGTATTCGAATCAATAGAGCTGACTCGGATTCTTACCCTAATGTTGTATCAGAAGATGCACTTCAGAATAAAAGTCACAGGTACTATTTTAAAGAGGTAATGCAAATAGATGAGAATAAAATATGGTATTCTAAAATTGATTTGAATGTAGAGCACGAGCAGATCGAACGACCGATAAAACCTGTATTAAGAGTCGCATTAAGAGTGTTTAACGACAGTATTCCTAAAGGGATTATTATCGTTAATGTTTTTATACAAGGTTATTTGGATACTTTAGTCTCATCTAAAGAAAATGATATATACTTGATTGACAAAGAAGGAAACATCCTAGTCTCTTCTGACCATCAGCATGATTGGCGTCAATATATTGCTGAGAATGAATCAGGTTTAGATTCTTCCCATGTTAATAATTTGAATTTGCAACAATCATATTATGTAAAAGAACTTGGGCTTGACAACGGTCAGGAACTGAAGTTGATTGTAAAGCCTCAGTATGTAACATTGCTTGAAATCGTTAAGGCTGAATTGGATGGAGTGATTATAGTACTTCTATTGGTGTACCTAATGTCGTTTCCTTTGGCTTACGTTTTTTCAAGATATCCTGCCAGACTTGAAAAAGAGGTTGAAGAGCACAACATTTATTTACAAATGCGTATCGACAAGGCAATTGAGCAGTTTGCCGAAAATCAGCGGATATTGTTACATCAACATCGATTGGCACAGATGGGTGAGATGCTAAGTATGATTGCGCATCAATGGCGACAACCTCTTTCTACTATTACAGGGATAATAGCCGCTATTAAAACCATGATATTTTTCGAGAAAGATTGTGATGCAGAAAGCTTGGGAAATGAGCTTTCGAAGATTGAGCTACAGACTCAAAACCTCAGCGCTGTTATAAGTGATTTTCAACACTTTTATGATCCTGAGCGTCCAAAGGAAAATGTGAGTATGAACGCACTGATAGAGTCAGCATTAAGTATCTTCGCATCTCAGTTAAAATCTAATAAAACAACACTCCATACAGATCTGAAGGCTGATAAGCCTATCAATGTCTATGCCAATCATCTGAAACAGGCCATATTGACTATTCTACAAAATGCATTGGAAGCTTATGCTTCTTATGAAAGTAATGAAAAGATACTTGAAATAAAAACATTCATCAATGAGAGATCACATGTCATTGAAATTGGCGATCATGCTGGTGGTATACCAGATGAGATTATTGATGATATATTTATGCCTTATTTTTCGACTAAGAAAGATAAACATGGTACAGGGATAGGACTTTATATGACAAAGACAATTGTTGAACAACAATGTGGAGGAAGTCTTTCTGTTAGAAATGAAAGTAATGGAGCTGTGTTTACGATTCTTCTTCCGGAAAATGATTAAGTGCTATAAGATATTGTGATAGACTTATATTTATTTGATAATCTGCCTAAGAGCACTGAAGAGATCCTTATAAGCGAAAGTAAAGCCTGCATCTAGAAGTGCTTTGGGATAGACCTCTTTGGAAGCGGTGAGCACTGATGCCGCTTCACCATACATAATATCTAAGACAAACTCTGGTATAGGCAGTATAGTTGGCCTGTGAAGCACTTTTCCCAAGGTTTTGGTAAAAGTATAATTGCTAACTGGATATGGAGAGACTGCATTAAACACTCCCGTGAGTCTTTTTTCAATAATAAAACGGTAGATACGCATAAGGTCTTCCAGATGTATCCAGCTTGTCATCATCTTTCCGTTGCCGATGATACCTCCGACACCTAGTCGAAATGGTGGTAGCAT
Organism: Sulfurimonadaceae bacterium; assembly: GCA_041548245.1. Lineage (GTDB taxonomy): Bacteria > Campylobacterota > Campylobacteria > Campylobacterales > Sulfurimonadaceae. Next base: position 7,630 of record JBFESZ010000051.1, read on the forward strand.
CTGAGCAAGAGCACCGCCATCCCTTCCAAGAATCACTCCAAAACGCAGCAGGCTTGTGGGCTTTTGGCATTGCAAGGCCTCTTGTTCCCATTGATAGGCAAGTTTCCCTAAAAAATCGTCTGAGATCTGTTCACATAACTCATCACATGAGGTGTTGTCTGGATAGATTCCAATGGCAGAGGTTGATATGAAATGCTTGATATTGCTTTGATTGACAGCCTTGACAAGTTCCTGGGTCGTTTCTATTCTACTTTGAAGAAGAACTTTTTTATAAGGGTCACTCCAGCGTTTGATGATGGGTGCTCCAGCAAGGTTTATGACGACATCAACATCGCTGAGTTTTTGAAGTATGCTCTGTTCATTATCATGACGCGAGATGATGACACATTCATTAAAACTTTTTTGTATTGCGGTTCCAACGAACCCACTGGCTCCAGTTAATGCGATCTTCATTCATACTCCTTATTTATTGAAGTGTGGAAAGTATGTGTTGTAAAGTATATCTCTTTTTAGAAATATTTTCCAGAATATCTGTCTTGACAGGAGTGTATGGTCGATCTGAGCGGAGGTTTTTTGCTAGAATACAGCAGTAAAAATGATAAGGAATCGTATGGCTATGGGTTTTTTTGCGGTATTTGATGATATCGCGGTACTTTTGGATGATGCAGCAGCAATGAGTAAGATCGCTACGAAGAAGACGGCAGGTGTCCTGGGAGATGATTTGGCTGTAGGTGCAGAGAAGGCATCGGGGTTTTCTGCATCAAGAGAGCTTCCTGTTTTGTGGGCAATCACAAAGGGTTCTTTTAGAAATAAACTGATTGTATTACCTATAGCTTTTCTTCTGAGTGCTTTTGCTCCATGGATCATCATACCCATATTGATGATGGGAGGCCTTTATCTGGCTTTTGAGGGTGCAGAAAAGATTTATGAGTATTTTGTTCCGCATGAGACGATAAAAGAGAAGGTGGAATCTTTGTCCCAAGAGAAAATCTTGGAGTATGAGGCGAAGAAAGTCAAGTCTGCCATATTAACAGACCTTATACTCTCGGTGGAGATTATCGTCATTGCTTTGGGCACGGTACTGGAAAAGCCATTAGCCGTACAGATCATTGTCGTTACAATGATTGCCATCCTGGCTACAATAGGTGTTTATGGCTTTGTTGCTTTGTTAGTTCGTATGGATGATATCGGTCTTAAGATAATTGAAATGGCCAAAGAAGAGAAAAAAGTTTTTAGAGCCCTCGGAGAGTTCCTTGTTATTGCTTTGCCAAAGGTTATCAAATTATTGTCGGTCGTTGGAACTCTGGCGATGATTTTGGTGGCGGGAGGCATATTTATGCATAATGTAGATCAATTACATGATCTTTTACATTTTATGCCGAGTTTATCAGCTGAATTGTTTACAGGTTTGGTTGTCGGCTTCGCTGTTTTGATGCTAGAAAAAACTTTTATGAAAATACGTCAGAATAGACATAATCTTTAAGAAAGCTTTCCAAAGGTAATTTGAAAAGTAATTAAGTCAAGTTAAATATGGATATAATTATGATTTAATATTTATTTGAGTGAGTTTTAATGTCTACAAATTTTTATCTGGCCAGACAGCCGATCTTGGACAGAAAACAGAAGATTATCGGTTATGAACTTTTATATCGTGACAGTGAAAAGAGTGCTGATTATGCCAATGAACGTCATGCGACAGCGGCACTCTTGGTTAATGTCCTCAATCAGGCAGGTTTGAAAAATGTCGTGGGGGATGCTCTGGCCTTCGTCAATATCGATGATAGCTTCTTGCGCCATGAGATCGTTAATACCATTCCTTCCAAAACCTTTATCTTTGAGATAACAAGCAGTAGTAATTTAGATGATCTGACCGTCGAACGTATCGAAGTACTGCATAAAAAGGGTTATGAGTTCTGTCTGGATGCTGCCAACTCTGAGCATCTTTCCGAGTATAAAAAACTCTTTCCCTATCTTAACTATTGTAAAATAGACACCGTTACTTTCGAGCAAAAGTTTATGGAAGAGATTGTCAACACACTCCATACGAATGGAATCAAAGCTATTGCCAACAAGGTAGAGACAGAAAAAGCATTTGAAACCTATCAAACACAAGGGTTTGATGCCTTTCAAGGGTACTATTTTGCTGAACCGAAGATCATTCAAGACAAGAAGTTTGAAGCAGACCAGGCTTCATTGTTCAAGCTGTGCAATCTCCTGCAGACCGGTGGTGATACGAGGGAGATCGTTCAATCGTTTGAGAGAAGTCCCAGTCTAACTCTGCAATTGCTGCGATTTATGAACTCGGCCGCTTTCCATTTCAAAAATCCTATTTCGTCTATCCAGCAGGTGATCACGCTTCTGGGAAGAAATGCCTTAAACCAGTGGCTTATGCTCCTTCTGTATTCTAAAACAGCTTCGGGAAAGGGGAGTTTTGACAATCCTCTGATCCTGATGGCCAAACATCGAACGGACTTGATGGTCTCTCTTCTTAAAATGACCAAAAAGAACTGTACGATGGACGAGCAGAGTGAGGCCTATTTTGTGGGGATTCTCTCTTTGATGGATACCTTATTGCATATGCCTTTAGAAAAGATCATCGATGAATTTTATGTGGAGGAGCGTGTCAAGAACGCACTGTTTAAGCAAGAGGGCATACTAGGAGAACTTTACCGTATTGTAATCGCTATCGAAAAATTTGAGACAGAAAAAATCGATGCACTTGTAGAAAAATATGCACTTGACCGCACAGAGTTTGAGACGATGATGCTTTCAAATATTCAAGCGTCCACAGAGTTCGCTAAGACCACTTTAAACGAATAGTATCAGTTAAAGAGTCCAAGTCTATTCATGATAGGATCGATCCCAAGACCGGTCGTATCCTTTAAGTGTATTGTGTCATGCCGCATGTTGAACGGCTTAAGAAGAGGATGTTCTTGAAGATACAGGGGTGAGTCCAGATCGGCCATTGTGATGTTTTTTTGAGAAAGGCCAAAATGTGCGGCAGCCACAAGGCTGATCGGCCCTTCAAGCATAGAGCCTATCATACAGTTTTTATCATATTTAACAGCCAGTTTTGCGATCTTTAAAGCTTCATATATTCCGCCACATTTCATCAGTTTGATATTTAACATATCTGCGATATCTTCATGAAGAAGTTTGAGAGCATCCTGGGTATTAAAGAGTGACTCATCTGCTAGAACAGGAATCAGTGAGTGCCGCTTTAGCTGTTTCATAGAGTCAAGGTCTTGGGCTGCAAAGGGTTGCTCAATACATTCGATATTGTCATTTCTTATGTGTGAGATCATCTTAAGGCATCCATCAAGCGTAAGGGATTGATTCGGATCCAAACGTAATGTATTGCCTTCATTCAAGACTTCGTTGATTCTTCTTAATCGCTCAATATTCGCGTCTATATCTTTATCAAGTTTAATTTTAAGGATATTGAACCCTTCATCAAGGGCAGTAAGGGTCTCATTCTGCATTTTCAACGGTTCATCTACCGAAATAGTCAGGTCTGTTTGAAGATCACAACGTTCTGAACCCAAAAATTGATGCAGACTCTGATTCTTTTGCTTGGCGAGAAGGTCAAACAGAGCAATGTCGACGCAGGCCATAGTCTCCGGGCTTATGTTCATGGCATGGAGCCGCTTGAAAATATCTTCTGCGTCCATTGGATTGTGAATCAGTGAAGGAAAAACAGTGTGACTGAGCTCATTGACAACATCTTCGTTAGTCGTACCCGTTATGGCTGTAACAGCGCAGGCCTCTCCATAACCGACAATTCCTGTATCCGTATGAACCTTTATGATGACATCCTTGACACAATCAACACGTCTTAGTGCTGTGATGAAAGGCTTTTTAAGAGGTAGTCTAAGTTCTGCTATATCAAAACCTGTGATTTTCATGTCAGCCACCTGAGTACTTCCGTCAGTAAGAGGGCGGAAAAGGTACCGATGATATAACCGAGTGTCGCCATTAAGACACCGATGCCCACCAGGCTTTGTGCATAAGCAGCTGAAAGAATCGGTGCAGAAGCGATACCTCCGACATTGGCCAGGGATGCGACACAGATACTGAAAAGGTCAAGTCTAAAGACTCTGGCGGAGAGCAGCATAAGCAGTGCGTGCATCAACAAGATACTCATACCAATGAGAATATAAAGTAGCAGTCCCATATCAAAATGGATATCGGCTCTGGAAGCAATCAAGGCAATCAAAAGATAGAGCATGGAGCCGGCCGTGGATTGCAGTCCTCGTATTTTGGCCAATGGGCTAAAGGAGAAGAGTACACCGGCAAGGGTAGCTAGAACAACTGACCAGGTTGTCGCTGTGCCAAAGAGATGCTGGGATAAAAAGATACCGCTGAGCTGAGTGATGATAGAAACGCCAATGGCTGAGAGAATAAGCCAGAAATAAGCACGATACGAGAAGTGCAGGGTGCATTGACTCTCCAAAGTAATATCCTCTACCGGATTGGACGCTTTGGTATACCGGTTGAATTGTGGGGCATAAGGTACGAGCAGGAGCAGTAACATAACCCAAAGGCTATAATCGACCGAGTCGATGAGCATGATAATGCCAACGGCATCCTCACTGCTTCCAACGACTGAAGTAACGGCTACCATATTAGCTGTCCCTCCCATCCAAGAACCTGCAAGCGGGGCTAGGATGGCAATGTCTGAATAGGAGAGATGAAAGAGCAAGAAGGAGAGAACAAACGCGATGAAAAGAGTAGCACTTGCAAGGAAAAAAGTCAGTAGCATCTTAGGGCCTAGTTTGACAAGCGCAGTGATTTTATGTGGAAGCAGCATCAGAAAAAGCATGGCAGGCAGCAGGTTGCTCTTGAGTGTGAGGTAGCTTTCCGTAATAGCTTCATTTTTTTCATACAGCCCCCAAGAGCTTAAAAGCATAACGGTTAAGTACAGCAGAACAATGGGTGGAAGGTATTGGAGGCTTTGATATTGCTGTTTGGATAAAAAAAGAGCCAAGGCAGCCAATAGGCCCAAGCTGATAAGATAGAGGCTGGGATCTGTTATCAACGGATAGCCTCAGGTGAGCTTTTAAGCTCTGTAAAGTTTTGACGGATTTTTTGCATGAACCTATCTCCCGGGTCATGTTTGATCGTTCTGTATGATTCGTCCGTTTCAAGCCAAAGGTAGTGGTCTGAAAAATCCGTATATTCATGATGACCAATAAGGTATTCAATGGTTGCATATTTTTCTTTTAGATAGGCCACCAACTCTATATTTGATTTGAGCTGTTCGGGTGTAAGATTATCTTTGCTGTTTTTTCCTCCAACGTTTTCAATTCCGATAGAGCAATAGTTAAGACCTATGACATGTCGCGCCATGAGTGTCTCATCCATCAGCCTATAAATACATCCATCCCTGTCGATAAGAAAATGAGCTGAAACATTCAAAGGCGAGGCTTCTTTGATATCAGGTCGGGTTGAGGCTAAAGTTGGTTTTTTGAAACACTGTATAGACTTATTGAGGTCATTCATTGTTGTCCAGTGTATGACTATGATACGTGGTGTTATATTGATGTCATCGACATTCAGATCATAATGCTCTTCAATGTACTTTTGAGTAAGGTCAATCCGGCGTTCATTAAAGATGATGCGCTTATCGACAATGGATATGGCAAAAAGATCATAGGCGATCAGTACAAGAAGAAAGAGTCTCATCAAACACCCCTTATGACAATTTTTGAGATTTCACTTGGTGCAAGCACGCGTATAGGAGGACCCCAATATCCAGCTCCACGGCTTACGAATATTTTCTGCTCGCTGGTATGTTGGTAGAGACCGGAAAGATAAGGCTGATCGATCATCACCAGAAGACCAAAGGGAAAGATCTGGCCACCATGCGTATGTCCGCTCAGCATCAGATCACAGGGCATGTTTTCAAGTCTGAGGATTGTTTTGGGCTGATGGGCTAGGACTAAAGTCGGCAAGGAAGGCTCAATACCCTGATAGGACTTTTCTATGTCAATGGGATACTCACCGATTCTCTCGCCAATGACATCTGTCATTCCCACCAAATTAAAGCTGACTTCATTTGTTTCTATGCGGACATTTTCATTAAGCAAAACCCTTATACCAAGGGTTTTTACATAGGCAATAGTGGCATTGGCACCGTGAAAATACTCATGGTTTCCCAAAATAAAATAACACGGAGCTGAGATGTCTTTTAAAGGCTTTAGATCTTCTTTGATTTTGTCTAGAT
>JBFESZ010000052.1:0-13568 GCA_041548245.1 Sulfurimonadaceae bacterium
AGCAACGTCTGGCATAGTAACAGTTACACCGCTTTCAGTTGAAGCAGCTGTACCATACATTGCAGTGATACCGTCTTCTACTGTATGAGCAGTCCATACTGTTGGTTTTGTTGCTCTGAAATCTTCAGCATTCGCCGCTGGTGCTAGAGCTGCTGCTGCAACTGCTAGTCCACTTAGGCTTAAAAATTTTCTTCTTTCCATTGTTTTTCCTTTGTTTTATTTACCAGAGACCAAGTAGTCGACCACTGATTTAAATTGTTCATCTGTTAGGCTAGAACCACCTTTTGCTGGCATACCACCTTCAGTACCTTTGATACCGTTTGCATAAACTTTATCCATACCTTTTGGTGTATATCCAGCCCAGTCAGAACTTCCTGGTGCCAAGAATGACGAGTGACACATTGCACAGTTTGCTTGGTATGCTGCTTTCGCATCAAAACCACCCTCTTTCTTAGGAAGGTCTCTTACTGTTGACATCGGTGGCAAGAAGTCTCTAATACCACCACCTTCAGCGATGCGTACAACTTTTGCTGTTGGTTTTTGACAATCAGTCATACAACGTTCAGCACCTTGGTTAAGGTTTTGTGCACCAAAGTTTTTAGCGTTAGCATAATATGCACGAACATCTTGAAGTGCATTTGGACCATCGATGTTTGGCTCGAAACCATGTTTGTTTGGCATTTCGATCTTAGCAAAGTTGTCTTGGTTAAGTTCCCAGTCATCGTCTGAAACGACTTCACCATCAACTCTAAGCTCATTTAGCATAATGATATATGCTGTCAAAGCGTATGTTTCATCATCACTTAAAGACTTAGTGTTCGGATGAGGCATACCTGATTGAATGTACCACCACATTGTGCTTGCATCTGGCCAGTAAGAACCGAATACACGTACCGGACCATCTGCATTGTCACCTACACGCTGTAGAGTAAGTGTTTTATTTAATTGATATGCATTACCTTTAGCAAGTGCAGGGTATCCACCACCGCCTGAACCAAAGTCACCGTGACACATAACACATTGTGCTTCATAAAGTGCTTCACCTTCTGAAACTGTACCTTTACCCGGAGGTGGAGGAGAGGTAGGTGTTACATCTTTATCCCATGCCGCGATCTCATTTTTAGTCGCTCTTCTACCATGGTTAAGTGTCATATCATGTGCATTTGTATTTACTGCATATGGACCTGTGTAACCATTTTCGATTGGGTGGTAAACACCACCGTCGATAGTTGCTTTACCGTTAAATTCATATGTAGCTGCTGATGGCGCTGTACTTCCGCCACAACCAACTGCAAAAAGTGCAGCTACTGTAGCTGCTGAAGCAGTGATAATTAATTTACGATCTAATTTGAACATGATTCACCTTTCCTTCTGCTGTTACTTCCCATGTCTCTACAGCATTTCTATGGTAGACACCTTCTACACCAAGTTCACCAACCTCTTGATCAATCGTCGGTTGAATGTAACCTGCGTCATCCATCGCACGAGATGTAAGAAGAAGTGTTTCACCTTTCTTATATTGGTGCATATAGCTCCAACGAGTCCATGATTTAGGTAAGATAAGACCTTTAAGTTGAGCTTCAACGTAGTTTTTACCACCATCGAATGAAATGTCAACACCAGTGATCGTACCCATTCCAGACCATGCAAGACCTTCGATTTCAACCCAGTCACCATCTTTAAGATCAGTCCATGGTTTTTCCGGAGACGGAGTAACAACAGTCGAGTTAACTTCATTTGCGTAGAAGTGTTGGATCGCTTTACCTGTCTTTTTAAGTGCTGTATATTTTGATGTCTCTTCTTTACAGTAGAAAGGCTCAGCTGAGAACTCAAGACGTTTCAACCATTTGACACATAGGTTACCTTCCCAACCTGGAACAAGTAGACGTACCGGATAACCTTGTTCAGGACGTAGTGCTTCACCATTTTGTCCCCAAACTAGCATTGCATCATCCAGTACTTTATCGATAGGAATCGTACGACCCATTTCAGAGTTGTCAGAACCTTCTGCAAGCATCCATTGTGCACCTGCTTTTAGGCCAAGATCTTTGATCAGGTCTTTGATGTAAACACCGGTCCATTCAGCAGAACTCATGAATCCTTTAGCAAATTGTAAAGAGTTGAATTGAGGTCCACGCCATTCTTGTCCACCATTTGCGGGACATTCGATGAAGTGAGTACGAGTTACACGTGGGTAACGCTTAAGTTCGTCAAGTGTAAGAACGATGTCTCTTTCTAGTTCTGCACCGTGGATCATCAAACGGAATTCATTTGGATCAACTTCTGCAGTACCACCATGACAACGGCTGAAGAATAGACCATTTGGTGTAATGATACCTTCAGATTCATGGATAGGACATACAGCGATAGATGCTTGGAAGTTACCTGAAGCCAAAAGTTTAGTGTTTCTTCTTAAATTGTTATGCTCATAAGGTGATGGCATACCGTAACGGTTATATGTTACTGGTTTTCCAAGTTTTTGACCCCATTTAACATGGTGCATGATCAATGGATCATCTTCAGCAGTTGCTGCTTCGTTTGCTGATAGTGCAGTTGCTGCTGCAACAGCACTGATTGTAGCAGTTTTTTTGAAAAAGTTTCTTCTGCTTGATTCAGTTGTATCGTTAGATAGTTCTAAATCTTTTTGAGAAATTTCATTCTTCATTGTTACTCCCTTTCTAGTTTTGTTAGTTTAGATTTCATTCTATTTAAGATACAAAGAGACATGAAACATGCGTCTTTGTATCTGTTAAATCGTATGTTGCAGGCATATCTGAATGACATGTATGCAATGAGTTTTACACAAGATTAAGTGCATAATGAAAATCGTACGAGTGCAGTTTACTGAAAATTTCATTTAGATTTGATGATACGGAAGGTTAAGATGAGAAGTCTTGTTACAAATGGGAACAAAATTACCATGACACAAGATGCTTGGCAGTTTTATCTGTTATTTTATATTAATGAGTAAGGCTTAAAACTGCTTGGCAAATTGATTCTTTTTTGAGTGTCCGTATTGACACTCAAAAAGAAAAAAACAATTATCTTTTCTCAACAATTCCAAGTATGACATAGGTATTGGTTTCCCTATCAACATAGAACGGGATGGTATAACCTTGATGTTCAATGTCTTTAATGTTGTCGTCGTCAAAATAGATTGAACGTTTATATTTATCTACTTTACTTGGTGCATTTAAGATGACGGTGTCAAGATAGAGCTTAAAGTCTTTGATTCCTTTTAGATCACTTTTAAGATAAGGGGTGAAAATCTCTTGTAGTTGCGTCTGATAGAGTGATGAACTAAGAATTTTCATCTTCTGCTTCCTTAAGCCAATTATCCATCTCTTTCATATTTTCCAGATGGGGTTTAAAGTTTGTTTCATTCTTCATAAAACTTTCCAACTCTTTTTTAAACTTGCTTTGATTATCTAAAAAGAGGTCATCAATGAGAGTCACCTTGTCTTTTGGGAGTGAGTTTAAAAACTCTTCTATGTAATCATCTTCAATCTGAAGTTGAATGGTTTTCATCTTTGGCCTTTGTTTATTGGTCATATTAGAATGATATGATAGTATATCAAAAATGAATATACGATATTTTGAGCGAGAGAAAGACAGATGCGAATAACAATAATGCTATTAATTGGCCTGATGATATGGGGGTGTACTCCTATACAAAAAGGCGATTTTGTCAGCTATAGCAGTGATGAGTATATTTTTATGCACAACCGTTTTATGGATAAACGTATGGATTGTGTGGAATTGGGTAAGATGAGAGAAGGTGAGCTGATGGTTAAATATTGCATCGGGAAGAATTATGCTTCACAAGAAGTACAGGGTTTTCTGTTTGAACATCAATATAAGAGTCATGAAGAGCGTTTCATAGGTGCCTATGTTCAATTTAAAGCCGACAAACCAATCAGGTTTAAATGCAGTTCTGAGACAATAGAAGGGGCTGCTTCAGGGACGGAGTATGTAAACTGTATGCTTCCTACGCTAGGTTTTGATATGTATGGTTTTATCATAAACTCGAACGAAAATGTCGAGGGAGAGTTTAGCGGTACCCTGGATCAAAAGAATGTTTTTCGAGGGGTCATCAGCGCAGAGGGGAAAGAACTGCTAAAGGCCTTCCACAAGGCTAGAGTGGAAGGTAAGAAAGCAGAGTGGAAAAAAGGGAGTTTGTAATATCACCTTGATAGCGTGACAAGCTCGGTGCAAAGGGATTATTTACACGCTTGAGTGTTCGCTTTCAGGTATTTCTTGTTGACCCAGCCAAACTTATTCTCATAGGCGACATAACACCAGTTCTCTTTTGCCTGAGCAAGAAAAAGTTTTATCTCATCTTCTTGCATATTTCCCATCGCCTCAAGGGTAATGTCTTTACCGCAACCATGACTGATAACACACTTTTCATCATGCGGAATAGAGGAAATCTTTTTTGAGGTATGATTCGCTTTCTCACGTATGTTTAATGCGTCCCACGCCTTGACGTTGCTCACTTGGACATAACTTGTTCCTTCGGCAAAAAGGGAAGAAAGTATTAAACATGGCAAGATCAATAAGGTTTTTTTCATAAGGGCTCCTGAGACTAAATTGTCGTCATTATACCCAAGAGTCATGAAAATAAGAAATATTTATAAAAAAAGAGTGGAGTTATGTAAAGAAAAGAGAAGGGGCTAGAGGCCAGCTGCCTTGATCTTTTCTGCTTGGTAGTGTGCTTGCAGAGGTTCAATGATCTCATCCATAAGCCCTCCGCCGAGAATCTCGTTAAGACGGTAAAGTGTAAGATTGATACGGTGATCAGAGATGCGGTTCTGTGGATAGTTATAGGTACGGATACGACCGGATCTGTCACCTGTTCCGACCTGTTCTTTACGAGCCGCTCCATCTGCCTCCATCTTCTCTTGCATCTCAAGATCATACAGGCGAGCTTTAAGGACTTTCATTGCCTTGTCTTTGTTCTTATGTTGTGACTTTTGATCCTGATTGGTTACGACAAGTCCCGTCGGCAAGTGCGTAATCCGAACAGCCGAGTCAGTGGTGTTGACAGATTGACCACCACATCCTGACGAACGCATAACATCGATTTTGAGGTCACTTGGATTGATCTCGATCTCGACATCATCGACTTCCGGCATGATAGCGACAGTTATGGCAGAGGTATGAACACGCCCCTGAGATTCTGTCTGCGGGACACGTTGAACACGGTGGGTACCGGATTCATGTTTGAGGTAAGAGTAGACTTTTTCACCTTTGATCAGTGCGATGATCTCTTTAAATCCACCGGCATCGCCTTCAGACGAAGACATGATTTCGATCTTCCAGCCCTTTAGTTCAGCATAACGTGTGTAAGCAGTAAAAAGGTTTCCAACAAAGATAGCGGCTTCATCACCTCCCGCTCCCGCACGCATCTCTAAATAGATATTACGGTCGTCATTTGGATCCTGCGGAACCAATAACCCTTTTAACTCTTCTTCGACTTTGGGTACGAGCGGCTCCAATTCTTTTAACTCTTCTTTTGCCAGTTCAGCCATTTCAGAATCAGCGAGCAACTCTTTGTTATCTGTGATCTCCTGGATAAGCTTCATATACTCTTTGGATTTCTCCACAATCGGCAGAAGATTGGATTGCTCTTTAGAAAGTTCGGTCATCTTTTTGATGTCAGCAGTTACATCTGGAGCGCTTAACAGTTCGGTAAGTTCGTTATATCGGTCAATGAAAGGTTCTAGTTTTGATTTTAGCATCAGGAGTCTCCAATAATGGACAGTTGTGGCTAAGTCCTTAGGACTAGCACGGTGAAGAGGTAATGTGGAAGGAAAAATACTCGGCTATCAAATAGCACACTGCCTCACACCACCAGTGCATTTAGCACTTAGCTTAATTGTCTTATTGAATTAAGCGATTGCGTTAACAGCTGTGTGTAAACGGCTTACTTTACGTGCAGCAGTCTCTTTCTTCAAGATACCCTTGCTTACGAATTTATGAATTTGCTGGTTAGCAACTTTTAGTGCTGCCGTAGCTTCTTCTTTATTTCCTGCTTCGATTGCAGAACGAACGTCTTTAACAATGTTTTTAAGACGAGTGCGGTAGAAACGGTTACGTTCAGTCTTCTTGATAGTCTGACGGATACGTTTTACTGATGATTTATGGTTAGCCATATCAATAATTCCTTCATAGGTGCACTAATTTTGGCCCTATATTTTTTTTAAGAGTAGAATATTAGCTGAAGTATAATTAAATATAAGTTAAGGACAAGATATAAGTGTATATGTGGAAAATAAGATTACTAAAAATCATTTTTTTTGTGTATGCACTGTAAAAAAAGAGAAGAGATGATAGAATACGAGATGGATTTTTATTAATACTTATATATAAGGGCAAATATGAAGTTATTCGGTACCGATGGGGTTCGCGGTCAAGCAGGTGGTTTTTTGAATGCGACCAAGGCGATGAACGTTGCCATTGCCGCAGGAATATATTTTAAACAACATGCAAAGACAAAAAAGATCCTTGTCGGGAAAGATACACGACGTAGTGGCTACATGATCGAGAATGCCATCGTCAGCGGGTTGACTGCCATTGGATATGATGTGGTACAGATTGGACCCATGCCTACACCGGCAATCGCTTTTTTGACAGAGAACATGAGATGTGATGCCGGGATCATGATCTCAGCATCACATAATGCTTATGAGGACAATGGAATAAAGTTCTTCGATGCGCATGGTGACAAACTCTCTGCGGAGATCGAAGCGGAGATCGAAGCTATTTATAATAACAAGGTATTGATGACAACGTCTTGTGCTGTTGGAAAAGAGATCGGCTCCGCTAAACGTATCGATGATGTGATAGGACGTTATATCGTACAACTTAAAAACTCTTTTCCTCAAGAACTTACACTTCAAGGTATGCGTATTGTCCTGGATACGGCTAATGGAGCAGGTTACAAGGTCGGCCCGACTGTATTGGAAGAACTGGGTGCCGATGTCATCGTTATTCACAATAAGCCGGACGGTTTTAATATCAACGAGGATTGTGGCGCTTTGCATACCAAGGACCTTTCTCAGGCTGTTGTAAAGTACAGGGCGGATATAGGGATTGCCCTGGACGGTGATGCAGACCGGCTTGTCGTAGTTGATGAGAAGGGGTTGGTTGTCGATGGTGACCATCTGCTTGGGGCTATAGGCTTGGCACTTCATAATAAAGGCACACTAAAAGGAGGCGGCATTGTTACTACGGTCATGAGCAACCTTGGTCTTGAAGAATATATCAAAGAGAATGGTTTACAACTTTTCCGTTCAGACGTTGGCGATAAGAATGTCTTAGAGGTCATGAAGGAAAAAGGCATCAATTTCGGAGGAGAGCAGAGCGGACATGTCATTCTTCATGACTTTGCTAAAACCGGTGACGGGTTGATGTCAGCCCTGCAGATACTGGCTATTGTTCTGGAGTCAGGAAAGAAAGCATCTGAAGTCCTTCGTCCTTTTGCCTTGTATCCTCAGCAACTAAGAAATATGAATATCAAAGAGAAAAAACCTTTGGAACAGATAGAGGGGTTAAAAGAACAGCTTGAGAGTGTAGAGAAGCTTAACATGCGACATCTTATCCGTTATTCGGGAACAGAGAATAAACTTCGTATTCTCCTTGAAGGCAAAGATGCTAAAGTCCTCGATACAAAGATGAACGAATTGGAAGAATTTTTTGGAAAAGAACTCGCTTAAGAACCTGTTATACCTTTCATGGCCTATGCTGCTTGCTATGGCTGGTGTCTTTATCATCGATCAAAACATCAAACAACTTTTTTTGGACGGATTTCGTTATTACACGGAGTGCATCGATCTGATACTTGTCTTTAATAAGGGTGTCGCCTTTTCTATGTTGGCTTTTTTGAGAGAGTGGTTGAAATGGATACAGTTGCTATTGCTTTTAGGGGTATTGCTTTATACGATCTATCTCAACAATAGGGTTTACTCGGTGCCGGTAGGTATCCTCATAGGAGGCGGTTTCTCAAATGTGTATGACCGTTTTATCCATGGAGGTGTTGTCGATATGGTCTATTGGCATTGCGGGTTTGATTTTGCTGTCTTTAACTTTGCCGATGCAATGATCGATCTGGCAGTGCTCTGGTTACTCTGGATTAATTGGAAGAATGGACGGGAAGAAAAAAAGCTTAGGATAGAAAAATCCTGATTTTAGAGAAGATAAGGCGCCTTATCTAAAAAGCTCACATGTATCATAATCACTGATACATTCAAACTCTCCGTTAGCAGAGTTATACTCGAAATCTACACTCTTTCCAGGTGCATAAGTATAGGAATAGCTGTTTTGTATTTTCTTTTGCCAGCCTTGGGTACTTGGAAGAATGGGTGTGATGAGCACATTGTCAAAGAGATGACTTGGATCTTTGGTAAGAAGCTCAGGATAAGGGGCTTTGCCACTAAAGGAGTTGCGTTTGGCATCGCGACTGATGCCAGAGCGGATAGCATCGATATCGGAACGGGCTTTATAGACGGCCTCTTGAAGCTCAGGTTCAATGTATGGCCCGATAGCGAACTCTTTAGGTTTTGAAAAGAATTCATTGTAGGCACTGTAGGCTGCGAAGATGACTATGGCTAGGGCGATAAAGCGCATGAGAGCCTTCCTTTAGTTGTAATAGTTTTTTAGTCCATCCATTTTTCTTCCCATGTTTAGAAGCAGCATGTCAGCGATGACAATAGCTGCCATCGATTCGGCCACTACTGAACCGCGAATAGCAACACACGGGTCATGTCGTCCTTTGAGTGAGAAGTGCTGTTCCGTATTATGGGTATCGATGGTCTCCTGTTCGATAAAGATCGAAGGCGTTGGTTTAAAATAGACAGAGACATCGATCTCTTCACCATTTGAAATACCACCTAGGATACCGCCGGAATGATTCGATTTAAATCCTTCTTTGCGGATAGGATCGTTATTGGTTGACCCTGTCGTACGGCATGAGTTAATCCCGTCACCGATCTCTACAGCTTTAACAGCATTAATGCCCATCATGGCATCGGCCAATACAGCGTCAAGCTTGTAATAAAGTGGTTCACCAAGCCCTACGGGTACGCCTGTTATCTTAATGAGCGCTGCTCCACCAACGGAGTCATGGCGCGTTTTTGCCTCAAGAATAGCTGCTTTTTGCGCATCTTCCGCACTCTTGTCCAGGGTGTAGATCTCACTGGAGGCAACATAGTCGAAATCAAGGGTCTTGCTTCTTATGCCGGCAATCTCAATAATCCCGCTTTTAACCTCGATCCCAAGTTCCTTTATCATCAACTTTGCGATGGCACCAGCAGCGACTCTGGCCGCAGTTTCTCGTGCAGAAGAGCGCCCGCCACCACGATAGTCACGGAGGCCATATTTATGCCAGTAGGTGAAATCTGCATGTCCGGGACGGAAGATGTCCTTGATATTAGAGTAGTCTTTGGACTTTTGGTTAGTGTTGTAGATAACCATAGCAATAGGGGTCCCCGTGCTTAGCCCTTCAAAAGTACCCGATAGTATCTCTACCTTGTCCGCCTCTTTTCGTGCGGTTGCAAATTCGTTCTGTCCGGGTTTTCTTCGATCAAGCTCTGCCTGTATGAAGGTTTCGTCTATCTTAAGGCCTGCTGGGACACCATCTACAATACAGCCTATGCCTGCACCATGTGACTCTCCGAATGTAGAGAATGAGAAGCGGATTCCAAATTTATTCATTTGGTCTCTCCTTTTAGTTTTTCTAATGCGATATAGGCGGCTTCCTGCTGAGCCACTTTTTTACTCTTTCCTTTGGCGGTAGCGTACTCTTTGTCCTGAATAAAAACAGAAATCTCAAACTCTTTTTTATGATCAGGTCCTGATGTCCCTACAAGGCGATAGTCAGGAGTGACACCAAACTCCGCCTGCGTTAGCTCCTGAAGGGTAGTCTTGAAGTCTTTAAAGAGCGTTGACATATCGATGACCGGATAAACTTCATCAAGATACCTGTGCATAAGAGCCTCAACATGAGAAAGCCCTACCTGAAGGTAGATGGCACCCATGACAGCTTCAAAGGCATTGGAGAGCAAAGAGGGCTTATGCCTTCCATTATTGTTCTCTTCTGCATTAGACAAAAGGATAAAGTCACCCAGGTTGATATGCTCAGCCAAGCGTGTGAATCCTTCTTCATTTACTAAAGAAGCACGCATCTTAGAGAGTTTTCCCTCATCAAAGTTTGGGAACTTGGCAAAAAGGTATTCTCCTACTACCAGGTCCAACACGGCATCACCAAGAAACTCCAATCGCTCATTATTGTAGGGCTGCTTATAGCTTTTATGCGTCAGCGCTTCAATAAGGAGCTGTGGATCTTCAAAGTGATAATCTAGAGACTTTTCTAGTTCATCGATGTTTTTCACAACGTATTCCTTCTCAATAATATCTATAAGGCCGTACCGCTACCGCGAAACTTCTGCCTTGAATGTTTCTGCTGTGGCTCTCGCGAGATCATCGCAGCGTTCATTCTCTTCATGTCCGTCATGCCCTCTGACCCAGATCGCATGAATCTGATGAGGTTTTGATACCTCAATATACTCTTTCCACAGATCAACGTTTTTGACTTTCTTGAAGTCTTTTTTGACCCAACCTTCAAGCCATTCATTTATGCCCTTGACGACATAGGATGAATCAGAGGTTATCTCAACGATACAAGGTTCTTTAAGGGCCCGAAGCCCTTCTATCACACCCCGAAGCTCCATACGGTTATTGGTCGTGTGGGCGTCACCGCCTGTCAACTCTTTTTCAAAGTTCTTATAGCGAATAATCGTACCATAGCCTCCCGGACCGGGATTTCCCAAGGCACTTCCATCACTGAAAAGATAGATTTGTTTCAAAGGCAGCCTTCGTCAGGAGCATCTCGTTCTGCACAGTATCGATAGCATGACAATTTGGACAGCGGTGAAATGAAAACGGGAAGACCTGTTTACATTCATTACACAGATATTCAAACTGTAAGTCGGCATCATGATACCCTTGGGCTCGCAAGTGAATCAAAACATCAAGCTCAAAGATAGAACTGTTTTGTGCAGAGTCAATAAGCCCTTTAGCACTGTAAAGTTCACGCAGATAAGCGTTAGATGAAATTATATCCAAATCGAGTTGATGAGACTCTAAAGTCCACAAGACACTTGAAATACGTTCACATAGGGACTGGTCGAGATGTGCCCATGCCAGTTTCGGGTTTTGCTTGAAAAGATATTCAAAGATCATATATCCAAGCTGATTGTTTTCTTCGTACCATTTTATGATCTTGCGTATTTTCTCTTCGGAGTGCATCGTCGGATCATACTGCATGGCGACGAGATTAAGGTACATCGCATCCTTGGCTATCTCCATATCCATCTCATCCAGAGGCTCCAGCACCTCTTTTGCCTTCTCAAAGTCACGCATCTTTTCATAGATGATCAGAAGAAACTGCAAAGCAGAAGGAGTACGCGGATGATGCGCAAGGATCTCTAAAAAAAGTTCTTTTGAGCGTTGTAAAAAGCCGGCTTTCAGATAGGCCTGTCCCAATAGGAACATTGTCTCTTTCCGCTCTTCTACCGAGATGTTTTTTTCCAATACAGAGTTGTAGATCTCTATACTTTTTTCATAATCACCATTTTGTATATAATTGGTTGCGAGCAGGTATAAAGACTTCGTTGAGAGATTGCTTATGTGCAGGATCTCTTCAAGCTCTTTTCCTGTGGGTAGGGAGTGAAATGTTTTAACAAATTTGTCTAGACTGCGTTCATCTTCCTTGGTCTTGTACCTTCCCCACCAATAAGAGAAAAAAGTGATTATGAAGATCAATGTAAAAAAAAGAATGATCCCGAAAAGGGGATCTTTATACTCAATAAATAAACCTTCCACTCGCTTCCTTTAGTGATCTATGGTCAAAAATTATAGCTAAAATAAGTGATGGTTTAAATTAGATGACAAACTATGATTAAATCTATTTTTTTAATGAGAATGAGAGTATAGTAATTGTAAAATTGTGATACATAAGTGATATTTTATAATTATAATAACACTGGATTATACAATAAAAATGAGGATATTTTCATGTCAGCATCAACTGAAAAAGTCAAGGCTTCGGAATATCTAAAAGGATGGATTCCTTTACGATATATGCGTTATGCAGTCTTTATTTTTGCGACAGCTTTTACACTGATCATACCTTGGGTTACGGTTGACGGGAACCATTTTTTTCTACTGAGTTTTATAGACTTCAAACTTCATTTTTTCTTTGTCTCTTTTGACATGCAAGAGCTCTATCTGTTGCCATTTTTACTGATGATACTTTTTATCGGTGTCTTTGGCGTCACGGTTTTAGGAGGAAGGATGTTCTGCGGGTGGTTCTGTCCGCAAACCATCTTTCGTGCTGCGTTCAGAGACCTTATAGAAACAAAGATATTCAGATTACGCAAGCGCATCAAGAACAAGCAGAAAGAACCTGATTACTCTACGACAATCAATAAGTTCAAGCGCGTCGTTATATGGATATTATCTACAGTATTGGCTGCATTGGCAGCAGCAGATGCCTTATGGTTCTTTATCCCGCCCGAACAGTTTTTTGACTATGCGCTTAATATAACAGATCACCCTGTGTTCATGGGAGCATGGATCGGAATCACTGTCTTTTTGGTCTATGACATCGTCTTCTTGCAAGAGAACTTCTGTATCTATGTCTGTCCCTATTCACGTATTCAGTCTGTACTGTATGATGACGATACCATCATGGCTATCTATGATAGTAAACGCGGGGGACGTATCTATGATGAAGAGCATACCAAGCTTGTAGATAAGCAGAGCCAGCTGGCGGATAATGACCTGTGTACGACATGTGAGTCTTGTGTCACGGTATGTCCGACCCATATTGACATTCGTAAAGGTCTGCAGCTTGAGTGTATCAATTGTCTGGAGTGTGTGGATGCCTGTACGGAGGTAATGGCCCAGTTCAATGAACCGAGCCTCGTGAACTGGTCAAGTGTACGTGAGATTGAGAAGAAAGAGGGTAAAACACGTTTCTTTAGACCTAAGATATTGGGTTATCTCGGTGTATTGTCGGCAATTTTTATCATTTTGATGATGATGGGTATGGATAAAGAGCTGATGCTGATCAACATCAATAAGCAGACCCGTTTGTATAATATCGAGAAGGTCGATGGCAAACCGTTGGTTAAAAATGCATACACGGTTCTGATTCAGAACACCCAAAACGAAGCGCATGACTATTATATAGAAGTCTTGAACAACGACAAGATTAAAATTGAGCAGCCTTCGCACCCTTTCACGGTCCAGCCCGGCATCAAGACAAAAAAGACGCTGGTACTTTATACGACGGAGCAACTTGCCAATGATGAACGACACGACAGTATTCTGGAAGTCATGGTTAGGGCTTATGCCGTTGATGCGAATGATACGATCAGCGTTGAAAGGGATATCCGCTTTACCTATCCAAAAGCAGACATTATCCGCAAGAAGATGCAAAGGGATTGATTTTCCTAGAACGACTTTGAAGATTTAGAGTCGCTCTTTTAGTGCTTGTAGCGCAT
>JBFESZ010000053.1:0-13559 GCA_041548245.1 Sulfurimonadaceae bacterium
AAACGCTTATGCAGGTTGTTAAACTGTATCATGCTCTGCTCTTCTTCCCTAGCAGCACATAAAGACGTCGTCCCATGATCACTATCAAAGAGAGTACCAATATCTTGAAATCCAGTTCTGAACCCAGATGCAGGTTTTGAAACTCCTGACTCTGGGTCGCTTCCTCTCCCAGGGCTTGCATCTGAAGGATTTTAGGCGTATATACGCCTATGAACAGAGCAATCGTCGAAAGAGCGACCATCGTAGAGAGCATAACTGTCATATCCCGCTGTAATATCTTGTAGGAATAGGCTTCATAAGCCATAATCACGATGCCCATAAAACCAAGGAAATAGGTAAACTTATCAAAGCCCTGCGCCATGATCTGGCCTTCTTGATAATGTGAAAGCATTGGACCGATAATATCTTGGGAATGAAAGATTGTCGAGGTCATGATTATCCCAAGTGTCAAGATCCCACCTATGGTAGTTCCCAAGAGGATCAAATAGATCATATCGATACTGCGTTTAAGTTCTGGCATCTTCTTTCTCCTTTAATAGTTCCAAAATAAATCCCCGATCATGTCCCGCATAATCTTTGTAAAACTCTAAAGACACTATCTTTTTATCTTTACAATAGGCTTCAATTTTGTCCTTTTGATCATATCCCATCTCACAGGCCAATATACGGACATCTCTCTCAAATGCCTCGTCAATTAGGCGTCTAAGAATTTCGTCTCCCACCTCTCCGCCAAAAAGTGCATTCTGTGGCTCATATCCAAGATTAGCGTCCAAAATCACCTCATTGGCGATATAGGGAGGGTTGGAGACAAGGATGTCTATAGGTTTATCGATG
Organism: Sulfurimonadaceae bacterium; assembly: GCA_041548245.1. GTDB lineage: Bacteria > Campylobacterota > Campylobacteria > Campylobacterales > Sulfurimonadaceae. The sequence continues at coordinate 835 of JBFESZ010000053.1, forward strand.
CCTTCAAGAAGATCTGTGAGGACAAGATCAATACGCTCACTTAATCCCTTATCCCTTATATTGATCTGTGCTATGTCAATCGCTTTTTCACTGATGTCAGTTGCCATAAAGCGAGCATCCTTAAGATGCTGAGCCAAGACAATCGATATCACGCCGCTTCCCACACCGACTTCTACAATCGACTCCCTCGTTGAAGGATCAAGCTTTTCAAGTATTTTTTCGATCAATAGCTCAGTCTCCGGACGGGGAATAAGTGCACCCGGAGCAATATAAAACTCTTGGGAAAAGAAACTGACACACGAGGTAAGATATTCTATAGGCTCATCCTGGGCACGTCTGTTAACAAGTTCCATATAACCTTCAGCATCACACTCTTCATCTAGGTGGGTCAGAAGATAGAGCTGGTCTTTTTTTAAAATACTTCCCAACAATATCTCTGCCTCCCGGCGCGGACGTTCAGCTATCTCCCGTAACGCAGCTGCACCGAGTTCAAGCCATTCATCTACTGTTCTGGCCATGGACCTTCACTTGCACTTGAATGATCTGATGTGATATCTATACCCAGTTCTTTCAGACGTTCCATCACCGGAGGGTGTGTATAGTGGAAGAAGATATAGAGTGGATGAGAAAGTGGGAAGCTCTTGTTCTCACTCACCAGCTTTTGCAAAGCAGATGCCAGATGCTCTCCACCACCCAGTTGTGCACCTGTCTTGTCTGCTTCAAACTCGTTATGTCGGCTCACGACACCCATTAAAGGCATCATAATAAACCCAAGTACAGGCATAAACAATAGGAACAGAACCATAATGACACCAGGAGTCGGGGCCACACCAAGCTCTAGAAAAAGGTTTTCATCCAAATTTCCAAACAGTGCAAACATACCAAAAAGCAGTGTTCCCATCAACCCCATATTCTTATAGATGTCACCATGGGCGAAGTGTCCCAGTTCATGACCCAAAACAGCCAAAAGCTCTTTTGCCGTAAGTTTTTCAATCAAAGTGTCAAAAAGTACAACCCGTTTTGTCTTCCCTAAACCGCCAAAGTAAGCATTCAAACGCGCGTCGCGTTTGCTTGCATCCGAAACGAAGATACCTGAACTGACAAAGCCTGTCTTTGCCATCATTTCTTCAATACTCTCTTTAAGCTCGCCATCTTCCAACGGACTTACCTTGTCAAAGAAGAGCGCACGGACTGTTGGAAAAAACATATTGACCAATACAAGCACACCAAAGATAAACAGAAAACTATAAAGCCACCACATCTCAAACTTGACCATGATCGCATTAACACCCCAGATCACAGCTGCGCCAATCACCAACATAATCACTGTACTCACAATGGTGTCTCTGATATAAAGCGCCACGGTTGATTTATTAAACCCATACATTTCATCAACGACAAACTTCTGATAAATCTCAAAGGGCATGGATACCATCGCATTCAAGATGACAAACCCTAATACAAAAACAATGGTATGCAGTGTTGGAGAAAGTGTCATAAACTCTCCATCAAGCCATGCTATACCCATGCTCATCCAAAAGATCAAAACAGCATATTCTACAATGGTAGAGACGATGCTAATGCGCTCTTTGGTTATCGCATAATTACCTGCTTGGATAAACTCTGTAGGCCCTAAAAGAACATTCGTCTTGTTTTTTGCTTGAGAAAGATACCCGATCTGCATGACACTGACATAGATGCGGATTAATATATAAACAGTATAAATTCCAATGGCCAAATTTAGCACTTATATCCTTTTGCTTTTTTACGAATTTTATCATCTTTGACTTAAGTGCACCTCTAAAAAAACAGTTGTCCTATTTAGACAAATCGAACTGCTCTTTATTTGATTTAATCCGACAAGACAGAGACTTCATCCAATTTTTTTCGGCTGTATATCCATGTTACAATAGCAGAAAAAGTGACAATCATAGCGATACCTATCCATATCCATACGACCTGTACATCGAGATAGACAAACAGGCTCAGCAGTGCAATCGGAGCTATAATCTGTCTGAAAATAGAAATATAAAAGATAAAGTCCGGTTTTTTAATCCCCTGTAGCATCGCAAGATGCACAAATATAACCATAAAGGCGAAGAGAATAAATGCCTCGATACGAAGATAAAGGACACCCTCTTGTATCACCTTGGCATCATCAGAGAAAAGGCTCATAAACTGCTCTGCCCCACTTAAAAGCAAAAACATACCAACAACAGAGACGATGCCTCCGTAATAGAGTGAAAGTCTCAAGGTCTGCTCAATCCGTTCAAACTCCAAAGCACCGTTATTTTGTGAGACAATCGCCAAAACAGCGACATTAAGGCCGATACTAGGCATCAGAACGATCTGTTCTATACGCATACCGATTCCAAACGCGGCAACGACCTCTTGACCGTATGGTGCGACAAAATAGGTGATGATGAAGATGCCTGTTGCCATCATGATCATGTTTATACTGGGAGGAAAACCCTGTCTAAGCAGTTCCTGATAGACCTTTATATCGACTGAAAACCCTTTCATATGTTGAAGCAAAGGTGTCTTCTTAAGTCGATAAAAAAGATAGAACATCGTCATACATTCTGTAACAATCGTTGCAAACGATATCCCCTTTACCCCCTGTGGCTGTATGCCAAGACCACCATAGACAAACCAGTAGTCCAAAAGAACGTTTAAAAAAGATGAGACAATCAAAATGTTCCTAAAAGAGACCGTATCCCCCATGGCATTCAACAAAGCATTGATAAAATAGCTCAGTACAAAAAAGACAGACCCGTAAAGGATGATGTTAATATAAGCCAATGACTCTCTGAGATAATCACCATGTGCACCCAAAAGCTTCATCAGATAAGGCGTTGAGAGCACACCTGCCAATGTCAGAACAAAAGAGAGAAAAACAGCGAAAAACAAAGCATTAAGTGCGATATGAATCGCATGCCGCTCATCTTTTTCTCCCAGGGCATTCCCCACAAGAGCGGTAACAGCTTCACTCATGCCTCCGGCAAAGGCTATCATCATAAAGAATATCGAAAAAGAGAGCGTCAGTGCCGAAAGCGCCTGTGTTGATATCTGCCCTGCAAAGTAGGTATCAGTCACGTTGTACATGGTATGAAAGAGAAAACCGACACTGGCAGGAATCGCAAGTTTCTTGATCTGTATGGCAATATCATCTTGGGTTAAATCTATATGCATTACAATATCTTTATGAATTTATATACGCAAACACCTGAACCTCCCAACAAACCATGTAAACTTTTAAAACTTTTGCTTACTGCTTTATTGAGCTATGGTGCCTTTATGGTCGGTCTTGGTGTCTGGTGGTTTTATAACTGGTATTATGCCCTGTCTGCCCTGTTATTATCTTTTATATTAATCGGCATATTGCGTTCTAAACTTCTGCACAGTTCCATTCCAAGGATCCAGCAGGAATTCACCTATTCGGACAGTGACATCATAGGCTGGTATCTACATACAAACATCTGCTCCGCTAAAGCCGAATAGGCTATAATTCCACAATAAAAGGACTTCCCTTGGAATGTTTCTTTAAATAAATATTTTTCTGGACACGACATGGCACTAATCGACCTTCTTGGCATTCATAAAAACTATTCGGCGCAGAAGATCCTCGTCAACACAAACTTCAACCTTGAAGAGGGTGAACGTGTTGTCATCGTCGGTAAAAACGGCAGCGGAAAATCAACACTGATGAAGATCGTCAACGGGACACTCGATTTTGATGAGGGTGAACGCATCACCAGACAGGGACTTGAGGTAAAGATGCTTGATCAGGTTCCCAAATTCAAAACCGGTGCGACTGTCAGAGAAGCCGTTGAAGATGGCCTGGGTGAACTCAAAGCGGCAAGTGCACGTTTTGATGAGCTCTCTTTACTCCTTGCTGAAGACTATGACAATACAGAACTGATGCAAGAACATGCAGAGATTTCGAGTTATCTTGACCATCACTCCGCCTGGAACCTTGATGACAAGATCGAACGTATTCTGGAGCATTTTCAACTTAAAACCTATGAGAACAAAAACATCGACCTCCTAAGCGGGGGTGAACAGCGTCGTGTCGCTTTGGCCGGACTGCTGCTGTTAAAGCCTGACGTCTTACTCCTGGATGAGCCGACCAACCACCTAGATGTCTATATGGTCGAATTCTTGGAAGAGCTGCTACTTAAAGAGAAGTTCACTCTGCTCTTCATCTCGCATGACCGTTATTTTATTGACAGGATTGCAACTCGTACCATCGAGGTCGAAGATGGAGCCCTTCGCGTATTTAGAGGAGGATATTCAAACTATCTGACTCAAAAATCAGAGATTATGCGTACCATGCAGAAGCAACACGAGAACCTCTTGCGTTTTCTCAAGACAGAGAACGAGTGGTATTCACGAGGTGTTCGAGCACGGCTAAAACGAAACGAAGGACGTAAAGCCCGGTTAATGGAGTTGCGTGAGGCGGCAAAGACCAATCCTGCGCAAATACGAAAAATGAAAGTCGAACTCGAACGCGAACAGAAGAACTTCCAACGGGATAAAAGTATCAATAGACAGAAGATGCTCTTTGAAGTCGAAGACCTCTGCTACAGTATTGGTAACAAACAGCTGATCAAAGATTTCAGTATCCGTATTCTGCAAAAAGATGTCATTGCCATTGTCGGACCAAACGGGAGCGGAAAATCGACTCTGCTTAAACTTCTTCTTGACAGGATTAAGCCTGATCGTGGAAAGATCGACAGAGGTGAGTTCAAGATCGGTTATTTTGACCAGCATAGAGAGATGCTTGACGATTCCAAAAACCTAATCGAGACCTTTTGTCCCGATGGTGGCGACCGTGTCGAAGTTCAAGGCAGTAACATGCATGTCTACGGCTATCTTAAGAATTTTCTCTTTCCGAGAGAGTACCTGGACAAGAAGATCGGCGTGCTTAGCGGCGGTGAAAAAAACCGTATCGCATTAGCCCTTCTCTTTACCAAAAAAGTCGATATATTGATCCTGGATGAACCCACGAATGACCTCGATATCCCGACGATAAACATCCTTGAAGAGAAGCTTCAACATTTTCCTGGTGCTGTCATCCTTGTCAGCCACGACCGTTATTTCGTCGATAAGATTGCGAAGAAACTGCTGATCTTCAAAGGCAACGGCCATATCGAAGAGAGTTTCCAGGAATACAGCGAATACCTCAATATCGAAAAAGCTCTTAACGCGATTGCTGAACTGGAACACTCTCCGCAACGAAAGAAAGAGGCCATCGATGAGATGGACGATAAACTCAAAAAAGAGGTCTTCAAGCTCACTTATAAAGAAAAAGAAGCACTTAAAAAACTCCCCGATCAGATAGAAGCACTTGAGATAAAGATTGAAGAGATCAACACCTGTCTAAGCAATCCTGAATGTTATCAGGAGATCGGTTTGAGTAAACTCTCAAAAGAGTTGGAAGAGACAGAAGCCAAATATGAGGAACTAGTCGAAGAACTTCTTCGTATCGAAGAGAAAGTAGAGATCATTGAAGCCCAATAAAGAGAAGCTTAAATACTGGGCTAAAGAGCTTCTGACAACATCCCTGCTCATCTTCATAATCGCCAATGCCATCAGTCTTTTTCGTGCACCCGGCATAAAAGATAAAACACTTCCGGAAATAAACACCCTGCTTACCAATAATGAACTCTACTCGAGCCTAGATTACAAGAACAGACCTTTGCTGATTCACTTCTGGGCGACATGGTGTCCGACCTGCAAACTCGAAGCCGGAAATATCCAAACTCTTTCTAAAACGTATGATGTTCTTACCATCGCTGTCAAGTCAGGAGACGATGAGAAGATCAATGCCTATCTCAAAGAACACGCCCTCGACATCAAGACGATCAATGATCACGAAGGTATCCTCGCCTCACAATTCTCCGTCTCCGCCTTTCCTACAACCTTCATCTATGACAAATCGGGAAAATTGAGCTTTACCGAGGTCGGCTATACCTCGACCTGGGGCTTATACCTTCGAATGTGGTGGGCAGACAGATAATATAGCATACGAACTGTCTCTGTAAAATATGAAAAAAGCTTTTTCTTGATCATTTTACAACGAAAATTCCGACGCCATAATCATCAAATAATCTCCAAAAACACAATCCCCATTTAGAGCATGCTATAATTAGTCAGACTGACTATTGAAAAATAAGGTTATAACATTGAAATCCATTTTTTCACTCTTAATGCTTTTATTCTTATCACTCTCTGCACATGCCAAGACACTAGAGACGGTTACACTGCAGCTACAATGGCTTGATCAATTTCAATTTGGCGGATATTATATGGCCATCGAGAAGGGTTTTTACGAAGATGCAGGACTAGATGTCCACATTAAAAAGTTTACAAACAATATCGATACCACAGAAGAGGTAATCAGCGGCAGAGCAAATTATGGCATTGGCAGAGCTTCTCTTCTGACCGAATATTGCAATAACAAACCCGTAGTAGCACTCAGTGCCATCTTCCAGTCCTCTCCGCATATTCTTCTCGCACGCAAGGACTCCGGTATCAGAACGATCAAGGATTTTGTCGGCAAACGAATCATGCTGACCAATGATGTCCAAGATGATGTCACGATTCAATCCATGCTCATCTCTCAAGGAATCTCCTTTGATGACATCATCCCGATCGATCACTCTTCTGATCTTAATGATCTTATTGAGGGAAAAACGGATTTGATGGCTTCTTATGTTTCAAACGAACCTTTCAGACTACAGGAACTTGGCATAGAGAGTGTTGGTTTTACCCCTAAAGAGTATGGCTTTGATTACTATAGTGACATCCTTTTCACTTCACAAAAAGAGCTTCAAGAACATCCCGAACGTGTCAACGCTTTCCTTATGGCATCAATCAAAGGATGGCGCTATGCATTTGAGCATATCGATGAGACAGCCGATATCATCAAGAAACACTACAATGGCCAGAATAAAAGTCGAAAGAGCTTGATCTTTGAAGGAGAGGCCTTAAAAAAACTGGCCTACACAGACAATCTTCCCCTTGGTCATATTGCTATAAAAAAGTTCAAAACCATCCTCAATATGTACCGGGTCATGGGAAAAACAACATTCTCAAAAGAAAACTTTGATGATTTTATCTACCACTCTGCCATCAATGCACCACTACAATTGACTTCGAAAGAAAAAGCTTTTCTTCAAACGCACCAGATTACGGCTATATCTACAGGAAAATGGGCACCATTCAACTTTTCACTTCCGGGTGATATGAAAATGATAAGCGGGATAGCCGTCGACCTCTGGGAGCATATCATCCGCATGCACGCCATTGATAGCCGACTGGATTATGCTTCCGACTGGCAAAGCGTACTTCAAGCCATCCGAACACGTCAGGCCGATATAACATTGGGTACGGAAAAGAGCCCGGAAAAATCCCGTTACGCTCTTTTCAGCAAGCCTTATGGGCGTTTCCCCAATGTCATAGCAACAGAAAAATCGGTCAACTACATCCCAAATCTTGCCATGCTGAAAGGAAAAAGAGTCGCTGTCGGAAGCGGTTACACCATCGAGGAGAAACTTAGGACAAGTTATCCCGAGATCGACCTTTTCCCCGTCCAAAGTACCGATGAGGCATTAAAACTTCTCCATCAGAAAAAAGTGTTTGCTGTCATTGATATCGTCCCTGTCCTCTCCTATGCCATTGCACGCAATGGTTACGATGACATTGTGATCTCTGGAACGACAGAGTTCGATCAGAATCTCCGTTTTATGGTACGAAATGATTACCCGGAACTAGTCTCTATAATCAATAAATCGATCGATGCCACTCCGGCATACTTGCTTGACGAGATTGTCAGCCGATATGCCATTTCAACAGCAGATACATCAAATATTGATTGGGAACTAATACTTAAGATCCTAGCCGTAGCAGTGATTATTATTGCTTTTCTTCTTTATCGCCAAATGGCTCTGAAACGCTATAACAGATCCCTTTTGGAACTTTCTATGACAGACTCACTGACACGGATTGACAACCGTATGAGACTTGATAAAGTGATTAAGGAGAAGATCGAGCAGTACCATCGTTATCAAAGACCCTTCATCATTATTTTGTTCGATATCGATGATTTCAAAAAGATTAATGACCGTTTCGGTCATCTTGCCGGTGATGAGATTCTGATCAAACTTACTCAGCTAGTCAAAAAACACCTGCGTGTGACCGATATTTTTGGTCGATGGGGAGGAGAAGAGTTCATGATAATCTGCCCAGAAGCAACGATCGAAGGGGGTCGCCAGTTAGCTGATATGTTATGTGAGATATTAAAAGAGGATAAAATGGGCGAATATGGACCGATAAGCTGTAGTTTCGGCGTCACTCATATGCAAGACAATGATACGGCTGAAACGATTATCAAACGTGTTGACGATGCCATGTATGAAGCAAAAAACAAGGGGAAAAACCAGATATTTGTTATCTAAACCATACGTCGTCAGATCATTTAATCTTTTCGATAAGAGTATTATGAATTTTCCCATTTGAGGCTATGACAACACGTTCATCCAAGCTATAGACTTTGCCTTCTCGGTTACTGACTGTCCCACCTGCCTCTGTGACTATCAAAACCCCAGCAGCAACATCCCATGGTTTGAGATTGATCTCAAAATACCCCTCAAAAGTTCCGCGCGCCACATAGCAAAGGTCCAGTGCTGCCGAACCAAGCCGGCGGATATCGCGTGTATAAGGAAGCACAGCTTCCATGCTCTTCATTACCCAATGAAAGTCTTCTCCCTGCTCTATCTTCGTGTAAGGGAAGCCTGTGGCTATCAATGACTTTTCAAGCATCTTTTCCCGGCTGACATGAAGTGCTTCACCGTTGCAGTACGATCCCTTTCCCTTCTCAGCATAAAAGAGCTCCTCCATAACCGGGTTATAGACTACTCCTGCAATCGCTTTTCCCTCCTCCCATATCCCAATAGATATGGCACAAAAAGGAATACCATGAACAAAGTTTGTCGTACCGTCGATAGGGTCGATATAGATCGCTTTATCAAAATCAATATTCCCTTCGCTAGTCTCTTCACCGACTAAGGCATACTCCGGAAATTCCACAGAAAGTTTATCTTTGAGATAAAGTTCAATCTTCACATCATATTCTGTTACAAGATCTACGGCACTCTTATAAGAGACACTTTTGGCCTGTGTGTAGCCTTCTAAAAAAAGAGGGCCTGCAGACTTAGCGATACTCTGGAGGATATCATACACGAGGAAACTCCTTGTATTGGTTATGACAGATTATAACGAGTTTAGAATCTGTGGTATAAAATGATGACTTCAATGATCTAAAAAGTCAATACAGCAGAAAATTATAGAGAGTTAAAATCAAAAAGAGGGATATGAACAGTTAGCCCTGAAGCAAACAAGAGAATTAAAAGACTAGACTTCCTCAACCAGGCACTGCATCGAAAAGCCCTCTTTTTTGGCCAACTCTTCAACAATCTTCACTTTGGTCTCTGCTATGTCAAGCATATATGCCCCGCAAAGCCCCTCACCATTGGTTAATATTTCATTGGTAATGAACTCTGCATGCTCTTCGCTTTTATGGAAGATGCTCATCATAATACGCATACAAAACTCCCATGAGACATACTTATCGTAAAGTATATAGACAAGGTACATTTTGGGTTTATCTATTGGGCTGAAAAAATTCGTTTGGATCGTAATAGCCATGCTGTCCTGTCTAATCTAAAGGTATTAACTAATTTGCAATTATAATCAAAAAAACAATATATGCTACTTAATAGCCGTACTATTGTTTACAATTCATTCTAAAATAAGGAAGAGCTTCTTCATCTAACTCCTCATCTCTTTCACCCAAGCTTTATTAATGTGTGAATACCGCTTAGAGCTTTTTAAGATAACAGCTAAGCAGCACTATCTTCGTGCCGTTGACTCTTCCTTCAATCTGTTCATGATTTCCCGGTACCAGATGAATATTCTTTACCGTTGTCCCCTGCTTTGCTGTAAAACCGGCACCTTTGACAACAAGGTCCTTGATGATACTCACGGAATCACCTGCTTGAAGGATCGTACCATTACAGTCACGTGTCGGTTCACGGTTTTCTTCTTCAAGACCTTGATCAGCCCATGCTTTGATATCGTCTTCAAGATACATCATATCAAGCAGATCCTGAGGCCAACCCTCTGAAGCGATACGACTTAACATACGATATGCCACTACCTTAACGGCATCTATCTCACTCCACATACTGTCATTAAGACAGTGCCAGTGGTTTGCATCCATTTTGTCTTTATTTTCAATCTGCTCTTTACATGTGCCGCATACAAAGATAGACTGTTGTGCCGATCCATCGGATGGAGAGACTTCCAATACTGAAAGGTTCTCTGTTGAAGTACAAAGTTCACATTTTGATCCACTACGCGCCATAAGTTCTTGTTCTACACTCATCATTGTTCCTAGGTATGTATTATTGGTGAAATTGTAGCAGGATAGTTTATAAAAGAAGGTTAGGCAGCGAAGAGTTACAAACTCTCAGCCTTTATACAAAAAGATTGATGTTAAAGTTATGTCCAGCCTCTTTTAGAGCCAAGTAAGCTCTAAATTTCAAGGCATCATCACTGCCGACGGCTTCAAGGCACTCTTTCGCCTTGTCAATCATTTCAAGATCAAACAGAGTATAGAAATAAGCATCATTAGCCTCTTCGTTTTGTTCAGCCAGTGTCTCAAAAAGCTTGATACGCTGTTCAGGGATCATGTGGATGCTTAGCTCTTTTGAAATAGAGAGGTAATCAGATTTCTTTAGATCAACTCTGCTTAGAAGGGCTAATAATGACTCGTTAGAGACTTCAAGTGTATTTTCCTCACTGTTAATGCGTGCAAGGATAATATACAAAGCTTCTTTTGTAATAAATTCCTGGTATTTTTCGATGGCATACATAGGTGCTTGTGCCACATAGTTGACATAAGCTTTTTCAACAATATCACGAGAATATTTCTCGTTTTTAGCGAGAATATCCTCAGCAGAGAGATCAAGGTTAAGCATACGGTTTTTTTGGTTTTGAACCACAATCGGATTTGTACTTTCCAAATTAAACTTCTTGAGGTCAACGACCTTACCTGCTTTAATATCGCTCAGCATGTTCAGTATTGAATTGACCTTCTCATTATCCGTCTGTTCGATCTCATCATCAATTGTCATTGAAGTGTTCTCAAGAACCTTCGCTAGCAGTTGATACGGTTGCGTTTTAAAATGATAATGGTGCTCTTTGTTAAGAAGCTCATCCATAATCATGTCCACAAGCATTGAATAGTCTTTCTGATAGTTACGCAGTTTAAAAAAACTCTTAAGTGAATAATAGGTCATATGTAACACACTGGCCACATATAAAACGAATACGGGGAATAGAACCAGCACAGCGATTGGCAAAGGCGGTAGCTGTATACCGAAAAATGATATTGCCTCAGGTTGGTCATAGCCTAAGAACTGGCTTACGTACCAACCTACAAAAAGCATAAGTGCCAAGGTCCCAATTGTATATCGTTTTAGATACATACCTATTCCTTACTTGTTAAGCTGTTTATTGTGCACTCTTCTCTGCAATCTCACGACAGTCAATACAATATTTCGCATGTGGCTTCACTTTTAGACGATGCACGCCGACACACTCTTCACACATTTCGCAAATACCGTAAGTGCCTTCTTTTATTTTAGCTAATGCGATATCAATTTCAAATAACTCAAGTTCTTGTTGTACTCCAATAGCATTTTCTACCATGTTATCGTTACTTACTGAAGCATAGTCCCCTTCATCATTCAACTCAAGCTCACGAAGTGCATCCATCTCTTTTTCAACACCTGAGATATTCTTCTCTATCTGTGCTTTACGACTTAGTAGTGTCTCTTTGAAATATTCCAGCTCTGTAGCGTGCATTTCTCTCATTCTCGTATGTTCCTTATTTATGATAGGGATGATTATTATTGATGGCAAATCCGCGAAAGATCTGTTCTAATAAAACAGCCTTTGCAATCTTATGGCTCATAGTCAGTTCACTTAGACTAATGACCTGATCACACTGCTTTAAAAAAACGTCCTCAAAACCATAAGCACCGCCTATGAAAAAATTCACCGTAATTCTATCACTTAAAAGCTTACTGAAGGTAAAACTATTGATCATTTTTCCATCAGGATGCAGGGCAATATTATAAGATTTACTTAAATAGGGTTCAAAGGCTTGTGTATAAGCAGCTTGAGCTGAAGCTTGTCCTTCTACTTGTGCTTGATGAATCTTCTTATTGAATATTTCAATATCATTGACCTTGGCATACTTTCCGGTCATCTTCTCAAGTTCCTTGTACAAGGGGCTGTAAAGTGATTTTTCAGGCTTTGCTATGGAGTAGATATTAACTGTCATACAACCCTGTACCCACCACCAAATAGCTTACATTTTCAAACTTATCATTGAGTTTCACCCCTCCGATAGCAGCTACTTTATGTCTTGATTTTGCCGCCAAATCGTCCAGTTTGTCACCGAGTATATTCGTAACATCTTTTGTTGAAGTTTGTTTAAATGCACCCAAGCCAATATAATTCAGATCCATTTTATTGGCTTGCTTTATCTCATCTTCATTGTGGGTTGAAATCCCCAACAGTTTATCAGGGCCAATGAGTTTACGTATAAACTCAATGGACTTTTCAATATCCTCGTCAATGCATAAAAGGTC
>JBFESZ010000054.1:0-13425 GCA_041548245.1 Sulfurimonadaceae bacterium
ATCATGCTTGACAATGAAGTTTATGGAAATACAGGTGGTCAAGAGTCTGGTATGTCTCCTAAAGGTGCAATCCTTAAGATGGCTCCACTAGGTAAAAAAGGTGAGAAAATGCCTGCACTAGAACTAGCAAAAGCAGCTGGTTGTGTTTACGCAGTAAGACTTTCTCCAACTAACATCAAAAAAGCTGCAAAAATCATCAGAAGAGCGATCTTTGTTGCTAGAGAAGTTGGTCCGACATTCATCCATGCGTATACATCATGTAACATTGAGTACTCAATCCCTACTGAAGAAGTATTTGCGGATGCAAAAGAGAAAGAGAAAACTCGATTCCAGTTTGAAGAGTATATGACTGATGAAGCTAAAGCTGTAATCGAGCGCGTTGAAGCTGAAGAAAAAGCAGCGAAAAAAGCGAAAAAAGCAGAGGCGGTTTAATATGGCAACAGAAAAGAAAAGATATAACATTAGGATTTCTGGACTAGGTGGGCAAGGGGTTGTAACAACTGCTCACATCCTTGGTGCAACTATGGATAATGCAGGTAACTATGCGTCTTTGGTACCATTCTTTGGTTCTGAAAAGCGTATGGCACCGGTTGAAGCATATGTACGTGCTTCTACTGAGCCAATTTATGAAGTTGGTGAGGTTGTTTACCCGGATATCATCCTGATTTACCACTCTCAAGTTATTACTCACGGTAAATCTTATACAATGCCATTCTATACAGGTCTTAAACCGAATAGTTTGATCGTTATCAATACTGACCACGATATTCTTGAAGAAGAAGATATTCAGCATTTGAAATCTTTAAATGCAAAAGTTGTTCAGTTTGACGCAACAGCATTGGCACTTAAAATTGCAGGTACTGAGCTTGCAACAAACATGGCAATGATGGGTATGCTTCTTGGTCTTACAAAACTTGTAACTGAAGAGCACATCGAAGCGGCAGTTAAAGAGCGTTTCCTTGGGACTTCATTCGTTGCTTCTGGTGGTACAGCAGCACTAGACTCTGCTATTGAGAAAAAGTTCAAGAAAAAAGAACAATTGCTTGCTAAAAATATGGAAGTAATTAATAAAACTTTCGAAATGGCAGATTCTGTTGATATGACAACTGACGAATTAGTCGTTAATTTCGCAGTTTAAGAAAAGGAATAGAATGTATTATGTAGCAAAAGTAAATGCAGACATGTGTGCTGAGTACAAGTGTAATACTTGTACACTATATTGTCCAGAAGCAAATACGCTAATGTTCGATAAAGAGAGAAATACATCTTGGGTAGATGAAGACAGATGTAAAGGGTGCGCACTTTGTGTGTACGTATGTACTGACATGCTTGATCGTAACTGTATTACGATGGAAATGGCTGGTCAAGAAGGTTAATCCTTCATCGTAACGGTCACCCCTGCCCGGGTGGCTTTACTCAATAATTTCTCTTCTTACTTAATTAAATCTACATCCAAATAAATCTCCTACTTTAAAACAAGTTCTTAAGACTGCATAGAATTGCACTGCATATGTAACAATTAGATCGCTATTAATCTAGAGCAATAAAAATCTCTAAATTAATCATTGAAGTATAATCTTAGTTAATGTAAATAAGTTTGATAAATATAATATATAAGTATTTTTTAACAAGTTAGTTTTAGACAATCATGATAGAATTCCATAATTAAAACTAAAAGGATTGTAGTGAAAGTTACAGTAGAAAAAGTAGATGATATAAACTTTATAGTTCGTGGTACGGTTGACAACAGTGTAATCGAAGAGAAGGTTGCAAAACTTAAAGAACAAGCAGCTAAAGAACAAAAAAGTGATGAATCTACCGATGAAACTCCTGAGCAAGTCGCTGCAGCAGAAGTATTCCAGCAATTCATTGATGCAGGAATCAAAGAAGCGAATATAAATGTAGAAGACATTCTTGGTCAGCCGGGACTTAAAAAATATGAGCAAAAAGACAATGGTGTCTATTTTGAAGTTGAGTTATCGACAAGTCCGGATATTGATCTAAGCATCGAATATATGGACATCATGCCAAGTTATACCAAACCAGTAGCTGACCCAAAAGCAGTCGACGCCAAACTGGCTGAATTCGCACAGCAGCAAGCCCCATTTACAAAAATTGAAAAAGAGAAACCGATTGAGAATGGTGATGTAGCCGTTATTGATTTTACAGGTTATATTGATGACAAAGCATTTGAAGGCGGCAGTGCGGAGAAATTTAAACTGAAGGTAGGCTCTAATTCATTCATTCCAGGATTTGAAGAGCAGCTTATTGGTATGCAGTACAATGAAGAACGTACTATTACAGTCACTTTTCCTGAAAACTACAGTTCAGAAGAGTTAGCTGGCAAAGAATCAAAGTTCGTTATCAAACTTCATGAAATACAAGAGCAAAGAGCCGAGACACCAGATGATACATTCGCGCAAAGAATACTGAATGACAAAAATGCAACGCTTGATACACTTAAAGAGAAGCTAGCTGCTCAAGTAACTTCTGAAGAGCTTTCACAACTCTATGTCACTGAGCTCAAACCAAAAATCATCGAAGGACTACTTTCAAAATTTGACTTTACACTGCCAAATAACATTGTAGAGCAAGAGATCGATGCAAAAGTACGTGAAAAAACAAGAAGCTTCAGTGAAGATCAGCACAAGCAGTACATGGAAGATAAAGATAAATTCCGCGAACTAAGAGAGTCTCTCCGTGAAGAAGCAAAAAAGTCGATCAAATTAGCACTCCTTGTTGAAGCTATTGCCAAAAAAGAGAATGTTTCCGTTGATGAGAATGAAGCAATAGCGGCACTAACCTATCAAGCGATGATGGCAGGACAGGATGCAACTGCATTGGTTAACTACTATAAAGAGAACAACATGATGACATCGGCTATACTAGGACTCACCGAAGATAAGCTTTTCGGACAACTTCTCGGATTTCACAAGTAAGATAGCAACACTGAGGGCTTATGAGTAAACAAGATAACGACTCGATACAGAGATTTTTGGATTGGGCGGATGCCAACGATATCCCGGAGCTAAAATGGATAGAACATGAATCCTATTTGAAAGGCGGTTACTTCAAAGGGATACCAAGAGACGAAAAAAAGTTACTTGAACTCACTACACTGAACCTTCTTGGTTATCAAGTGCCTGAACTGCCTAAAGAGATCGGTGCACTTAAGCAGTTAAAGAGACTTTATCTCTCTGGTAACAGGTTAACACAACTTCCTTCAGAGATAGCAGGTCTGTCTGACTTAGAAGAGTTGTATGTTCCAGGCAATCATTTAAAGAGCCTACCAAAAGAGATTGGCACTTTACAGAGTCTAAAGATCCTGATCCTTCAAGAGAACCAAATCACAGAAATACCCCAAGAGATAGGCAACCTTCAGAACTTAAACGTTTTGGAACTTGGGAAGAATCAGCTCACCACTATTCCTGCAGAGATAGGAAAACTCACACAATTAACGAAATTGACACTGTGGAAAAACAAACTGACAAAACTGCCAGTAGAGTTGCATAATCTTTTGGACCTGAAAGAGTTTGACTGCCTCTATAATAGAATCGAATTGACGAAAGAAGATGTGCAATGGTTAGAGTCATTAATCGCTAATGATTGCCAGATTTGTATCTAGAGTACAAATCACCTCTACTAGCGATTAGTCCAACCTGTTAAAGAATTGAAAAATGTTCCAGTAGGATTTTAAAGCCCAAGCCTATTAGTATAACCCCACCAAGCATCTCTGCCTTACTCTCTAAGAGTGAACCCAATTTTTTCCCAATATACACAGCAATCAGACTAAGCACGAATGTCACGAGAGCGATTATACCTGCTGCTGTATATATATCGGTTTTTAAAAAAGCGAAGGTCGTTCCAACCGCCATCGCATCTATACTTGTGGCTATACCTAATATAGTGATCGTCCTATATGAGAGGTCCGTCACTTCATCATCAAACTCATCTTTATAAGCTTCATAGAGCATTTTACAACCTAATCCTGCAAGCAGGACAAATGCAATCCAATGAGCATACTCTTGAACATAGCTGGCGAAAGAAATACCCACCAGATACCCTAAGAGAGGCATACCTCCTTGAAAAAACCCGAATACACCTGCTATAAGCAAGCTCTTAGGAAACTGAAGCTTCTTAAATTTAGCCCCAAATGCTATAGAGACAGCAACTGAATCCATCGCCAACGCGATTGCCAGTATCAAAAGTGTTTCAATCATATATATTCCTCGAGAAAAATGCTGGCATTATATCGAAATCAATTATTAATGAACTCTCATGTATTTTAATCAAGAATTGATCTGTTAAATCTATTCACATCCACAAGAACCGCAACTACCCGTACTGCAAGAACTGCCTTCATTTGGATTGTCAAATACACCGATAACAAAGTTATCATCTTCCGTTCTTTGACCTACAAACATATGTTTTGTACAAAACTCTTCATTCATTAGTTCAACCAATATATTGGTATAGTTATAAGCGTCTCTTTGAGTCTCAAATGTCGTCTTAGCTTCATATTCACTTTTTTTAAAACAGCCACATTCAAACGCAACTTCAACTGTATGCATATACTTTCCTTTAATTTTAATTGCGAAGTATAGTTATAATAGCTGAAAATATCATCCTTTTTCAGAGAAGTCATTTTTTTATAATAAATAAATTATTTTAATCCTATCTTGACTTTTATCAATCATAGAACCCACTGAAATGGCTATACTTTTAATAAAACAGTTGAAGGATATACAACCATGCTTATGCAGATAAAAGACGTACAGCAAGTCTCTAATGCTATGATGAATATGCTGCATGAAGAAGAGATAGAGATCATCAATGATTTTCATGATGCCCTCATAGCCTGTGATCTTGAGAAAATCAATGAACTTTTCAAAGTCGTTTTATTCGATATAGAAGATCACTTCAGTACAGAAGAGGAAATGATGGAACAAAGCAAGTTTTATGCTTTACAGATGCATAAGAGTGAGCACGATACGATGCGAAATAAAATCAAAAACATACATACACAATGGCAAACACATAAAGATCCAAAAGAGATTCAAGACTTTTTAGAAAATGAGTTCAAACACTGGATAATACTACATATTTCAAGATGGGATTCAGAAACTGCTATGCACCTTGGTGACTCCAATTAGCAGTAAAAAAGGCGGGGTTAAATTATTTTAGGAAAGATTCAAGTGCAGATCAAATAGAATCTGACTTGATATTTATATTAGTTCGATCCACTATCTTTTGGTGGCTCTTTACTACCGTCGAATCCGATGGTAACACAACTTCTGTTAACAAGTGTTCTAGCATCTTCTACATCCTCGTCCTCTTCATCATCCTCTGGTCTGAGTGTACTATGAATAACAATCTTCTCTCCGTAATCTACAGCCTCAAAATAGTGTGTCATACAGAACTGTTGATTCATCAGACATTCCATAACACGTGCTCTATTGATCATGTCTTCTCTTGTATCAAAAGTCTCATTATTTTCAAAGTTGCTTTTTTTAAAACAGCTACACTCTTTTTCTATTTCAATTCTATACATTTTTTATCTCCTTAAATGTTAATGATTATATTTCTTTAATAACAACAAATTCGCCATGCTGATAAGAGTAGACTTTTTTAGCCTCTCTATCAATGATTACAGGACGTATCCATTCGTTTAAAATAAACTCTTTGGCTATAGAGTTTTCTACAGCTTTTCCTACTTTTTCTAGAGGTGCCTCGACAAACGAAAGCAACCTGACCGGTTCATGATAGGCTTTGCCTTCCAGAAGAACTGATTGTGTCGGAAGTCCGATTTTCAAGTCACTGTAATTGCCGTTATAGACACCAACCTTTCCGACAACATTGTGATACACTTTAGAACCGGCACCGTAAATGCTGTTATCTACCGTCGAGAAGTAATGCTCAAGATTGATCCATTCACCTACTATCAGCGGTCCATCGAAAATACGGGTCAAAATAGCGGCATCATCATTATCAACGGTATGGTCATACGAATGCATGAAGAACCTGTTATTCAACGGTAGATGCTTGATAGATTGCCTAGGGCCTGCATAAACACCCATATTTCCAGCCAGTCCCCATTCCGGTCTAGGCTCGGACCAGTCCATAGACTTTTTCATAATATCTTCATGCGTGTGCGTGTATGGGAGTACTTCCATTCTCTCTTCTCGAGAAAGCATAGATGCTTTATTAAAGTCATCCATTACCTTGCGATATTTTTGCATCTGATCACCGCTCAAGATATCTATATCATGAAATTCAATGACATCCGTTGACGTAATGTGAATTGCCGGCATAAATCTCGTATTCTCAGGGATTACAACTCCCTTTTCTTTGATTGCTTCTCGTACTTCTGGATTGTTTCCTATCATACAAAGTGCTCGAGTATTCGGAAGCGAGATATTCCCTCCACAGGCCCCACAATCCAGTGCTGACTCAAACGGGTTGTTGTCTGAGATACTTCCATGGCCGATAATAACGACAAACTCCGGGAACTCATCAACTTGACCAATCATCGTTAAATAATTATGTAAATATTTAACTTTCTCTTCAAGAGTAAACCCGACCATGGAGAGTTTCATTTTTTGATACTCATAATCCTCCGGTGTAATCTGATAGGTGGATTTTAGTTTTTCAAGAAGTTCAGCAGAAATATCTACAGTCAACTCTTCATTGAATACCAGATGTTTTCTGACGATTTCAATCTCGTTTTCAGAGCACTCTTTTCTTGCACAATCAGCAAGGACTGTCTGTATGATCTTCGTATGAAGTTTTTTAACATAAAACTCTATCTCATCTGAAGAGAGTTTATCAAGCGTATAACTTGTCTTTGGTTTTTTAGGTTTAAACTTCGACAAGAACTTGTTTGTCCGTCGTGGCAGAAAAGTCTTTCCGAAAAGATTGATACCAAAGATCCACCCGATTGCTTCCACCATGATATAAGGCGTATAAGGATTGTTCTTTAAGTCACTTAATACTTTTTTGGTCGTTTTGTTCAAACCTCTTTTCGAACTATACTCTTCATGTGACTCTTTTGGTAGTTCAAAAACAACATTTTGCGGTTTTACAATTGCCGGTGACAAGAAAAGCTCATGGGCCTTGTCAAACTCGACAAATGCGATTGGAATACCCAAAAATCCACCCGCGCCATAAGTCTTATATGGCCCAGTGCTTTCTATAGATCTTCTAATAACTTCAGAACGCACATCCAAACAGAATGTCGCAGAGGCCATCGGCTTCTCATCAGCCTTGTTTTCTGTCTCAACAATATCGTCGACATAGTTCTTAATATAACTATCTTCAAGTGATTTAAGCCAAATGTAGCCCTCTTCTTCTCTTAGCTTCTGTATGATGGATGCCAAATCTGTCAGAGGGAGATTACTTTGCAATACCTCGTTCGAGTGCTGTATTTGCAAGGCATCTAGATTCAGCTCGTTAGTGATATGACCACATAAAATCTTATTGGTTTTTTCATTATTTTCCAGGGCATCCAGCGCCGGTCCGAAAAGCATGTTTTTGTGCTTTAGTATCTGTAAGATAACATCGCTTAGATTCTCATCAGCATACTCTTCAAAAAGCTTAAAGTCACTAATTTTGCTCTTTCTCACTGCTTTTAATTCATAGTAGAGTCTAATGGCCATATAGTCTATCAGTGCTGATGGATGTTTTTGCTGTGAAAAATAATCCGCATCTTCCGAACGATATTTAATAAATCCTGCCCAGCCATGAAGCTTTAAAAGATGCGTCAAGAAATAGGATTCAATATCTTTGATATGCAACTGTTTTAAAGACTCCTCAACAAAACTCTCCGCATCCTTTTCATACTGAAAATTCTCAAAAAGTTTGAAGGTCTCAAACATCCCAATCTCTCTGTTTGGCATGCTGAGCGTTGTCTGGTCTTCATCGAGAAAACGTGAGATGAACTCAATGACATTTTTTTCAATACTCTCTTTATGAGTACTTCCAAAAAGAGCATCGTTGATTTCATACAGTGTCATGTGTTTAATCAGTTCTTCCAACCAGACTTTTTCATCATAGAAAATCGAGTGTTCTTGCAGATACAGATACAGGGGATAGTCTATTTTCTCTTTCTTATACAGAAACTTGATTCGCAGACTACTCCATTTTGGGCTGACTTCCATCAGGAACTTTTTGGCGAAGTCCAATGGAATATCAAAACCCTTTTCTTCAAGGGCCTCTTTTAGATTGCTTTCAAAGATGGCATCATCAATTTTTCCTTGTTCATACAGATCCATAAAGTAGGATGAATCCATATAGACCTTGCCACCGAATATACCCTTAGCCTTACTCAATGCCTCTTTAAAATGAAGCCCTTCAAAACCTTTAAGTGGATTATGGTGTATAAACGATCCGATAGGCCAGTAGTGCGGCACTGTATCTTTGACAGTATTGAGCTTGTCTATAATACTCATAACAGTGTCTCCTTCAATCCGTTAACGCTTAAAACAAGAAGTAGTACCACAACTAAAAGATGAGCGATCTTCTCTTTTGAACTTAAATCAACATAATGAATATTTGGATTTGGTTTACCAAAGAGCGACTCTTTCATCACCCTCATAGCCAAGAAAAAATTCCCAAAGAAAAGAGTGGTTACCACAATATACCAAAGCAGATTAGCTTCGGCATTTAAAATATAACTCAAAAAGTATAATGAGTTTGGAAATGGCGGATAAAGTGCCAATGCAATCAGATAGACACTCAAATACGTCCCGATGAACGGCGTGGAAAGTGTAATACCTCTTATGTAGTGATAATTAGCACTGGCATAGTTTTTTTCATAAAACCGCGCAATCAGATAAATTCCCAACAATGCCACCAATAAAGAGAGGCTGTACATTGCCCCCTTGTCTTCAAACAGAACAAAGAATGGTGCGTTCACAAAGATCAGATAGTAGCCAAGCTTATAAAAGTTTGTCGTCTTCGTCGCTTTGTAGATGGAGAAGAGTGCACTAACAAAAGATATGATAACAAATGAGGTCAAATGCTCATTTGTCACATAAAAAGAGAGCGCGATAGCAGATAAAAGTAAAAAAGCGCTGATAAAAAAGATCGATTTGCTACTGAGCTTTTCACTCTTTTCCAAAAGAATATAATAGGGAATCCCCGCGGCTAGAATCAATAATAAGATGCTTGACATCATACTTTACCCTTTTTAAACCTGCTTAACAGCTCAAAATAATAGCCCTCTTTGACCAAAAATTTATAAAATGACCACGTCGCTCTACTTGGCTTATTCTCAGCATCGGGAACATCCACAAAATGCTGTTTATACATAAACAGCCATCCAACTATCATAATAGCCGCCAACATCACTAATGACATCACCATAGTCACATTAAGCGTTGCAGCCTGGTAAAACAACAGCGCATCATGCCCATAAAGAAAGTGCTCAAGTGCCAGCCCTATAAATTCGTAAGTAAACAAAATAATAATAAAAGAGCTTACCAGGGCCAATATCACTTTTAATGACTCAGACTTAGAAACCTTGAAAAATGACAAGAAAAGCTGTGTACCGGTAAGCCATCCAAACGCCAAAATCACGATAGCCGCATTGAAGTGGAAGAACTCTTCGCTCAATACCATTTTAACGCCAATAAAGACGACGATTGGCAAGATAGTAAAAAGCGCCACGATCTTAAACATCTTATTGCTGCTGTATTTTGTTTTTTCTTCCCAAAAGAGTTCGTAAGAGAGCCGTTTTGGGATGTTCGGATCATGCCTTGCCAGTTTGATCAATCCGCCTGACTCTAAGAAAAGTGTTGCTTTGAAAATCCCGTGTACCATCAGGTGATAGATCGCTAAAGAGAATGCTCCAAGACCAACTTCCATAATCATATATCCCATCTGTCCTGCAGTAGAATATCCAAGTGAACGTTTAATATCAGGAACAACAAGCATCAAAACAGATGCAAAAATGGCAGTGACCAGACCTATTATGAAGGCGATATTAAGCACACCCGGTGCAAGCAATAGAAGATATGCCAATTTATTCAGTAAGATCCCTCCAACATTAACAACACCCGCATGCATCAATGCGGATACAGGTGTCGGTGCCTCAGAGGTGTAAGGCAACCAAATATGAAAAGGCATAATGGCAGATTTCATCATAGCTGCGACCAAAAAGAGGAATCCGATTACAAAAATCATCGGATTGTCAACCGGGGATTGAGACATTAGCAGCCATTTTTCGCTTAATACTGCCAGATCAAAACTTCCAAATGTTTTATAGGTGAGTATTACCGCGAACAAAAACACCAAATCAGCGCCTTTGTGGATCATCATAGTCCACTTGGCATTTTTTACAGCCGAATTTGAACCGACGTTGAAAGAGACTAGAAGGTATAAACTGATACTCATCAACTGCCAGGCCAATGCCAGCACTATAAGGTTGTTACTCATTACAAGCAGATAAATAGCTGAAAATATAAAGTTTAATAGAATAAAAAAACGTTTATAACCTGCTTCATCCCACATATATTTAGACGCATATTTACGAATGACCAGACCAAGGATCGCAACGTATGGAACCAAGATAGCTGAAAGCTCATTATATATGACCAATCCGTCAAACCCTATAATAGATACATCATTACTGATAACGTAATAAGTCCCATAGAGCCCCAGTACAGCAATCATACTCGAGAGTGTGATACTCACTTTAGGTATTGACTCTTTTTTCCCGACGAAAAACAGTATAAATGCAATAGCGATGGGGATGATTGGAATAAACAATACAAGTTTCTCCACTAATACTCCTGTAAACTACGTATAAAATTTCGTATAAATTATTATCTTAATTGATATAGAATTCACCATTAATATTTGGTAAGAATACTAACTAATAATGAATTGAACAATGAAGTTTTATCAAAATTACCTTGTAAGACCTTTGCAATTATAGACTAATATTTTTAAATATGCTTTGTGTAACTACAAACTTGCAGCTGAGACTTCCCTCTACACCCTCTAAGTGTTACTATTTAATTATCATCTGAATCCATGAAGGCAGACTCTTTAAAGCATTGTTTCACTATTCAAAATAGACTATGTGCTTACCTTATATATGATAATTGATTCTATACAATTACTTTCTTATAGTATTAAACCTATTGAGAGTCTAGTTACTTTTCGTAATACAATCGACGTAAATAAAATCGACTACTATATGCCAACTACTCTATTAAGTATAGTAATCACAAAAATAGCCATATGTATTCAATTTACTTAAGAAACATACAATAGGGGCTTATATATTACAAAAGAAAACAGGTGCGTTTCAAAAATTTTCATGTTTACTTCCCCATATCCCCTCGCCTTCGTAAACAAGGCACTCTGAAGAGTTGATCAACAGTACGATATTTTTTGCCAAACTCCAGTAACTCAAATTTATTAACAAAAATATTTTATTAGCTAAATTAAGCAAGAGTGAAAGGTTTTTCCTGTAAAGTCCCATTTGAGAAACATAATGTAGCTGAAAAACAATATGTTATGAATGCCCTAAATGTCCATTCATAAAGATTTTTTTGATGCCACATAACTAAATATCTATGTTTAAGTTATCATATGGAGTAGAAATGTATTATGTAGCAAAAGTTAATCCTGACATGTGTGCGGAATACAAATGTAACACGTGTACACTATATTGTCCAGAAGCGAATACGCTAATGTTCGATAAAGAGAGAAATACATCTTGGGTAGACGAAGACAGATGTAAAGGGTGTGCACTTTGTGTGTACGTATGTACTGACATGCTTGATCGTAACTGTATTACGATGGAAATGGCTGGTCAAGAATAATAGATCTATACATTATAGATCTAATTCAAATTTATTGTGTAAAAACATTTATTAGGAGAACTTATGGCAAATCTAGGTCCTGCGTATTATTCACCGTATCCAACGGCTACGTATGAAGGTGTCATTACGCCACCAGAAGGTAAAGCACTTTTATTAGAAGAAGTGGTTGATGAAGAAATTGCAATGCGCGAAATTGCAAAACAAATGTTGACAAGAGAGAATGCAACTATTTTCCCAGGTCCACAAGTACTGTATGGTTGGAATGAAGAAGCTAAGAAAAAAGCTACTCTAATCAAAGAGATCGCTGAAGTTCTTAACGCTAAAATGATTCCAATGTATGACTACAGACCGAAATATCCAAAAATTGATGCGGAAGTAGAGATCAATCCAAATCACCCGAACTTGACGATTTGGCACAACGATATCAAAGCTGCAATCTTTATTGGTGTTCACTGTCACTATGCAAACGTTGCATTAAAGATTGTTAGAGCAGAAACAGACTGTTATACAATCGCAATCTGTGGTTTGTCAGGGCACGAAGATGCAATGGCTACATTAAGAGACCAGCACTCACACGAACTTGAAAAATTCATCAAGATCGCTAAAGAAGTAAAAGCTGAGTTAGGGAAGTAGGAGAATAGAATGAGTAAAATTACTGATATGACAGCAACACACAACTGGTCTGGACAGAAACTAGTTTCTACAGACTATATGCTTTTTGAAGCTCCTAGAGAGAAACACTTCATGACAGGTTCTGAAGTTGTTAAAGAAGCAGTGAAACGTGCAACAGTAGATGCATCCGTTTCATACCCAATTACACCACAATCTGAAGCAGCTCACCTAATCGGTGAACTATGGGCTGAAGGTTACGTAGGTGTATATTTCCGTGGTGAGAATGAGTTTGGTGTAATGTCTGAAGTTGCAGGTTGTGCAATGGCAGGTGCTAGAACAATTACTACAACTTCAGGTCCAGGTACACTTCGTGCAATGGAAAACTTTGCAATGTGGTCAGGTACTCGTGCACCAATGCAACTTATCCTTATGGCTCGTGGTATCAACTCACCGCTAACAATTCAGCCGGACAACCTTGAGGTACAATACCTACTAGAAACTGGTTGTATGATCTGGTACGCAGAAAATGTACAAGAGCTATTCGATATGTCACTAGCTGCATTTACTGTTTCTGAGAAACCGGATGTACACGTGCCAATCATTACTGCTGTGGATGGATTCTTTGTATCACATACACGTGAAGCAGTTATGCTACCAGCAGATGATATCGCACTTCAGCCGTACAACCCGTATGCTGCTCCATTACCTCCGATCGATTCTGAAATGCCTCCAGGACGTTTCTTAAGAGATCCATTCGTAATGAAGTCTAACTATATCTCTTATGCAACACACGCTTCATGGCAGTGGGAAATCCGTTCAGCAGTTGAACGTTCTAAGCCATATGCACGTCACTACCTAAATGGTCTTGCACATATTACAGGTGACGAAAATGCAGAGATCGCTTTTGTTACATGTGGTACAGCATCTCACCAAGCTAAAGAAGCAGAAAGAGAATTAGCTAAACTTGGTATTAAAACAAAAG
>JBFESZ010000055.1:0-13382 GCA_041548245.1 Sulfurimonadaceae bacterium
ATACCACGTGGCTTGTCTTGATTAACAGCCCATGTAGCATTCTCTTCGAGATCAATGATCTCTTTTGGCATAATGTCTCTAAACTCAGGGTTGATTTTATAAATATCGATTGCCATGTTATGCTCCTTTTCCAGGGTTTAATTTTTCCATAACTTCTTTAATGATTGCTTCAGCTGGCATACTCATACCACCGGCAACTCTAGGTCCGCCAACAACGTCAGCTTCAGACTTTTTATAAAGTGCTCTTGTTACTTCTTTTTCTAACCAGCCAACAACGTTGAACTCAGGTACGAAAACATGCTTAACGCCTTCAAGTGCTGCAAGAAGCTCTTTTTCCGGGAATGGTCTGATAGTTCTTAATTTAACAACTTTCGACTTGATCCCTAATTTGTTCAATTCTCTTTCTGCCTCTTTTGCCTGGTGAGAAGCTGTACCACATGTTACAAATGCGATCTCAGCATCTTCACTACCTGTAACATGTACAAGACCGTTTAGGTAGTGTTCAGCATATGGACGTGAACGTTCAATTGCAGATCTGATTTCAAACTGCCATGAAGCATGCGTTGCATAAGAGATGTAGTTAGACTTCATTACAAATGGATCTCTTAAGAAACGTCCCGGAGGTGTTTCAGAGTCAATCGGAGGTAGTGGAGCTGCATACGGGTTATACGGATGAAGTGCAATGTCATCAGCCGGTAGCATTACAGATTCTCTTGTATGTGATACAAAGAAACCATCAACTGCAGTAATGATTGGCACGTGAACATCAGGCTTTTCAGCAACTGTAAATGCAGCAATTGACATGTCAAATAGCTCTTGAACATTTTCTGCATACCAGATCATACAACCAGTTTCTAGTAAGTAAGAAACTTCCAAGTTGTCCGGCTGAATAGTAAGTGGCGAGTTAATACCACGAGCCATAAGGATCAGTTGACATGGAATACGTGTACCAGACCACTGAGCAAAGTTTTCCATCGCTCTAAGTGTACCTGGACCTGAAGTCGTAGTAATTGTTCTAGCACCTGCCATTGAACAACCAGCAACTTCAGACATAACACCAAATTCATTTTCCCCTCTAAAGTAGGTACCTACATAACCTTCAGCCCATAGTTCACCGATAAGGTGCGCTGCTTCAGATTGTGGTGTGATCGGGTACGATACAGATGCATCAACTGTACATCTTTTAACTGCTTCTTTCAAAACTTCAGAACCAGTCATGAAGTGCTTTTCTCTTGGAGCTTCGAAAAGCAAATGGTCTGCTGTAACTAATTTCTGTCCAGACCAGTTGTGTGTTGCTGTCATATCAGTAATTTTACTCATTATTATCTCCTACCTATTTCCCAAGCTCAGCTTTAACTTCTTTAGCTATTTTGATGAATTTCTCAAGCTCTGAAGAATGCTGGTCTCTTAATGTAGCCATTGCATCTTCATGCCCTGACAAACCACAAATTGCGATTGTATAACAATCAGTCTCTGCTCTTACGATCTTTAATGCAACGTTTGCATAGTGACAGTGAACACCGATAAAGATCGCTGCTTTGATATTGTTATGCCAAATTGTTAAGTTTGGATGATTCGGATTGATCTCAACTTCAGCATCAATCTTTGGATATTTTGGTCTGTAGTCGTACATTGGAATCATTTTAGCGTTAAGAACTTCTGCCATCTCTTTGATAAGAGTAGCTTTTTTCTTAGCTTCTTCATTGAAACCATATAATACTTGTGGACCTGGGAAAATTGTTGCATTTTCTTTTGTCAACATCTGTTTTGCAATTTCTCTCATTGCAATTTCTTCATCTACTACATCTTCTAATAGAAGTGCTTTTCCCTCTGGTGGTGTTATTACACCTTCATACGTAGCCGCAGGATACGGTGAATAGTACGCAGGACCTTGATTTGCCATAAGTTCTCCTCTAAATTTATTTACACTATAATTTGATTTTAATATAAATTATAGATCAATTACTCTTCGTGACCAGCCATTTCCATTGTAATACAATTACGATCTAGCATATCAGTACATACGTACACACATAGTGCACACCCCTTACATCTGTCTTCATCTACCCAAGCTGTGTTCCCAGCTTTATCGAACATTAGCGTATTCGCTTCTGGACAATAAAGCGTACAAGTATTACACTTGTACTCGTGACACATGTCTTTGTTGACTTTTGCTACATAATACATTTCTACTCCATATGATGACTTAACACGGATATTACTTAAATGTAGCATCAAAAAAACTATCAATATAAAATTATCTTTTTTGAACAAGTTTTTATATTCTTGATCAGCTACATTTATGTTTTTCAAAAGCGATTCTACCCAAAAAAAACTTTGAATTCTCTTTAAATTAATAGATAAAATGTTTTTTATAAGTCATAAATACTGGGATAAAGCTGAGAAGTATGCTCTATGAAATGAATAATGTAATTTTAGCATTTATCTCATAAACAAAAAGCCAGAGATGAAAGTGACAATATAACAATACCTCTGTTGAAAGCCTGCACTGATGTGGATTTTAAAACCTTGGATGTCTCTTTGCCTATGCACAAATAGACATGTATATGAGTTGTTTTTTTGGTATGGATGGTCTGTTTTATCATTCTTGAAAGAAGTTTTATTGGCTGTCGGTTTTTTGAAAAAATTCTATTACAAAAAGTAACAAATTTGTTGACTGATCTATCCTGTCTGTTTGTCCATCTTAATAAAGTCTACTTTCAATAATCTATGAAAATGCAAAATACACAACGCAAAACAGCAGGTTGAGTACACTCTAAACACTTGGGAAACCTGTGAATGTTCATGTATATACAATAGTAACACCTGCGATCGCTAAAGTAAGGCCGCAGGCACCACTTTATTTTTATACAAACCATATTTAAAAATATTAGTCTATAATTGCAAAGGTCTATAAGAAGGTGATTTTGATAAAACTTCATTGTTCAATTTAGAGATCGCTCAGTAACCCTGAGTAAATCAAAGCCAAATTCTATAGTGGTTAACAAATATTTTACGAATTTTTATGTGGATTACAGGAGTTTTAGTGGAAAAAATTATCTTGCTCATACCAGGCATACCAATTTTTATAGCATTTATTCTATTTTTTGTTAAAAAGAAAGAACACATTCCAAAGGTTAGTATCATTCTTTCAAGTATGGTAGCATTACTTGGATTGTACGGTACCTATTATGTTGTCAGTAACGATAAGCCGATAGAAGGCTTTGGGGGCTTGCTTATATATAATGAGTTGTCGGCAATTTTAGTTCCTTATGTCGCGATTCTAGGATTGGTGATTCGTAAGTATGCTACAAAATATATGTGGGATGAACCGGGTTACAAGAGATTTTTTGTTCTTTTGAACTTTATCTTTTCAGCCATTTATTTACTGGTAATGAGTAACAATCTAATTGTGCTTGCATTGGCTTGGCAGCTTATGAGTATCAGTCTTTACCTGCTTGTGTCATTCAATGTAGGTTCAGATTCTGCTGTTAAAAATGCCAAATGGACTATGATAATCCATAAGGGTGCTGACTTAGTGTTTATACTGGGAGTTGTCCTTACATATAAAACATTTGGAAGCTTTGATCTGGCGGTACTTAGCGAAAAATGGTTGGCGATGTCTCAAGCTCCGGTTGACAATCCGATCATATTTGTCATTGGACTATTGTTCTTAGTAGCAGCAATGATGAAATCTGCAATCGCACCATTTCATATCTGGTTGCCTTACACATCTGAAGCACCAACACCAGTTTCAGCACTTATGCATGCGGGTGTTGTAAATGTAGGAGGGATCTTACTCAATAAACTGGCGTATTTATTACTTTTGACACCAGCAGTTCTAAACATTGCCTTTGTTGTGGGTCTGTTCACAGCGATCTTTGCATCATTGGTTATGCTGGTTGTTTCTGATATCAAGCGCTCGCTTGGATATTCGACCGTAGGGCAGATGGGATATATGATTATGGAAGTCGGTCTAGGTGCCTTCTCTCTTGCGATCTACCATCTTATGGTTCATGGTATTTTCAAAGCCTCTCTTTTCTTAGAATCAGGTGCGTTAATTAAGTTGGCTAGACATGACTCAAACCTTCCAAAGCGCCTGACTTACGAGCTTTTTTGGGAAGAAAAAGTCAAGGGGACAAGTAAAAAGTTCTTTAACTATTTGGCGTTTTTTGCCATCTTGCCGGTTGTTGTTTTTATCGGTATCAAAATGGTCTTAAGTGAAGAGTTTTTTGAATTTAACGCATCTATTGTAATCTTGGCATTTGCCTGGCTTACAGGTACACAGCTTTTTATGTCATTTTTCAAAGTCTCTAAGACGGAATCACTTAAGGTGATATTAGCCTTAGTGAGTTCATTTATTATCGTTTTATTTACCTATGAATTTGTTGGGTTGGCACTTGAGCACTTCATCTATGGACATGATGCGCTCTTGTTCTATAAGGCAGCGACACTGAATGTTACAACGATCATGTTGGTTGTCGTATTGGCCGCTATCATGATCATTGGATGGCTGTTTACGTATAAGCAACATTATGTAGAGCTACCGAAGGGTGAACATAAATCCAACAGTTTTAAATGGTTCTTTTATAAGTTCCTGGTAAAAGAGGGATACTATTTTACGCTATTGAAAATCTTTAAAAAGGGTAGATCATGATGCCTGATATTGCATTGTTTTTATTGGCCGCTGGAATACCTTACTATATTCTTCTAGAAAAAGTGAGTTTTGTTAAAAGTCAACATATCTTTTTATTAAGTGGCACACTGCTTTTGTCTGCTGTTGTGCTTTCGCGGTTTGTGCCTAATGAACACGCTGCACCGTATGTTATTGTGGCTCTTGTAAGCTCTATGTTCTCGATTTATAAGGCGACAAAGACAACAAACTTTTACAAGCTTGGTTATTATCTTATATTTGTGAATGCCCCGTTTTTTATTCTTTTTGAGAATGACGGTGCGATGTACAGTCTCTCCCTATTGGTGTCGCTAACGGGTATTTACTTGATTGCAAAGTTTTATGAAAAGAACTATGGAAGTGCTAATTATCACCATATTACGGGTATTACGTTGGTTAGACCATATATCGGTACTTCCTTGACCTTTTATTTGATCGCTTTGGCACTGTATCCACCTTTTCCAAACTCTTTGTATTTCTTAGGTTATATTTTTAACAGTGAACCAAGCCTGCTTTGGACCATTGTGATTGTTACTCTGTTTTTCGGTAACTTTTTCCTTGCCATGAGAGTAATGAAAAAGACACTGTTTGGTAGACCAAATTCAAATATTCATTATGTTCATATGACGTCAAAAGAGAAGGCAATGCACCTTGTTATCATTGTCTTGCTCTTACTGCTTAGCGTAAATGGATTTAAGGAGATGCTATTATGAGTATAATAGAAAAGCTTGACTCCGTTAAGAGTACAATACCCCATTATTGGCCTATAGGATCATTTATTCATCATAATCCTCTAAAAGGATTTGAACACCTGCATTTTAAAGATGGCTTGAATAAGGCACAAAGTATATTTGGCGGTAAGGTCTATATGGACTCATCCTATTACATGGACCTGCATGAAAAAGGAAAGATTGATAATTCGATCTTTGAAAACAATATTCAAAAAGTCCTTTCGGATAAAGGTTTTGATATTCCTTTGGCGTTTGCAAAGAAGTTTCTGATGGAAGTCTCGCCAAAGTGGAGCAGTCTTAGAATAGAGTTTATATCTAAAAAAGAAGAGATCGACAGTACACTTTTTACATACTTAAAAGAGAACTCTCTCTATTCAGATGAAAAAGCATGGCTTGATCATTTGATCAAGCACATGACCCTGTATGAGATCAATGATGCACTTTTTGGTCTGTATAAAAAAGATGATGTTGAAAAAGATATTATTGAATTCATTTCCCGTTTTTTAGATGAAGATCAAACAACAATGAATATGCCAAACAGAGAGCTTGGTATGTTTGAAGCATTCAAGCTTTATGAAAACTTTACCTATGAAAAAGGGGCTGAGAGCTTTGTTGAAGAGACCTTAGAGAAGCTTTGTGTGAAAGATATCCAAACGCACTTCTTAACACACCTCCTTAAGCTTCATGGCTGGGCCGGTTTCATCAAGTATAGATCTGAGGATCCGGATTATGCTTCACAAGAAGAGTACCCATCTGCCTTGATCGATTATATTGCGATAAGACTTTTTCATGAGCATAAAGCTGTAAGAAACAGTAAAATCAATGACTTTGAGGCCTTTGATGCCTATGCTAATGAGAACCTTAGTGATGTTATTTTACAGATACTTAAGCATAAGAACATGCTTTTTGGGGCGGAACTGGATGCCCTAGAGGATAATGAGAAAACTAATAAGGTCTTATTGGAACATGTTACAAAAGAGTTGAATTTGGATGCTCTTCAAATCCAGCACTCTAATGAAGTTTTACAAAGTGATCTTCCACTCACAGAACTTGCTATTGTTTTAAAGAAGTTAAGAGAAGAAGAGGGGTATATTTGGCTTAAATCTCTTGAAGATTCGTATATCAATACTTACGTCGAAGAGATAACGAACCTTAAGCCTAAAGACGATGTACCAGCTATCGCTTCCGCGACATTTTGTTTGGATGTCCGTTCTGAGGTTATACGCCGATCGATTGAAGGTTCGGGCCCATACAAAACATTTGGTGCGGGAGGTTTTCTTGGTCTGCCTTTAAATTTTGTTGAGTTTGATAAGGCGCATGAGCAGTTCTTGGCACCGGCTATTGTTAAACCGCAAAACGTCGTCTTTGAAATACCTGTAGAAGCCCATGATGAATACAGTTCGAAAAAGGGAATGAACAAAACGACTAAAAAAGTCCTAAGCGACTTAAAGAACAATCCTTACACTCCTTATATTATGGTCGAAGCAATTGGATGGATCTTTGGAATTAATCTTTTTGGTAAGACTTTCTTGCCACAAAAGACAAATAAGTTCTTGTCTAAGTTTAAGCCAAGTAAACCAAAGACAAGATATACCTTGGATAAACTCTCATCGTATGAGATCGAATTTTATGTCAAAAAGCTTCACACTAAGATCATCCAATCAGTCTTGGTAGACAGCTCTAAAAAAGAGTATTCTGAAATTGAGGTGGAAGCAGTTAGAAACCATCTTCTGTTTGACACCAAATTAAAGTTTGAAGTCTCAGATGAGATCATTGAAAAACTTAAAACGTCATATCAGATCACACCGGAAGATTATGAGTACCAAAAAAAGAAACTGGCTATGGTTGGTTTTACACTTGAAGAGAAAGTCTCATATCTCTATAAATACTTGACAATGATAGGTCAGGTTGACGCTTTCCCTGAGTTTGTGATGATTATTGGTCATGGTAGTATCTCTGACAATAATCCATTCGAGTCGGCTCTTGATTGTGGTGCCTGTGGTGGAAATATCTCTTTGCCAAATACACGAGCACTTTGTATGATAGCTAATTGCAAAGAAGTGCGTGAAGCGATCAAAGAAAAAGGTATTGATATTCCCGAAACTACAAAGTTTATGCCAGGTCTTCATATTACGTCAACAGATGAGATAAAGTTTTATGACACAGATATTTTAACACAGCAAGAAGCACCTAGATTTTTTAAGATAATGAGTGACTTTAATAAAGCCTCTGCATTGTCCAGGATTGAAAGAGCAAAGTCTCTTCCATGTACGCGTACACAAAAGGATATCATAATCAAGTCCATGGACTGGTCTGAGCCAAGACCAGAGTGGGGATTGGCGAAGAATATGGGTGTTTTTGCAGGACCGAGAGATTATACCAAGCACCTAGTGTTAAATAATAGATTTTTTATGCACTCATATGACTGGACAGTCGACAATGATGATGCTGAGATACTGACACGTATTTTTGACGGGCCGTTGATTGTCGGTGAGTGGATCAACTTAGAGCACTATTTCTCTACGGTGGATAACCATGTCTATGGTGCCGGTTCAAAGGTATATCATAATATCGTCTCAAAAATAGGCGTTTTCAGCGGTAATTACAGTGACTTGAAGATAGGTCTTCCTATCCAATCTGTCTATCTGGAAGGAGAAGCATACCACGAGCCGGTAAGACTTCTTTCATTTGTAGAAGCACCATTGGAAAAAGTAGGAAAAGCAGTTGAGAATTCTATTGCAAAAGAGTTTATATTGAATGAGTGGATACGCCCTGTCATTTTCGACAGAGAAGCCAAAAAGGTCTACTCATATGAAAATGGTGAATTCATTGTAATCAAAGAACTTGAATAGTGCTTATTATAGTCTTAAACTTAAGGCAATATAGAATCTAAAAAACAGTTAGTGCATATAAAGTACCAAGTGTTATAATTCCAAAATAAATATAAAAAGGGAAGAACATGTATAAAATTGTAATTGAAGAAGAATGCAGTTGTTTCAAAAAAAGTGATTTTGAAAATAATATGAGTTTTGATACAAGAGAAGATATGATCAATAAAGCACGGGTTTTGGAATGCCTTATGAACCAACAGTTTTGTATGACACATTTTTTTGAAGCTGTAGATTACGGTGAGAAGATAGTGATACATAAAACTCTCAGACCTGAAGATGATGAAGATGATGAATACATCGAAGATGCAAGAGACCTTGTGAACAAGAGTGGCGTTACAATCGGCTTTGATGCTAGCAAAGAAGCTCCAAAAGGAAGCGGAGGAAACTAGGAATAATTTTAAAGAAAATTATTCTCCTTCTAGAGCAAGAACAGGTTTAAAGCCTGTCTTTGGTCTTATTTTCAAACATCCTGCTGTTTCACTCATCGATAACCTTCCTCAAAAGAGTTGGAACTAGTTTATCCTGAAGGTTCTTTAGAACCTTGAAGATAAATCTTTTTTTATTAAAGCATCACTACTATCAAAAAGCACTTCAATTTCAGTTATTGTAACTATACTTCGCGAATAATCAATAAAAGGAAAGTTATGTATACAGTGAAA
This sequence comes from Sulfurimonadaceae bacterium, assembly GCA_041548245.1. GTDB lineage: Bacteria > Campylobacterota > Campylobacteria > Campylobacterales > Sulfurimonadaceae. Next base: position 8,954 of record JBFESZ010000055.1, read on the forward strand.
GTTGAGCATGAATGCGGATGTTTTAAAAGAAGTGAATATCAAAGTGAAAAAACATTTGATAGCCAGAAAGATGCATATAATTATACAAATATATTGGCCGAGTTCATGAATGAGGACTTCTGTTCAGCACACTTGTTCTTTCCTCAGAGAGTAAGTGATAATGAGTTTATGATCAAGGTAGCTGAGAATCCTAATGCAGGAAGCTCTTGTAGTACAGGCAGTTGTGGTCCCAGTGATCCTACCGGATGTGGTACGGGAAGTTGTGGCTGCTAAGGAAGTGAAATACTTTCGTGTAAAGCTATGCGAGGGCAGTCAAGAGGTGAAGACTACACAAAGAATAATTATCCAGTTTACTTGGTTTGAAAGAAGCTCTTACAGATAGCTTTTTCATAACAGATTATCGTTGGTTTATCTGCCGGAGCATATTAGGCTTTTTTTGTAATCTTTTAGGGGGAATCAGATACATTGCTTGAACCGTAATATCAATAATCCTAAGATCTATATTTAACAGTATATGAATGTGGGTAAAAACGATTAGTTCACCTTATATGACTGATCTTATGTGAGAAATATGCCTTTTTGACGTACAAGAGAACGGCTATAGTGTTACAATATTACCCATTGAAATAATCTAACATTACTTTGATATTGAAAGTATGTAACTATACTACTCAAGTCTAATAATTTTGAAATACACAGATACAGCAGGTTAGGTATACTTGGAGGCAAGAGAAAAACTTCCTGTTTACATGTGCACTTTTTATTCTACCTCCTTCTAGTCAGCCGTTGACTGTGGGGTTTCATGAGGCTTTTAGGCTCGTTGTGCACTATCGTTTTAAGATATATAATCTGACTTAGATAAAGATTTCTCAGCTGTATAACATGAAAAGTCAGCAAAGCGTTTAATATGTATATAAAGATAATTTTCGATACAATTAGCCACAAATTCATGTTTTTCAAAGACTCTGAATGTAGTAGATGATACTTTCTGTCTGAAAAACCATATGTCTAATTTTAATGTTTATTATTAGATATGGGATTTAAAAATGGTTTATGCACTTTTAGTGTAATTTTCGAAACTTTTTCATATAAAGGAGTCAACTATGACAAAGATAGTAACAGAAGGCCCTGCTGGGTATATGCCGCAGTCAGCACCTGCCATGGGAGTTAAGCTTGCACCAGAAGGTTCAGCTTTACTTTATGGTAATGTTGTCACACCTGAAGAGGCAATGAGAGATGCTGCTAAAGCATTGCTTACAAGAAAAAACCCAACAATTTTCCCTGGTCCACAAGTATTATGGGACTGGAAAGATGATGTTGCAGAAAAAGCTGCAGCTCTATTAGATCTTGCATCTGAGATTCCTAATTGTAAAATCATTCCAATGCCGGATTACAGACCAAAATATCCAAAGATCGATGTTAAGGCTGAGATCAATCCAAACCACCCAAATCTTACAATCCTTGATAATAGAATCGAAGCTTGTATTTTTGTTGGTGTACACTGTCACTACGCAAACCTTTCATTAAGAATGATCCGTGCGGGTACTAACTGTTATACAACTGCATTATGTGCTTATATGGGGCATGAAGAAGCAATGGCATCTATTAGAGATCTACATGCATCAGATATCCAAAATTTCAAAGAGATCGTTATTGAAGAAAGAAACAAATTAGGCATTGAGTGGAAAACTACTCTACCACCTGAAAATCCATCTTTACAAAAAGAAGATTTCAGTGCATTGTCACCACATGATTATGGCGAGTACAGAAGTCTCATCATGACCAAAAAAGGTGAACACGTAACTGAAACTGAATAAGGGAGAAATAAATGAGTAATGTAGATACAAGACCAAGACCAAACGATACGAAAAAATTCGTAGATATGAACTACCTGTTAAAAGAAGCTCCAAGAGAGCGAAACTTTATTACAGGTGCTCAAGCAATGGCAGAAGCTGTTAAAAGAGCAAACGTTGATATGGCAATTGCTTATCCTATTACACCACAGTCAGAGGTAATGCACCTTGTTGGTGATATTTATGCACAGGGTCACATCAAAGAGTACTATAGAGCTGAAGAAGAACTTGGTACGATGTCAGCAATCGCGGGTGCTGCTAGAGCGGGTGTACGTCTGTTTACAGCGACATCAGGTCCAGGACTTTTACGTGGTCTAGAAGCGATCGTTTCATGGTCAGGACACCGTGTTCCGGCTGTACTTGGTATTTTGACTCGTGTTGTAAATGCACCGTTGTCAATCCAGCCAGATAATATCGAAATGGCATATATGATGCACTGTGGTGCTGTTATGCTTCATGCTGAAAACCAGCAAGATACATTCGACATGACGTTGGCAGCTTTTGCTATCACTGAAAAAGTTGATGTTTATATTCCGGTAGCTGTTGCAACAGAAGGTTTCTTCGTTACACACGCTAAAGGTTATGTTAACATGACTAGTGAAGAGTATGCACTTAATCACTTTGACCCAGTTGCTGCACCGGTTCCGGCTATGGATAATGAAACTCCACCAGCTAGAATCCAGCGTGATGCACCGGTTCAAAAGTCAAACTTCATGTCTTACCTGATTCACTCAGTATGGCAGCAAGAGATTTGGGATTCAAATGCTCGTGCGATGAAATATATCTATGAGTACCTTGGCGGACCAATCGAAGTTCAAAACCCTGAAGCTGATGTCTTTGTTGTTGCTTCTGGTTGTGCTGCTGCACAGGCTAGAGAAGCGTGGAGATATTCACAAGAAGCTGGTCTAAGTGTTGGTCTAATCAAAGTTAGAGCAATCAGACCATTCCCGATTGATGAAATCCGTGATGCGGTTAAGAATGCTAAGGCACTTATCGTTCCTGAACACAACATCATTGGTTGGTTGTCTAAAGAAGTTAAAGCAGCGATTCCAAACGGTGGTATTGTTGTAGAAGGTCCAAGAGTATATGGTGGTATGACACTTCCAGTTGAATTGATCATGAAAGAAATTCACACGTCTCTTGGTTTAGAGTACGATCTAAAATTATAATAAGGGGATAAAATGAGCTTAAAGTATATAACTCCGGCAGAGAGATTTAAAAAATATTTGCCAAAAGATTATGTAGAACTAGTTGACTACGGTCCATTTGGAAAGACTCAAGATGAAGCTGGCCCAGGTAACATGGGTCAATTCAAAGAGTTGATGGAAGAACACCCAATGTGTTCAGGTTGTTGGATGGCATACTACATCAGATTGATTTTTGCTTCACTTCCACAGCCAGAAGAGACAGTAACACTTGGTACAGCTGGATGTGGTCGTTTGGCTATTTCTCAGGCTGCTGTTCCATTTATCTATGGTAACTACGGTGATCAAAATGCGATGGCTTCTGGTCTTACACGTGCATTTAGATTACGTTTCCCTGATAAGACAAAAGATGTTATTACTATTGCCGGTGACGGTGGTACTATGGATATCGGTTTCTCTATGACTATGCACTCATGGATCCGTGGTGAAAAATTCACAACGATCATGCTTGACAACGAAGTTTATGGAAATACAGGTGGTCAAGAGTCTGGTATGTCTCCTAAAGGCGCAATCCTTAAGATGGCTCCACTAGGTAAAAAAGGTGAGAAGATGCCTGCAACAGCATTGGCGCAAGCAGCTGGTTGTGTGTATACTGTAAGAATGTCACCTACAAACATCAAAAAAGCGGCAAAAATCATCAGAAGAGCGATCTTTGTTGCGAGAGAAGTTGGACCAACGTTTATTCACGCTTACACATCATGTAACATTGAATATTCAATTCCTACTGAAGATGTATTTGCTGATGCAAAAGAGAAAGAGAAAACTCGTTTTCAATTCGAAGAATACATGACTGATGAAGCTAAAGCAGTAATCGAGCGTGTAGAAGCTGAAGAAAAAGCAGCATCAAGAGCGAAAAAAGCAGAGGCGGTAAACTAGTATGGCAACAGATAAAAAAAGATATAACATTAGAATTTCAGGACTAGGTGGGCAGGGTGTTGTTACAACTGCACACATCCTTGGTTCTACTATGGATAATGCAGGTAAATATGCATCTTTGGTACCATTCTTTGGTTCTGAAAAGCGTATGGCACCGGTTGAAGCTTATGTTAGAGCTTCATCTGAGCCGATTTATGAAGTGGGTGAAGTTGTTTACCCTGACATTATTATGATTTACCACTCACAAGTTGTAACACACGGTAAATCATATACAATGCCTTTTTATACAGGTCTAAAGCCAAACTCTTTGATCATTATTAATACTGATCATGATGTTCTTACTGAAGACGATATTAAAGTTCTTGAAGACCTTAATACAACAGTTGTTCAATTTGATGCAACAGCCTTGGCAATGAAAATTGCAGGTACTGAACTTGCTACTAACATGGCAATGATGGGTATGCTTCTTGGTCTTACTAAACTTGTAACAACAGA
>JBFESZ010000056.1:0-13182 GCA_041548245.1 Sulfurimonadaceae bacterium
CGTACAAAACGGATAGTTTGCTGCTTCTGCATTCTGTGCTTTTGTCAGTGCATTAAAAGTTGTTGATTTTCCTACGTTAGGTAAGCCTACAAGGCCGATGCTAAGTCCCATATTTTTCCTTTTATCCCTCTTTGACGAGTGTTGAGTTTGTTGTATTAAAGATATAAAACAGGTATTTAACCGGTTCTAATAGATAAGCACTGATGCCTCTTTCTGTCTTGTACCAATTGTCTTCATTGAAGATCGCATTTGGCGCAGCTGACATCTCAATTCTCACATTTTCATAACCATTAAGATCAAGAATCTTTCTAAAGGCATAATGCGCTCTTGAAGTATGATAGGTATCGGTTACCAATATGATATGTTTCATCGGATGTGACTGCAAAAAGACGACGAAGTCATATGCCTCATCAAAGGTGCTTGTTGCACCTCCTTTTATGCTTGGAATTATATCAGCACTTAGGTTATATCTTGCCAAAAGAGATTGGGATTTATTGAAATCACCACCAAATATTTCGGGATATTTTCCAGACCACTCTTTTTGATCGGTATGATAGAGTCGCTGTGAATATCCTTTTTTGATTAACCAAGCGGCACGTTCAGGTCTTGTCTCATCATTTCCACTTAATATTAAAATGCAGTCCGCACCTTTTGTCGCATTGTCTATGGAAAAAATCGAAGCATAGGTTTTCAAGAGCTTGTCAGTAAAGCCAAAAAGAAGTATGAGCAGTAAAGACAGACCACCTATGAGCAGGCGGTATTTCTTCATTTGAGTTGAGATAGCCAATCGACAGTCAATCGAACGCCGACGCCGCTTCCGCCGTAAGGATTGCAGCCCCAACTTGATTCAACGTAGGCAGGACCAGCGATATCAAAATGTATCCACTTCTGCTTATTCTCCTCTTCGATGAAGGTGTCTAAGAAAAGGCCGGCTGTAATAGCCCCACCATACGGCTTGTTTGAGACATTGGAGATGTCGGCCACTTCACTTTTTAACTGTTTTTTCAGATAACGGTTGAACGGTAAGGTGCCAATAAGTTCTCCTGTATTTTCAGAAGCGTGAACAAGAGAGTCTTTGATTGTCGAAGAGTGACCCATAATTCCAGTGGTATAGTTTCCTAAAGCCACAACGCAGGCACCCGTAAGGGTTGCATAATCAAAGATATAGTCAGCTTGTATCTTCTCTTGTGCATAGGAAAGACAATCAGCAAGGACAAGCCGTCCCTCTGCATCGGTATTCCTTACTTCGATGGTCGTACCATTTTTAGCCGTTAATACATCATCAGGTTTGTAGGCATCCCCGCCGATCATGTTTTCAACGGCACCAATAATCCCGTGGACTTCAACATTTAGCTTAAGTTCACTGACTGCTTTCAAAATTCCCAAAACTGTACATGCTCCACTTTTGTCAAGCTTCATACTAACCATAGAAGTTGCGGGCTTTAGGCTTAACCCGCCACTGTCATAAGTCAAGCCTTTTCCGACAAGAGAAATGGTCGCAACAGGATCTTTTGGTGTGTAGCTTAAGTGTATAAGCTTGGAGTCATGACGGGATGCGCGGCCGACACTTAGCATGGCATTCATCTTCTCATTGGAAAGTTCCTCTTCACCCAGAACTAAACAACTCAAATCATTCGTTTCGGCCAGTTCTTTAGCAATATCAGCGAGTTTTTCTGGATAGAGGTCCTCCGGTGTAGTATTGACAAGGTCACGAACATAGTTAGTACAAAGCGCTGTAATACGTGTCTTGTTCAAAATGTCATTGAGTATATCCATCTCACTTGGCTCATCCTCAAGAGTCCTTGACGAAATCATAATACTATCAAGCGTGACTTCTGTTTTTTTGCTCTTATAGTTTTCGAATTTGTAGCTTCCAAGAATGAAGCCTTCAATCAAAGCGGAGAAGATACCATTGTCGTTGTTTGTATCGTATTGAGAAAGCTTCAAGCTACTGTAGTTAAATTTTTCCAGGGCTTTGACTGCTGTGGCAGCAGCTGAGCGGAAGAGGTCATGCTCATTTTCTTCAACACCGACGTAAAGCGTCTTGAACTCTGAGATGTAGCATGTCTCGTCTTGTTTCGCTTTAAATCCAAGCTCGTTTAGTATACCTTCGTGAAGAAGGTCATCGGTATTTAAAGCAAAGGTGACCGTGACATCGGCATCAATATCATAAAGGTGAGCGTTCTTGATTGAAATATTCATGGTCCTATTTTCCCTCGTTGTCAAAGTTAAGCAGGTCTTTCGCCTGTATCATGTCTTTGTCGCCACGGCCCGATAGGTTGACGATGATAGTCTGACCTTTGATATCCTTTATCTTTTTCAGATAGGCAACAGCGTGTGAAGACTCAAATGCAGGGATGATGCCCTCTTTGCGTGACAACCAAACAAAGGCGTCCAAAGCCTCTTGATCCGTGATTGAGTCATAACTTACACTTTTATTGTCTTTGTGGAAAGCGTGTTCCGGTCCAATACCTGGATAGTCAAGTCCAGCAGAAATAGAGTGTGCTTCAAGCACTTGTCCGTCGTCATCTTGAAGCAGATAAGACATCTGGCCATGAAGAACACCTGGACGCCCTTTTTCCAGGGAAGCGCCATGCTTGTCAGTGTCGGTACCAAGCCCTCCGGCTTCTATACCGATACACTCAACGCCTTCATCCTCTAGGAAGTGCTGAAATGCTCCGATAGCATTTGAACCACCACCGATACATGCGATGACTTTGTCAGGCAGTCTTCCTTCAAGTTCAAGTATCTGCTGGCGTGCTTCATAGCCAATGATAGCTTGAAAATCACGGACCATCATTGGATAAGGGTGAGGACCGGCAACCGTACCAATAATGTAGAATGTGTCACGTGCATTTGTTACCCAGTGGCGGATAGCATCATTCATGGCATCTTTTAGTGTACGGCTTCCGCTCTCTACAGCATTGACCTTTGCACCCAGCAACCTCATTCTGAAGACATTGAGTTCCTGACGTTCAACGTCCTTGGCTCCCATAAATATTTCACACTCAAGCCCCAGGAGGGCAGAGATAGTAGCCGTCGCGACACCGTGCTGGCCAGCCCCTGTCTCGGCTATGACTTTCTTCTTGCCAAGTTTTTTTGCCATCAGGCCCTGTGCAATCACGTTATTGACTTTATGCGCGCCTGTGTGGTTTAGATCTTCACGTTTGAAGTAGACTTTGGCCTCAAGCTCATCAGAGATGTTCTGTGCAAAATAGAGCGGTGAAGGGCGCCCGACATAGTCTTTCAGATAATAATGCACCTCTTTCCAGAACTCTTTATCATGTCGAAGCTCAGCATAGATTTCTTTCAGCTCCATAAGTGCTGGCATAAGTGTCTCGGGAACATAACGACCGCCAAAAGCGACACTGTTTTCACTGAAAAAGCCGAAGTGGCCATTCTCATCGGGATCAAATTTACTTTTTGAAGGGATATACACTATTCTTCTCCTAAAACACTGTAAACAGGTGAAACTTTTTCAAGTTTTTTAGTTCCACCTAGGAAGTTCAGACTCATTATAAAACATGCTTCAACGCATTTTCCGCCTGACTTTTCGATTAAGTTGGCAGCGGCATAAGCCGTTCCACCTGTTGCTATCAGATCATCAATCAAAAGCACACGGGCATCTTTGATGTTCCTGAAAGCATCTATATGAATCTCCACTTCATCAAAGCCATATTCAAGGGCATACTTCTCTGATATGGTCGTATAAGGCAATTTTCCTTTTTTACGGATCGGCACAAAGCCAATACCAAGGTCTCTTGCAAGAGCAGCACCAAAAATAAATCCGCGTGCATCAATACCAGCGACAAAATCAAGCTCCATGTTCTTATAGCGCTCTTTGAGATGATCCATTAACAGACCAAAAGCCTCAGCATCATTTAGAATCGTTGAGATGTCTTTAAATATGATCCCTGGCTGAGGAAAATCAGGTATCTCTCTGATAGCATCTATAATGATTTTTCTGTCTTCATTTTTTAGCATACGCTTGCCTTGTTAATATTTTATAAAAGTGCATCAATACGACTTTCAAGGTCTTTGATCTTAGACTTTAATCGGTCGGTTTCAACGCGATGTTGCGAGTTTCTCTGTTTCAAGACTTTAAGCTCATTTCTAAGCTTGCTCAGTTCGTCAGTAAGAATGTCTACATTACCCAAAGAACGCTGCAACTGGATCTGATATTTTCGGATTAGAATCTCTGCTTCTTTGAGAGTGAGCTTCATCAGATCATTACTCTTTTGCTCTTTGTGTGTTATGTTTTTAAAATAAAACATCTTTACAAACAAAAAGACTGCTGCCAAGGTGACAAAACTCAGTAATGACCATTCAAAAAACATGGATATCCTTCACGTATGATTTAATAGGCTCTAATTATTTAGCCCTTTATAGCCTCTAGTTTATCGACACGGCCTGCATGACGGCCGCCTTCAAACGCGCCTTCGCACCAGGCATCAATAATCGATTCGGCAACACCGACACCAACGATACGCTCACCAAAGCATAATACATTCCCATTATTATGCTGACGCCCCATACGCGCAGTATAAGCATCATGACACAAAGCAGCACGTATGCCGTGATGGCGATTTGCCGCTATGCTCATGCCTATTCCAGAACCGCAGATAAGCACACCCATGCTGCCTTCATCTTTCAAAACAGACTGACACAGTTTCACGGCGTAATCAGGATAGTCAACACGATCTTTTGTATTTGGACCAAGATCGACGACCTCATAGCCTTTTGCCCTTAGATATTCACAGGTGTGGTTTTTAAGGTCAATGCCTGCATGGTCGGTTGCAACATAGTATTTCATGGTAATCTCCTAGCTAAGTAATAATTTTAATAGATATTGAACAGGCATTGCGAGCACAATATTTCGTATCGGATCAACAACAAGCATGATAACAACGATTATCATACCGTAAGGTTCCATCTTGACAAAGAACTCTGCAACTTTTCTAAGCCCTAGTTTAAGACTCAAATAAGTAAGAAAATGTGCTCCGTCGAACTGGGGGACCGGCAAAAGGTTAAAGACGGCAAGTACAACATTGATAATGAGTAGCATCCAGATAAAATAGAGCAGAACGAATTGGTCCGCATTGTTGATCAACTCACGAAGGCCAAGATCATGAGGCATCAACCCGGTGAACGCAATAGAGGCAATGACTGCCATGACAAAATTATAAGCAATTCCTGCAAGTGAGACTTGCATGGCAGCACTGTATCCGCCATTTTGTATGACTATACGTGTATTTATTGGAACAGGTTTGGCCCAGCCAAAAAGAAGGCCTGAACTGGCACCAAAAAGCATGGGAATGAAATACATCATCGCAGGAACCACTATTGTTCCAAAGAGATCGATATGGACTATAGGGTTTAAGCTTAGCCGTCCCATGTCTTTTGCCGTATTGTCACCATATTTGTAGGCAACCCATCCATGCATAATCTCATGACCGACAATAGCTATGATCAGAGCCACTACAGCTGCAATTATTTTTATTAGATCAACACTGTCCAATTAAAAAATACCTTTTTCTTTTTTGATATCCTCAGCTTCAGCACGCTTGATATACTCTATACCTTCAAGATCGCTCGGTGTTTTTCCCATTCTATCCCAACGGATCTCATATTTATCATTGATACTGAAATATACAAACCATGGCGTACCTTCTATCAGGCCATATGGAACCGTTCCCCAGAAACGACTGTCATTAGAATGATCTCGATTGTCACCCATCATAAAGTATTCATTTTCAGGCACCTTGATTGGTGGGGTGAAAAAGATAGGCATGTGGCTGCTTCCATCATTGATGACGGAATCATCATGGTGAATACCCGGATGCTCGGAAGCATAAGGATTCTTAACAAAAAGTTTGCCAAAGGCTTCAACGATACTATCTTTTGGATAGTTCGTTTTGACATAATCATCACCTTCTACCGGATGAAGATATAGGTTCTTTTCATGGACAAAGAGAATGTCTCCAGGCAGACCTACGCAGCGTTTTACAAAATGTATGCTTTGGTTTTGAGGATACCTAAAGATAACAATATCACCTCTTTGAGGGGTGTCGCCATCAATAATATGCCCATCAGTTCCCGGAATAAGTGGAATCTCTAAAAAAGGAAGATGCGGTGTAGAGATGCCATAAGCAAACTTTTTGGCAAAGAGATGATCACCGACCAGAAGAGAATATTTCATCGATCCACTAGGTATTCTGAATGCTTGTGCAACAAAAAATATAACCAAGAGAACAATGATAATAGTGCCTGTCCATGAGTTGGAAAACTTATAGGCCTTGCGGGCAAATTTTTTTGCTTTTTCTTTCATTTGATTTCTTTCGTTTTAGTATGTCTGGTGTTATTTAGCTGTTCTGACGTCTTTTTGCCGATTCAAGTGTGTTACGAAGCAGCATGGCAATAGTCATCGGTCCCACACCGCCAGGAACAGGTGTGATATAAGAGGCTTTTTTATTGACATTCTCATAATCGACATCTCCTACCAAACGGCCGTCTTCCGTACGATTGATGCCAATATCAATGACGATGGCTCCCTCTTTGACCATGTCTTCTGTGATAAGGTTGATTACACCAACGCCAACAAGCAGTATGTCTGCCTGTAGGGTATGCGCTTTCAAGTCTTTTGTATAGATATGGCAGATATCAACGGTTGCATTAGCATTAAGCAGTAAACTTGCCATAGGTTTGCCAACGATATTTGAAGCACCGACAACACAAGCATTCATCCCTTGAACATCAATATCATACTCTTGCAGAAGCTTCATGACACCCAGCGGTGTACAAGGAACAAAACCATCCAGTCCTGTTGTCAGGCGACCAACGTTGAAAGGGTGAAAGCCGTCCACATCTTTATGCGGTGCAACGAGTTCTAACAGTTTTGTCGTGTCGATCTGTGGTGGCAGTGGAAGTTGAATCAGTATACCATCGATGTTCGGGTTTTCATTCATCATCTCGATAGTCTTTTCAATCGCTTCTTGTGAGATATCGGCGGGCATCTCGTGAGTGACAGAGTAAAAGCCGACCGCATCACAGGATTTCTTCTTCATAGAAACATAGGCGTGGCTTGCCGGATCGTTGCCTACTAATATCACAGCAAGACCGGGAACGCGGCCCGTCTCTTTCTTAAGTTGTATGACTTCGTTCGCTACCTCTTCTTTAATCTTCGATGAAAGCGCTTTACCATCAAGAATCTGCATCAAAACCTCTTTAGAATATTTTTGATATCATACCGTATTACACTAAAAGGGCGCTTTGAATGCGGGTTTGCTTTCTACTTTTACTACTGATAGTAACGATTTTTGCCAAAGAGAGAGACTCTTTTATAACCGAGCAGGAGTATGGCGAGCATCTTTACAAGAATCCACGCGGTATAGGATGCAACAAATGCCATGGAGAACGCGGTGAAGGCATGGTAATTTCGCGTTATAAAGACAAGAATCAGAAAAAAGAGCTTAAAACAGATGAGATAAACTCCATAAGTTTTGAAGCATTCAGGGCAGCTCTTCAAGAAAGACGTGGGATTATGCCTAAGTATTTTTTGACGTCACAAGAGATTAAAGCCTTATATGGCTACTTGCACAAGGTGAAATAGATGTTTATTCCTCAGATTGATGTGCTAGAAAGCATTGTTAACGAAAATGATATTCCAGCTTTAGACGGCTTGTTAAAACCAAACAATCGTATTCAAAACAGGACACAGGGTTTTAAATCCGCTTTGATGCTCTCGGCCCATAATCTGAAACATTTGTTGAAAATAGAGACACTAAAAAGCGACTGTATTATGTTGAATCTTGAAGACGGTGTCTCTGCGGAGAAAAAACCTTTGGCGTTAAGGTTATCCGCTTATTTTTTGTCCAAGATTCCCAAAAGTACGAAAAAACTCGTTGTGCGTGTTAATGCGATAGATGAGGGCGGACTTGATGAAATTGCTTTTTTAAATCCTTATAAACCTGATGCCATACGTGTACCAAAAATACGTACACTATCTGATATCAAAAGGGTGTTGGATGTATTGGATGAAAGTATTGAGCTGCATCTTAGTATAGAAACAAAAGAGGCTTTCAGCAACCTGCTCTCACTGCAGCAAGGAGGCAGAGTCAAGGCTGTCTATCTTGGCATTCTTGACCTGCTTGCCGATCTTGGACTCAATCAGAGTATCTTACAGCCGGATAATCCCACAATACATTATCTGCTTTCACAGTTTCTTGTAGCAGCTAAAACAATACAAACCCATCCGGTCTCATTCGTATACCAGGATTATCAAAATATGAAAGAGTTCCAACGCTGGATACAACTTGAGAAGCTGATGGGATTTAATGCGAAGGGATGTGTTTCTCCTGCCCAGGCTGAAGCAGCGATGAATCTGTTTGAACTTGAAGACAAAGAGTTAGAAAGGGCACGTTATATTATCGAGCTCTTTGAAAAGATGCGAGAACAGGGAATTACAGGCTTCGCTGATGACAAATACGGTTTTATTGACGAACCTATTTACAAAGGTGCGCTTAGGACATTAGAGGCCAGATAAGTGCCGCCTTGAAACAGCATTTTACTGTTGCTCTCCTCTGTTCAATCTTGCCTGCTTAACAATCTTGAACATTGCTGGTATAATTCACAGTATGAATGAAGTGATATGTTGCTCTGGATGCGGATTGTTGATGGAAGATGATGCCGATGCAAAGCAGATTTTTTGCCCGCGTTGTCAAAGCTCTGTGCGGAAATTGCCACGCGATATAGAGAGTGATCTGGGTTTGGCAATCGCAGCGTTGATTGTATTTTTTCCGGCTATGCTGTTGCCAATTATGAGTTTTCAGCTTGGTGAATCTGCTCAAACCGACACCATGTTAAGTGCACTTTATTATTTCTATTATGACGGATATCCTGTATTGAGTGTCCTTGTGTTTTTTACTTCTGTTTTTGCTCCATTTGTGCAGATTATCGTTTCGATTTTGATGTTTTCATCACTGATCAGAAAGAAAAAGCCTAGATGGATGAAGTTCTATTTCAAAACCTTGATAAGGATACGTCATTGGGCTATGCTTGATGTGTATATTATTGCTATTTTGGTCTCTACAGTAAAATTAAGCGCGACGGCAGAGGTTGTTTTCGGACCTGGTATGGTTATGTTTGTCAGCTTATTGATTTTTACTTTTATGTTGGGAAGCAGTTTTAATTCACGACAGATATGGAGGGCTTTCCACCATGCTTACTGATAAATCTGCCAATGTTTCTCTTTGTCTTGACTGTAAAAATATTGCATCCTCAAACCTGTCGAGATGCCCTGTCTGTAACGAGCCTTTACATCAGAGAAAGCGCGATTCGTTTGTAAGGACACTGGCCCTTTCTCTAGCAGCTATCTGTTTTTTTATCCCAGCGAACTATTTTCCTATCATGAAAACGGATACCGTCACAACATTTGAAAACAATACAATATTAGACGGGATCTTCTATTTTTATGAGCATGGAGAGTTTTTTGTCGGTACGGTTATATTTATTGCAAGTATCTTTATTCCCGTGTGGAAACTTTTTGTTCTTTTTTTCTTACTCTATTCTGTACATGTACATTCAAAATGGAGACTTCTTGAAAAACACAAACTTTTCAAAATTGTCTATATTATAGGAAAATGGTCCATGCTGGATATATTTGTCATCGGTCTTATGATATCACTTGTACAGTTTGGTGAACTTGCACAGGTAACGACAGGTTTTGCAGCAATATCTTTTGCTACAATGGTAGTTTTAACAATTATGGCTACCAATAGTTTCGATACACGTCTCTTATGGGATCAGCACACAGACAAGGTGAATGATGAACAGTTATGATGAATTGGCAGTAGGCAAAAAAGGCCGGGGCATATCTCTAATTTGGATAGCTCCAATACTTGCCGTCTTGATCACGGCAGGGATGATCTGGAAAAACTATGTCGATGCAGGCACACGTATTACAATTGTGATAGAGAACGGTGATGGGATCAGAGAGGGAAAAACACCGATTATGTACAAGGGTATTAAGGTGGGTGTTGTTGAAGAGATAAGCATCAAAGAGGATGATGTATCAAAGATCGAACTTACCGTAATGATAGACAAAAAAGCAGCTGAAGGTATTGCAAGGAAAGGAAACAAGTTCTGGAAAGTCGAACCAAAGGTCAGTATTACAGAGGTCTCTGGTCTGGGAACTATCATCACAGGTGTATATATCGCAGTGATGCCTGCAGCAAACAATAAAGAAGAACTGTATGCCTTACCTTATGAAGACAATTTTGTCGCACTTACCTCTGTCCCGGTTGATGTGTTTGACCCAGGTCTTTTAGTGATCGTAAATAGTGTGGATAAGGGTGATATGGCTATAGGCGCACCTGTTTTATACAATAAGCAGGTAATTGGCAAGATAGAGGATAAAAAACTCTCTTCTGACAAGAAAAGTACAGATCTTTTTCTTCGCATAGATACAGAATATATGGACCTTGTACATGAAAGATCGCTTTTCTATAAAGCCAACGCAATAGACGTGCAGGCAACTCTTTCGAGCGTAAAGGTTCAAATGGGTTCTTTTGCAAGCTTTATCGCCGGAGGTATTGTATTGCATAATTCAGAAGATTCGTTTGCTTCGTCACAGGCGAGAGAAAAAACACTCTACCACCTGTATGGCAACTATGAAGAGACCATGCAAAATCAGGATGAAATCATTTTGAGTATGGAAGGATACAGCAGATTAGAGCCTGGCAGTACCAAAGTGTTTTATAAAGGTGTTGAAGCCGGTCTTGTCGAAGAGTTGCAACATGACCCTGCCAAAGCAAAGACCCTTGTCAAGATCAAACTTTATAATGATTTTAGAAAGCTTGCAAATGAAAAGGCTTTTTTTTGGGTAGTGAGTCCGAAACTAGGGTTTGACAAGGTCGACGGTTTGGATGCAGTTTTAAGAGGTAATTATATAAACTACATTACGACAGATATCAAAGCAAAGGCAAGCAACAACTTTGTATTACATGAGCAGAGACCAGGTATTGAAGGCGTACATCTAAAATTGATTGCTAAGGAGATAAAAAGTCTGAAAGAGGGCAGCGGAGTCTTTTATCACGGCATTGAAATCGGTCAGGTTGTAAGCTATTGTATCAATGAAGATAAAAAGAGTTTTACAGTGGATGTAAGTATTGAGCAAAAGTATAAAGATCTTTTGAACACCTCATCCCTGTTTTATCATAAAAGCGGTATTGAGATTAAGGCTGGTGTTGACGGTGTAAACCTCAGCACAGGTGGTCTTGAAAGCGTTTTAAGAGGCGGATTGGCTGTCGAAACACCTGACTTTAAAGCGGAAAAAAGCCTGAAGGATAGCTACTTTCTCCATACTGATTATGAACAACTGCAAGAGCAGCTCTACTTAAACAAAGAGGGGATTTATATTACTTTGATAGCAGATCAGATGGGTTCGCTTAAAAAAGGGTCTCCTGTTTATTATAAGCAGATCAAAGTAGGCAGGGTTCTTTCTTTTGAATGGAATGAAAAAACAAAACAAGTTTTTTTCAACACATTTATTACCAAAGAGTATGCCAATGAAGTTCATAACAACTCTCTGTTCTATATTGCCAGTGGCATAGACGCCAAATTCGGTTTGGACGGATTAGAGATAAATACCGAATCTTTAGAGACAGTTATTACAGGTGGTATAGCATTCTATACACCGATGTCGCAAGAAGGCAAAGCAGTACGTAATCATGAACAGTTTAAGCTTTATGAGACTAAGTCCAAGGCAATGAACAAGTATGTTGATATAGTCCTTTATAGTACTGATTCGCATGGACTTGTGGCAGGAAACCTTGTCATGTATAAAAGTGTCATTATTGGTCATGTCAGTGATGTTAGACTGGAAAAGGATAAAGTTGAGCTTGACGTCAAGGTCGAGAGTAAATATGCTTATTTGTTGAAAGAGGATACTCTGTTTTGGCCTGAAGCTTTTGAGATGAGTCTACAGGGTATTCAAAACTTCTCAGCCGCACTCAAAGGGACCTTTATAGTCCTGAAAGAAGGTGAATCAAAAAAGGATGAAGACTATTTTATACTTCTGTCAAAAAAACCCTCTTCTCATTTTAATGAACCCGGGCTTCGTGTTGTAGTTAAGGCAGATAGGCTCGGCAGTATAAAAGAAGACACTCCCCTATATTACAGACAGATCCAGATCGGCTCGGTCTCGCAATACCGCCTGAGTGATGACTCAACAGGTGTCGATATCGAGCTCTTTATTGAGCCATGTTATGCTTATCTCATTCGAAGTAACTCTTATTTTTATAATGCTGGTGGCGTGGGCATGGAAGTGGATTTGTTCGGTGCGAAGCTTAAAACAGAGACTCTAGACAGTATTCTTACCGGCGGTATAGCAGTTCTGACCCCTAATGATTATGCTGAGCAAGCCAAAGAGTCACAACTTTTTATCCTACATGAGGATGTCGACAAAAACGCTCTTACCTGGTCTCCAAAGTTGAAAAGCAGCGATCCTATGTGTCAGTGAGACTAATGCCTGTGACCACCAAGATAATAGCCGACCTTGTATCTCACCAGTGTTTTCTGTTGCGGTAGAGGATAGCGGTGATAAGAGTATTCGACTGTTTGTAGTGAAGTGTCATCAAGTATTTGGTGGCCCGAGGGAGAAATGGTTTTCAAACCGCTTATGTCACCATTGGGATGAAGATAGAACTCAATGATATTCATCGCGTTGACACGCAGATTTCTTGGAATGTTTACAGGTGCTAGCCGGTTAAGCTGCTCTTGTGTTATGCGGCGCATTCTCTCCTGATTGTCAATGATATACTTCTGTTCGCCTGCTGAGAGTTTTCCAAATGCCTCGCCATAAGCCTCTTTAAAGTCACTACCGATCTGAGTACCGTTGTTTGTTCTCTTTGTCGGTTCATTCTTTGTCATTTGTTTTTTAGATAGCATAGTGTACAGGGCGCTTTTTTTCGCAGGTTTTTTGGTTATATTGATATCTTTGCTTACAAACTTATCAACCGTTTTTACGTAGGCTTTCTTGGATTTATTGGAAGCCGGTTGTATAAGCTCCGGCTTTTTGATGTTTTTTATCACAGCAGCTACTTTTTGGACTTCCTTTGATGGTGCCGTATTTTTTTCAGGAACCCTTTTCATCTGCTCCCCTTTTGGAATAGGAGGAGCTTTGAG
>JBFESZ010000057.1:0-13182 GCA_041548245.1 Sulfurimonadaceae bacterium
AAAATCTAAAAGAGCTTGAAAGTGTCGTTATCCGATTCTCAGGAGACTCTGGGGACGGGATGCAAGTGACTGGAGCACAGTTTTCAAACACCTCCGCAATCATGGGAAATGATATTGCGACTTTCCCTGATTATCCTGCCGAGATCAGAGCACCTCAAGGCACCCTCGCTGGTGTATCCGGTTTTCAGATCCACTTTGGTTCAAAAGAGATCTTCACACCCGGTGATGAAGCCGATATGCTTGTTGCCTTCAACCCTGCCGCACTTAAAGTCAACCTCAAAGACTTGAAAAAAGGGGGAACGATCCTTCTTAATAGCGATGCATTCAATGAGAAAAAACTTTCAAAAGCTGGTTATGAAGCCAATCCTCTTGAAACTGGAGAACTTGACGGTTACCAGCTTATCAAAGTACCTATTGATTCCCAGACACTTGAAGCATTAAAAGATATCGATCTCGATACGAAAAGTAAAAAACGATGTAAAAACTTCTATGCACTGGGTATGACCTACTTTTTATATCACAGAGAGATGGATACGACCCTACAGTGGATCAAGTTAAAATTCAGTGACACTCCAGCACTCTTAAAAGCTAATCAAACCGCGATGAAAGCAGGTGCCCACTTCGCAGAGACACTTGAGGCTGTCGTCTCAACTTATAAAGTCTCAAGTGCAAAAATCGAGCCGGGTATTTACAGACAGATCAATGGAAACACCTCTACAGCATGGGGATTTATCAGGGCTGCCCAGGCCGCTGACCTTCCTCTTTTTCTCGGAAGTTATCCGATTACTCCGGCTTCGGATATTTTACATGAACTCTCCAAACACAAGGAGTTTGGTGTCAAGACCTTTCAGGCTGAAGATGAGATCGCCGGGATTTGCACCGCTATCGGTGCAGGCCTGGCCGGTTCTCTGGCCATCACTACCTCTTCCGGGCCCGGGATTGCTCTTAAAAGTGAAGCAATCGGTTTGGCGATCAGTTATGAGATGCCCTTGGTGATCGTCAATGTCCAGCGAGGAGGACCTTCCACAGGTCTTCCAACTAAAACGGAACAATCAGATCTCTTTCAAGCCTTATACGGAAGAAATGGGGACTCACCTTTAATCATAGTCGCTGCTTCAAGGCCAAACGACTGTTTTCATATGGCTTATGAAGCCAGCCGATTGGCACTTGAGCATATGACACCTGTCATCCTTATGAGCGATGGCTATATCGCCAACGGAACAGAACCCTGGAAGATCCCAGAGATCAATATCGACTACGCTGTCATAAAGCACAAAATGCTTGATCCTGATAAAGTCGACAAAGATCAGTGGAGCTGGATACGAAGAGATCCAAATACCTATGTCAGAGACTGGGCTATTCCTGGGATGAGTGGTCTGGAACATCGAATTGGTGGCCTGGAGAAGGACTATGAGACGGGTAATGTATCGTATGATCCTTCCAATCACCAAAAAATGTGTAGTGTCAGACAAGAAAAAGTAGACAAAGTCTCTGAAAACATACCTTTACAGGAAATCGAAGGTGATGAGAGTGGTGATCTGCTCGTAATATCATGGGGTGGGACATACGGTTCGGTCGAAATGGCTGTACGCGCCCTTCAAAAAGAAAGTAAAAAAGTCTCTCTCATTCACTTACGATACCTCAATCCTATGCCAAAAAATATAGGCGCTCTTATCAAAAACTTTAAGAAGGTCATCGTTCCTGAACTCAATATGGGACAAATGGTACATATAATCAATGCAAAATTTGCTTGCAATGCCATCTCCTATCATAAAGTCGAAGGCTTGCCGTTTAAGATATCAGAGCTTAAAGAGGCTTTTAGCAATGCGTTAAACGAGGTGGAGAATGATTGAGAACAACCATTTAGAATATGCGAAAAAAGACTTTGCAAGTGATCAGGAAGTCAAGTGGTGTCCAGGATGCGGTGATTATGCGATTCTATCGGCAATACAAACTGCATTAACCCAAATAGGTAGAAAAAAAGAAGATATTGTTTTTGTTTCAGGCATTGGCTGTTCTTCAAGATTCCCCTACTATATGAACACCTACGGATACCATACGATTCATGGAAGAGCTCCTGCCGTCGCTTCCGGTATCAAAACTGCCAACCCTGATTTAAGCGTATGGGTCATCACTGGTGACGGTGATAGCCTATCCATAGGCGGTAATCATCTTATTCATGCAATTCGAAGAAATATTGATATGAACATCATTCTGTTCAACAATGAAATTTATGGTTTGACAAAAGGGCAATATTCTCCAACGACCAAGCAGGGACAAATAACAAAGTCCACTCCATACGGTTCTCTGGACAGGCCTTTCAGTCCTGCCAAACTTGCTTTTGGCGCCAGTGCGACCTTTATTGCCAGAACCCTGGACACGGATATAAAGCATATGCAGGAGATCATGCTTGTGGCAGAAGCACATCGAGGGACGTCTTTTATCGAAGTCTATCAAAACTGCGTGATCTTCAATGATGGATGTCATGCCGACTACACCGACAAACAGAGTCGAAACGATCATTCCATTATGCTCGTACATGGCGAGCCCATGGTCTTTGGCAATGAGGTCAAGAAAGGTATTGTACTTGACAACTTGACATTAAAAATCGTCGAGCTAGGTGAGATGTTTAGCGAAGCAGACTGTCTTGTTCATGATAAGGGAAATGAGATGCTTGCTGCTTTACTTGTAGCGATGGATGTCGACCCAAAAATGCCTAAACTGTTTGGTCTCCTATTCGAGGTTGAAGACGTTATCTATAATGATCAGGTGACGGCTCAGGTCATGGAGGTCAAAGCAAAAAAGGGAAATGGAGACTTTAGCAAGCTCCTTCACTCCGGTGACACCTGGGAGATCAGATGAAATCCGGGTACTTCTCATCCAGCTTTCTTGTTTTTTCCCATCTTGATATATATCTGCAAGATCTCAATAGCAGCCGGAGTGACACCGGATATCTGTGATGCCGCTTGGAGTGTCGGCGGATTGAACTTCTCAAACTTCTCTATCATCTCATTGCTCAGACCCTTAACTGTTCTAAAGTCAAAGTCTTTAGGGATCTTAACATGTAAAAGCTTTTTCATCTTCTCGATATCTTTTAACTGCTTCTCGATATAACGTGCATATTTCGCTTCTATCATGATCTGGTTTTGAACATACTCGTCAAACTCGGCGATACGAGGTTCGAGTTTCAAGAGCTTCTCAAGCGTAAATGACTTTCTTGCCGCAATATTGATAGCACGTGTCTTATCCGTAATCTTATCTTCGCCCATTGCTTCAAGAAAGTCCAAAAACTCCTTATGCGGTGTACATTCCATTTCATTAAGATACTGAACACCCTGCTCAATCTGCGCTTTTTTAAGATCTACAGCCGCTTTCACCTCATCGCTGAGTAGGCCTAGCTCATGTCCGTAACCACTTAGACGTAGATCAGCCGACTCCTCTCTTAATAAAAGCCTGTATTCAGCACGGGAGGTAAACATACGGTAAGGCTCTTTTGTACCCTTCGTGACAAGGTCATCGATCATCACTCCGATATACGCTTCATCTCGACGCAAGATAAATGCTTCTTTGCCCTGATTGGCCAGCGAAGCATTAATACCTGCCATAAGACCTTGAGCGGCAGCCTCTTCATATCCTGTCGTTCCATTGATCTGACCGGCAAGATAGAGGTTTTTTATCTTTTTTGTCTCAAGTGTATGCTGCAGATCCGTCGGATTCACATAATCATACTCGATTGCATATCCGTAACGCACAATTCGGGCGTTTTCCATCCCTTTGACGGAATGGATCATCTCCCGCTGGACATCCGGAGGTAGCGATGTAGACATTCCGTTAACATAAACCTCTGTGTTTTCCCAGGTTTGTGGTTCAATAAAAAGATGATGACGATCCTTGTCTCTGAAACGATTGATTTTGTCTTCGATACTTGGACAATAACGCGGTCCTACACCCTCAATTTGTCCTGAAAAAAGAGGTGCACGATGAAAGTTCGATTCGATGATCTGATGTGTCGTCTCGTTTGTATAGGTTATGTAACATGGAAGCTGTTGCTTCTGCTGCTTAAACGACTCTCTATCTGTTCTAAAGGAAAAAGGGGCTGGAAGTTCATCCCCCGGTTGCTCTTCCATAACAGAAAAATCTATACTCGAGCTGTCTACACGTGGACAGGTCCCTGTCTTTAAGCGTCCTACATCAAGGCCGAGTTCACGCAGTTGAAGTCCAAGCTTCTTTGCAGAGAACTCTCCAAAACGACCTGCTTCATGGGTCGTTTCACCGATATGTACAACACCTTGCAGGAATGTCCCTGTTGTCAGGATGACTTTTGAAGCCATATACTCATTCAAAAACTCTGTCTTGACACCAAGCACACTCTCCCCATCAAGGATAAGACTCTCTACCGTCTCTTGCAAAAGCTCAAGGTTTGGCGTGTTTAAGATAATATTTCTTGCGATGATACGGTATCTGTCCATGTCAATCTGAGCACGTGTACCCCTTACTGCCGGTCCTTTGGCTGCATTTAAGATACGAAACTGTATCCCTGCCTCATCTGTGATAAGTCCCATCTCTCCGCCAAGAGCGTCAAGCTCTTTAACCAAGTGGCCTTTTGCCAGCCCTCCAACAGCAGGATTGCATGAGGTCGCACCGACATTTTCAGCCAGCATTGAGATTAGAAGCGTTTTCTGATTCATCCGTGCAGCTGACAGAGCCGCTTCGATACCAGCATGTCCTCCACCAACGACTATTACATCATATTTCAAAAGTATTCCTTTCTAAACCTATTTTAAAGGTTGAGAAACTAAATTTCAATAGAAACTTCGCCAATGGCAATGTTTCCTTGTTTATAATGAAATTATACCCTTATTCAGTCATTTTATACACAATTCCTTCATTCACTTCATAATGTAAAAAAATATTTAATATAAGGTTCTATTTTTATCATACCAAATATGCTTCCAGCAGCTTTTGCACAGACAATACGGCCTGTTCTGTAACATTTGCTCTGCTCCGAACCTTCTTTCATAAAAAAAACAAACTAATATCGTTTATATTCCATCTATTTTAGATTTAAAGTAATACAATGTATACCTTATAATAAAATGATGGTGATACAATGGCTGAGACGATACCTTTTACTTTTGCTTCCGAAAACACTATAAAACCCGATATCAACTCTACCACATGGAAACTCTTTATCGTTGATGACGATAAAGATATCCATTCCATCACCAAACTGGCATTGAAAGATTTAAAATTTAAAGATATGGCGATCTCATTTGAATCGGCTTACAGTGCCAAAGAGGCGATTGATATTCTCAAAGAACGATCGGATTTTGCAATCGTTCTACTTGATATCAGTATGGAGACCCGTGACTCAGGCTTGGATGTCGCCAGATTTATCCGAAAAAACCTCAACGATGCTATCACGCGCATCATCATCCGTACCGGACAACCCGGAGATGTACCGGAAAAAGAGATCATAGACAATTATGATATCAACGATTACAAATCAAAAACGGATTTGACGATTGAAAAACTTTTTATCTCTATTCGTACAGCGATTGCGCAGTATGCCCAGATCAGTGAATTGGCCATCCTCAATGAAAAGCTTGAAGATCGTGTAGCCCAGGCTATAGCTAAACAGAAAGAGCAGCAAGAAAAACTTTTTATCCAGAACAGGAATATTCAGATGAATGAACTGCTCAATATTATAGCGCATCAATGGAGACAACCGCTTTCTCGTATTTCAGCGGTAACATCGCAAATGAAGTTCTCCCTGGGCATGGGTGGACATGACAATGATAACTTGGAAGAACAGATTCATAATATAGAAAAGTACACCCGTGAACTCTCTGCGACTATCGATGAGTTTAGAAAGATGTATGAACCTTCACAACGAACCTGTTCCATAACTTTACGGGACCTTCTGGAAAGATCAGCCTCTATCATCTCAACTTCCTTCCAGGAACAAAACATTTTGATCTCCGTTCAAGGGAGGCAAGAACTGCTTCAGATGATGGTGACCGGTGAACTCTACCAAGTCATCCTGAACATCCTCAAAAACTCGCAAGAGGCATTTTTAGAACATAAACCATCATCCGCAAAGATCGACATTGATATTCTTGAAGTCGATGGGAAGGTTCATATCAAGATTAAGGACAATGCAGGAGGCATTGACGCAGATGACCTTAGCCACATATTTGACCCTTATTTCTCTACAAAGCAAGGTAAAAATGGTCATGGACTTGGCCTTTATATGAGCAAAAGTATCATCGAACAGCAATATCACGGCAAGCTGCTTGTTGAGAACAGTGACAATGGCGTCTGTTCCACCATTATCATTCCAAAGGGTTAATATAATGATTAAATCATTCTATAACCTTCTGTCGCTATAATTTTAAAAACGATAGAATTTTTCCATTCAAAAAAAAATTTTTAAGAAAAAGAGTGCACTATATTATGATTAAACAAGCTCACGATGCCTATAACAATGCTGATTTTGAAACCGCTTTTAAACTCTACAACGACCTTGCTCAAGCCGGTGATGCAACCGCGCAGGCGAGCCTTGGCTATATGTATCAAAATGGACAGGGCACCACTCAAGATATCTCTCAAGCTGTCTTTTGGTATGAAAAAGCAGCCGAACAGAAACACCCTTTGGCCATGTACAATATCGCGGTTTTATTGATTCATGGTGAAGGGGTTGAGTATGATATGTTCAAAGCGCATGAATATTTCCTAGAAGCGGCCATCAAAGAAGTTCCCCAGGCACAATATGAAGTCGCCATGATGTTAGAGAAAGGCCTGGGATGTATCCAGAACTTTTCTGAAGCTGCCTTTTGGTATGAGGAAGCAGCAAAACGCGGCAATATGGAAGCCTACAACAATCTTGGTGTCCTCTACAAAGAAGGCCATGGCGTGAATATGGACTATATTAAAGCCTTCTATCTTTTCAAAAAAGCTGCCGAAGCAAACGTTCCGACAGCTCAATACAACCTTGGCCAGATGTATGATCAGGGACATGGCTGTGAAGCCGATCAGGACAGAGCCCTTGAATGGTGCCGTAAGGCAGCTTATTCTGGACATGAAAAAGCCAAAAATATTATTGCACAACTTCAGAGTGATGGAAAGATCGTCTTCTAATGCGCTTTCATAGTTTTTTAAAAGCTGTCGGAACTGGACCTAAAGGCAACCGCCACCTTTCGCGTGAAGAGATGCACGAAGCAATGGGTATGATGCTTGACGGTACTGCCCTTCCTGAACAGACCTCCGCCTTTTTGTTAGGATGGCGCGTACAGGGAGAGGACAAAGATGAACTTTTGGGCGCGATCGATGCCATGAAAGAGCGTATCCAACAGACACCGATTAAAAAAAGTCTTGAGATCGGTTATCCTCTAGATGGCAAGGTCAAATCTCCTCCTGTGATGCTGCTTGCAGCACAACTTGTACCTCATATCCCTGTTGTCGTACATGGCGACAGGGCACAACCAAGCAAACTGGGATTCAATCCAAAAGATTTCTATGAGAATACAAAATTCAGCTCAAATGTCCATTATTTTGATAGAGCAAATTTTTTCCCAAAACTCTCAAAGCTGACAGACCTTCGACGTGCCTTGGGATTGCGCAGTGCCTTTAATACGATTGAAAAACTTCATAATGTGGCAGACAGTGATTTTGCTCTTATCGGTATGCACCATCTTCCCTATTTCGATCTTTATAAGGACCTTTATGGCCCACAGTACAAACGCCTGATCATTGTGCGTGGAAGTGAAGGAACCCCTGAAGTCCTTAAAAAGACAAAGATCCTTGTCGTCGAAGGTGGGCATTCCTACTCTTTGCCAATCGATCCAGCCGAATATGGATTAAAGAGTTATGAGGCGAATAAAGAGCTAACACTCAACGAGATGATCCAGCAGCTTAAGAATCCAAGTGAAGAACTTCTGGGATATGCCCGGCTTAATGCGGCACTGATGATGTATGCGAGTAATAATGCGGCAAGTATTGAAGACGCTTTTGCCACATTGCAAAGCAGTTATGATAAACTTGTCAAAAAGCACCTAGGATAAACGATGTTTACAGGTCTAATCAGAGAGATGGCAACGGTTCAGGAGTATAAGAACAATCAACTTACCCTTCAGTCGCAATACCGTCCAAAGATCGGAGACTCCATCGCAATTAACGGAGCGTGTCTGACAGTCATCAAGCTTATGCCCGGCAGTTTTACCGTTGAACTCTCTCCTGAGACGCAGGCTTACATCGCGACGCAGAACCTAAAAGGAAAAGTCCATATGGAACCGGCCATGCAGATGGGGGATCGTTTTGAAGGGCATATTGTTCAGGGCCATGTCGATTGTATCGGCGTAATAAGCAAAATACAAAATAATGGCAATTCGACTGACTTTTATATCCGCATCCCCCAAGAACACAGGCAGTTCTTGATCCCCAAAGGCTCTGTTACTGTCGATGGCGTCAGCCTAACCATTAATGATGTAAACGAAGATGGATTCAGACTTACTATTATCCCCCATACGTTAAAAGAGACACTTTTTTCACAATATACGACCGGATACAAAGTCAACATTGAAACGGACATGTTTGCACGCTACATCTTTCATCTTTTCAATCCTGAAAAGAAAAAACCTCTCTCATGGGATGAGATCGATAAGATAAGTGCACTCTATTAAGTCATGAAAAAATCATCCGTTCCACTTAAAGCAGCTGCATTAAAATATGACCAAGGCAAAAACAGTGCCCCTGAACTTTTAGCTAAAGGACAAGGCGAAATCGCCCAAAAGATCCTCCGGCTTGCACAAGAACACGATATCTCCGTCTTTCAAAATAAAGCATTGGTCGATTCACTGCTTAACCTTGAGATTCATGAAGAGATTCCACCCCGTCTATATACAGCTGTTGCGGAGCTTTTCTCATGGTTGATGAAGGTTGAGAAAGAAAACTAAACGGCTAGTCTTTTAAAGAGCTAACGCCCGGATTACATGCCATTTTATGCTCTACATCAACACTCTCGTATCTGCTCAATAATGATTTAGATGCTAGGGTCGATGCACGGACCCCCTCACCTTTGTACAGATATACTTTCAGTCCATTCTCATGTAAGGCTATACGTGTTGGCAAGGCAATAGAATATGTCGTCAGGAGCGCATCTTCATGCATAAGTGCGACAATATCCTTAAAGTATTCACTTGTCCACAACATAGGATTGCTGCTGGGGCTGAAAGCATCTTGATAGACGATGTCAAACTTTGTCCGCGTCTCTTTTACAAACTTTCTTGCATCTCCTAGATAGAGAACTATTGTAAGCTTCTGAGACACATAGCTTCCCTTCTCACTTAGCGAAGCGATAATCTCTTTAAAAACATCAAATTCTGGGGGATACTTAAACTCTTTTAATGAGGCGATGAGTTCTTTGTCAAACTCAGGTGAGTAGATCGTGACCTTTTTTTTACTCTCTTTTAGTGCATACAAAGTAGATAGAGTATTAAATCCCAGACCAAAACATATATCTAAGATCGTGATCTCGTCTTTATCGGCAGTATGTTCCAAGGCAGGGAGTACGTGCTTTGAAAGAGACTCCTTTAGCGCCCCGTCCTTAGTGGAATGATAATGCTCATCGAACTGTGTGCTATAAGCTGTATATGAGCCGTCATCACTCCGAATGGCCTGATGTGAAGAGGAGTCAAAACCCATTAAAGCCCACTCAAGCCTGGTTAACCTTGCTTAAATCAAGTTTGATAGCTTCATTATCCATCACACCAATCTCCTGTGCCAGCATATCATCAGCTATCTTCTTCGCATCTTCAAGGGAGTGCATCTTGTAAGTACCGCATTGATAAATGTTCAACTCTGGTATATCCGATTGACTTTGCACTTTTTTGACATCTTCCATCGACTCTTTCCATGCTTTGGCAACCTCTTCTTCACTTGGAGTTCCAATCGTACTCATGTAAAAACCTGTACGACATCCCATAGGAGATACATCAATGATCTCCGTCTTATCCGAGTTTAGATGCTCACGGATGAAACCTGCGAAAAGGTGCTCGAGTGTATGGATCCCCGTCGCACTCATCATATCTTTATTTGGTTCATAGAACCGGAGATCATATACCGTAATATCATCCCCTGATGGTGTCTTCATCTTTTTTGCAAGACGGACAGCCGGTGCTTTCATAATCGTATGATCAACGGTAAAACTGTCTAATAGAGGCATTGTATTTCCTTGAATGTTTGTTGTAGTAATGGTAGCAGATTATATTTAAATGGCGGCTAATGTGATTTAAAAAGAAAAACTTTTAAAGAGTGTTTTTCTTTAATTTGGAAATATACTTCACCGCTTCCAAGGCATTGGCTTCAATGATATCGGTCAAGGTCGATAACTGTTCATGTTTATCATACCCTGACGTCACAGCTACAGACTTAATTCCCGCATTATGAGCTGCAGCGATATCAAGTCGGGTATCGCCTATCATCCAGCACTCATCTCTGTTACATTGCATCATATTGATAGCCTTGTCAATCGGTTCAGAATGCGGCTTGGGGTTTTGGACATGCTCTCTGCCGATTAAGACTTCAAAGGCATCCATGACACCAAAATGCTCTAAAAGCTCACGTGAATACTCCCCTGTCTTTGTCGTAACCACTCCAAGACGCGCAATTTTCCTTGCTTCAGTGATGGCTTCGACTGCATACTCTAATAGTACCGTTTTCTGTGTTGATATCTTTCGATAATGTTCTTTGTAGGTGTGTACGAAGTCCCATACTTTTGCTTCTTCAATGCCCAGATCAGCATACATCACATCAAGCGGATGCCCTATCAGTGCCTTAATCTCTTCATCACTAGGGTGCCTGTGTTTGTAAACATCAAAAGAGTTGTGAAAACTCTCCAATATCGCCTCAGTCGAGTCTATCAATGTCCCATCCAGATCAAATAAAATTGTCATACTATTGCTAATCCTCTATCTTCCACTCTATCTGGTTATGCCAGAATCCATTGATCGTCGGTTCGATCGGGGTGATCTTTTTGTTAATCACATTGATACTGTTCGGAATATATAAGAACAGATAAGCATTGTCGGCAACCACCCGTTCAAATATCTCTTTTTGGACAACGGATAGCTTTTCCCTATCAACCAGTCCCTCCGCCTTTTTGATAAGCCTATCCACACTCTCATTCTTGTAACCGATAAAATTAAAGGCCCCCGGCTTATCATTGTCAGAATGCCAGACAAGGTAAGGATCTGGACTCAATGAAAGCGACCAGCCTAAAAGAACCGTTTCAAACTCTCTTGGAAAGACCACCATATTCAAAAAAGCCTGCCACTCCATCACACGAAGTTTTACCTGAACACCTATTTTTACCAATTGGTGTTGAATGATCTGAGCCGCATACGGACGGACTTCCGAAGAGTTGGAAGTCGCTATCTCAAAGACAAAAGGATTGTTCTCATCATAACCCGCTTCTTCAAGCAATTTTTTTGCCCGTACCCTGTCTGCAGATGGAGCCTTTACATTATCATTAAAAGCTGTACCACCCGGTAAGAATGGACCGGTACAGACCTGTCCGTGTCCCAAGAAAAGAATATCAACCAGTTCCTGTCTGTTTATCCCAAGGGAAAGTGCTTCACGTACACGCTTGTCTTTAAACTTATCATGCCTTAGATTGAATCCAAGATAGGTATACGAATGTGATATCTGTTCAATACGCTGAAAATAGCGAAAAAATTCATCATTCACCTGTCTATCAAGCTGCATAGGTTCAAGTGAACCTATATCAATCTGCCTGGATTTCAGCATCAAAAACCGTGTTGTCGGGTCCGCAATGACATGAAAAGATATCTTCTCGATATAGGGCTTATGCTCAAAATACTCATCAAAAGCTGTTAATTCAATATTTTTTGAGAACTCCAGTTTACTCAACCTGTATGGACCGGTTCCAATCGGATGCGTGTTAAAGGATGAACCCATGACATTCTCTTCATGCTCTAACAGATGTTTGGGGACTATCTGCATCATCCATGTTTCCAATGCCTTGAAATATGGCTTTTTATAGATGACTTCAACCCTGTACCTATCCAGAGCTTTGACAGATTTCACCATTCTGAATGTGGAGGTATAGGGAGTAACGACCTTTGGAGAGTGGATAAGCTCAAAGGTAAAGACGACATCCTCTGCACTAAACTCGATTCCATCATGCCATTTAACACCCTTACGAAGGTCAAATATGAGCGTTGTATCATTTTCAAAACGATATGACTCAGCCAGATCCCCGACAATGTTCTTTCCCTCTTTGTCATATTTCACAAGAGCATTAAAAATAAAACCGGCGATCTCCGAACTTCCAGCATCTGTCGCCAAAAGCGGGTTAAGTCGTGAAGGGTTGGATGATGTACTCAGATGAAGCGTCTGTGCGTGCGATAACACGCTCAATAAAACAAGTATTAAAAATGATTTCATGCCGTAATTATAGCGAGTTGTTGCGGGGAAAAAAGAAGTTGATATGATGAAGCCTGGCAGGACTCTTCTGATTCACGAGAAGCCTGCTGTAAAACCTGATTAGGTTCTATACTCCTCAAGCATGTTGTTGAGCTTAGCCGTCATCTGAGACATTTTAGCAGATGCTTCAGTGATTTCATCCACACTTTTTCTATTCTCGGATGAGATCGATTCGATCTGTGCTACTTTGGCTATCATCGACTGTACCGTCTCAGAGTTGGAGATGTAACCCGTCACTGTCTCGTCAACCTGATCAATAGAACGCTCAATTGACTCAACGCTGGTATTGATTTCCGTCTCTACATTGTTCGCATACTCAGATAGGTGTTCAATTTCTTTGGCATTTGAACTGATATGCTCGCTGGCATCGATAACAGACTGGACAATGACACCGATGGTCGCATTGATCTCAGAAAGCGATTTTTGCGTACGCTCGGCAAGCTTGCGCACTTCATCAGCAACAACCGCAAAACCGCGACCGTGTTCACCCGCACGAGCCGCTTCAATCGCTGCATTAAGAGCCAGAAGATTTGTTTGCTCTGCAATATCCGAGATTACGGTCAAGACCTCTTTGACCTGTGTCACATCTGAACTTAACTGCTCTAGCCTCTGAGCAAGCTCAACTTCTTCACGTGCTCTCACCTGGACCTCGTTGGCCAAGTGGATGATCTGATCATT
>JBFESZ010000058.1:0-13065 GCA_041548245.1 Sulfurimonadaceae bacterium
CCATTCTTTACTAACTACCGTCCACAGTTCTATGTTCGTACAACGGACGTAACTGGTGCTATTACACTACCAGAAGGTACTGAGATGGTTATGCCAGGTGATAACGTTAAAATTACTGCTGAACTAATCAACCCGATCGCTATGGAAGAGGGAACTCGTTTCGCTATCCGTGAAGGTGGTCGTACTGTTGGTGCAGGTGTTGTTGCTAAAATCCTTAAATAATTAGGATTTTAAACACCTCATACAGCGGAGCTAGAGCTTGACTCTAGCGCAAAAATCTAATATAGGTAAACGCAATGAGAGAAAATATTCACTTGGGTTGTGAGAAGTGTACACGTCGTAATTATCACACAACTAAAAACAAAAAGACTCATACAGAAAAGTTTTCAGTAAGAAAATACTGTAAATGGTGTCGTGAGCACACAACACACAAAGAGATGAAACTGTAATAGTTTCACTTCTTTTATGTTCTCTTGCCTTGGCAAGATCAAATAGGCGTATAGCTCCAATGGTAGAGCACCGGATTCCAAATCCGGGTGTTGGGAGTTCGAGTCTCTCTACGCCTGCCACACATTTTCGACAGATGCGTCTTATGAGACTTATCTATCGGAAATGATACAGCGTTAAAAGCGTAAAGGATAACATAATGAGTAAGGTTCGTTCTTATATCAGAAATTCACGTGCAGAGTTGTCGAAGGTCATCTTCCCAACGTCAGCACAGGTTAAGCAAGCCTTTTTTGCAGTATTTATCGTTGTCGCTTTTGTATCACTTTTCCTGGCACTTGTTGATCTTATCATGTCATCAATTCTATCAGCTATATTATAAAGGATTCTAAATGGCACATAAATGGTATTCATTACAGACTTATGCAGGTTCTGAGAGAAGTGTTAAAGTAGCGATTGAAAACTTGATCGAAGAGTATAAGCTTCAAGACGTAATCAAAGAGGTCGTCGTACCGACTGAAGACGTCATGGAGATGAAAGACGGAAAGAAAAAGATCAGTGAGCGTTCTTTATATTCGGGTTACGTCTTTATCAACGTTGACCTTAATACGGAAGTTCAACACATGATCCAGTCTCTTTCAAGAGTCTCTGGATTTATTGGTGAAGCCAACCATCCGACACCATTAAGCGAGCATGATATCAAGACGATTTTGGATCGTGTTGAAAACCGTGCTGCACCTAAGCCAAAAGTAGCTTTTGACAATGGTGAGGTTGTTCGTATTATCGATGGTCCATTCTCTAACTTTACAGGAACTGTAGATGAGTATGATATGGAACATGGAACGCTTAAACTTAATGTATCTATCTTCGGACGTGCAACGCCGGTTGATATCGCATTTTCACAAGTAGAAAAAATTATATAACGAAACTCAAGCAGAGTTATCTCAAACAAAGGAAAAAAAATGGCAAAACAAGTCGCGGGTTATATTAAATTACAAATCCAAGCCGGTGCAGCTAACCCTGCACCACCTGTTGGTCCAGCTTTAGGACAACGTGGTGTTAACATCATGGAATTCTGTAAAGCATTCAACGAAAAAACAAAAGACAAGATGGGATTCAAAGTTCCAACTGTTATTACAGTATATGCTGATAAAAGCTTTACGTTTGAAACTAAACAGCCACCAGCATCTGCACTTCTTATGAAAGCTGCAAACCTTAAAAAAGGTACTGATAACCCACTTAAAAACAAAGTAGGTAAAATCACTAAGGCTCAATTGATGGAAGTTGTAAAAGCTAAAATCGCTGACCTTAACACAGATGATGAAGAAGCAGCCGCTAAAACTTTGGCTGGTTCAGCACGTTCAATGGGTATCGAAATCGTAGACTAATCTGCGGAAGTTGTAGATACTTTAAAGATCATCGACCACAGTGATCTAAAAATAGATGTGGCAGATTAAAATGGAGAATCAAAAATGGCAAGTAAAAGATATAAACAACTTACCGAGAAAATCGATGCAAGCAAAGTGTACAGTGTTGCTGATGCTTCTGCATTCATTGGTGAATTAAAATCTGCAAAATTTGACGAGACTGTTGAAATTGCAATGAACCTTAATGTTGACCCTCGTCACGCTGATCAAATGATCCGCGGTGCGATCGTTCTTCCTCATGGAACGGGTAAAACTGTTCGTGTCGCAGTATTTGCAAAAGGTGCTAAAGCTGATGAAGCTAAAGCAGCGGGCGCAGATGTTGTCGGTACAGATGATCTAGTTGAGCAGATCCAAGCTGGTGAATTCAACTTTGATGTTGTTGTTGCTGCACCTGATTGTATGGGTCTTGTTGGTAAAATCGGTCGTATTCTAGGGCCAAAAGGTATGATGCCCAACCCTAAAACAGGTACTGTTACACCTGATGTCGCTCAAGCTGTTAAAAATCTTCAAGGTGGTCAAGTAAACTACCGTGTTGACAAAAAAGGTAACATCCACGCTGGTATAGGGAAAGTTTCTTTCTCTCCTGAAGCAATTGCAGACAATATCCGTGCTTTCATTGCTTCTATCAATAAGCAAAAACCAGCATCTGCAAAAGGTCGTTATATTAAAAATGCTGCTCTTTCACTTACAATGAGTCCAGCAATTAAATTTGACCTGTCTGAAATTTCTGACATCAAATAATTTTATTATTTCCAGGCAGATAGATCTGCCTGACCCTCTTTTTTTTATAATCCCCACATTCAATTTTAAAATCTCATAAATATTTATTTATCTATTAAAGCGTACTTTTAGAAAATATTCAGTATAATCCCATTCCTAATTCAAATTTTTTATAGGCAATCTATCCAGATTTCCGATTTGAGATTTGATATCTTGAAATTATTTTATGGACTAAAGACAGTTAGAGGCGAGAGCTTAATCGGTTTATACCGCTCAACTTGAAGTTTGATGTCTGGAAAGGAGAATACGATGACTAAATCTAAAAAAGCTGAAGTAATTGAGCAACTTCGTGGTGCATTTGAAAATACAACAGCAGTAGTAATCTGTGATTACAAAGGACTTAGTGTTTCAGAACTAGAAGGCTTGCGTGCTGCTGCTAAAGCAAAAGATACGTCTGTTCAGGTTGTAAAGAACACATTGGCTACTATCGCATTGAACAATGCTGGTATGAGCGGTGTGGAGATCAAAGATACAAACATATTTGTATGGTCTGATGACGTTATCTCGGCATCAAAAGTCGCTTCAGATTTCGCTAAAAAATCAGATAAGTTTGTTATCAAAGCAGGTTACCTAGATGGTGAGCCGGCTGATGCTGCTAAAATCGAAGCGTTTGCAAAACTTCCGGGTCGCGAAGAACTACTTGGAATGCTTGCTTCTGTATGGATGGGTCCAGTTCGCAATTTTACAATCGGACTAGATGCGCTACGCAGACAAAAAGAAGAAGCGGGAGAGTAATCTCTCTTTTTCAAAGCAATGGATTGGCGGCCTAACTGCCTAAATAAAATAAAAATATAATGGAGAAACATTATGGCTGTAACTAAAGAAGACGTATTAGAGTTTATCTCTGGTTTATCTGTACTTGAGCTTTCTGAGCTTGTAAAAGAATTCGAAGAAAAATTCGGTGTATCTGCTCAACCTGTAGCGGTTGCTGGTGGTGCTGTTGCTGGTGATGCTGGTGCGGCTGAAGAGAAATCTGAGTTTGACGTTGTAATTACTGACGCTGGTGCTAAGAAAATCGGTGTTATTAAAGTAATCCGTGAGCTTACTGGTCTTGGACTAAAAGAAGCTAAAGAAGCTGCAGAAGCTCTTCCTTCAACTGTTAAAGAAGGTATCTCTAAAGAAGATGCTGAAGCTGCAAAAGCTGCACTTGAAGAAGCTGGTGCTACAGTAGAAGTTAAGTAATTTCTTAACACCTCGCAATCTTACTATGAGGGGTAATCCCTCCCCTCCTGGGTCATTTAGAGTATAGTTTGTCTATACCCTAAATGGCCCTTTTGCGGTACAAGCCACTAACATTTATTATCTGTGGTCCATTCAGGGACGCCTGAACTATTCACCATGTCATTGGACATAAATATTTTCACTTTTCAAAATTTTTAATCATTCTAAGCAGATGCAATAGTATCTATTTTACTGTTGTGAACATATTTATGTCCAAGTAATTGGATGAATTACATAAGACACTTCCAAGACGTTTGGATCTGTCTTTCAAATGCCCCAGTACACCGTTGCTGACATTTACTAAACTAAATTAATGAGGTTATATATGCTAAACAGCTTACATTCTGGTAATCGTTTACGTGTTGACTTTGCTAAGACTCCTCAGCAAATTCACATACCTAATTTGCTTCAACTTCAACAAAGCTCTTATGACAACTTTTTGATGATTGATTCTAAAGACCGTACCAATAGTGGTATTGAACAGGTTTTTCAATCGGTGTTCCCGGTTCATGACGTTCAAAACCGTGTTACTCTAGAGTACCTTGGTGCAGAAGTCGGACACCCTAAATATACCGTTCGTGAGTGTATGGAACGTGGTCTTACTTATTCTGTTTCTCTTCGTATGAAGACACGTCTAGTCCTTTGGAATCGTGATGAGAATACACGTGAGAAGACTGGTGTTCAGGATATCAAAGAACAGATGATTTTCATCCGTGATATTCCTTTGATGACAGACAGAACGTCATTTATTATCAATGGTGTCGAGCGTGTTGTTGTGAACCAACTTCACCGTTCACCAGGGGTTATCTTTAAAGAAGAAGAGTCTAATACGGCCGCTCAGAAACTGATTTATACGGCACAGATTATTCCTGACCGTGGATCATGGCTGTATTTTGAGTATGATCCAAAAGATATCTTGTATATGAGAATTAACAAGCGTCGTAAAGTTCCTGTTACGATCATGTTCCGTGCGCTTGGTTATTCTAAAGCAGATATCTTGAAACTGTTCTACCCACTGCAAAAAGTAGAAGTACAAGATAACAAGTATGTTCTTCCGTTTAATCCAAATGATTTTGCGGGCCGTTTAGAGCATGATCTTGTGGATGTCGATGGCAAGGTCATCGTTGCGGCAGGTAAACGTTTATCGGCGAAAAAAGGTCAAAAACTTGTAGAAGACGGTCTTACACATGTTCAATACCCACTTGAGACATTGATGGAACGTCATCTGGCCGAGCCTATTGTTGATCCGGAGACTGGTGAAGTTCTTTTTGATACGATGACGCTGCTTGATGAAACTAAGCTGAAGAAGATGGCAGAAGCCGGTGTTTCAGAATTTATTATTGCCAATGACTTGGCTGAAGGCGTTGACAGCTCTGTTATCAATGCGTTCAATGCTGATGCAGATTCTCTTAAACTGCTTAAGCAGACGGAAGAGATTGAAGACGAAAATGATTTGGCTGCGATTCGTATCTATAAAGTTATGCGTCCAGGTGAGCCGGTAACAAAAGATGCTGCGAAAGCATTCGTTAACCAGTTGTTCTTCGATCCAGAACGTTATGACTTGACTCAGGTTGGTCGTATGAAGATGAATCATAAGCTTGGCCTTGATGTACCAGAGTATGTGACGGTGCTTACACATGAAGATATCATCAATACGGTTAAATATGTTATCAAAGTTAAGAATGGCCAAGGTCATATCGATGACAGAGATCACTTGGGTAACCGTCGTATTCGTGCTATTGGTGAACTTCTTGGTAATGAGTTACACAATGGTCTGATCAAGATGCAAAAAGCGATTCGCGACAAACTCTCTACGATGAGCGGACCGCTGACTGAAATTATGCCGCATGATCTGATCAACTCTAAGATGATCACATCGACTATAATGGAGTTCTTCTCTGGCGGTCAGTTGTCTCAGTTTATGGATCAGACTAACCCACTTTCAGAAGTTACGCATAAACGTCGTCTTTCTGCTCTGGGTGAAGGTGGTCTTGTTAAAGAGCGTGCAGGCTTCGAAGTCCGTGACGTTCACCCGACTCATTATGGTCGTATCTGTCCGATTGAGACACCTGAGGGACAAAATATTGGTCTTATCAATACACTTGCATCTTACTCTAAGGTAAATGAGCATGGTTTTATTGAAGCACCTTATAACAGAGTTGTTGACGGTAAGGTAACAGATGAAGTCGTTTACCTGACGGCAACACAGGAAGAGGGCAAGGTTATCGCATCAGCGACTACGCCATTGAATCCAGATGGTTCTTTCCCGGAAGAGTTAGTTGAAGCTCGCCAAGACGGTGAGATCATGCTACGTAAAGCCAGCGATTGTGAACTCCGTGACCTTTCTGCACACATGGTTATCGGTGTTGCTGCTTCATTGATTCCATTCTTGGAACATGATGATGCCAACCGTGCACTAATGGGATCGAACATGCAACGTCAGGCTGTGCCACTTCTTAAGTCGCAAGCACCGATGGTTGGTACAGGTATTGAAGCAGTTGTAGCGCGTGATGCTTGGGAATGTATCAAGGCTACTCGTTCAGGTAAGATCGAAAAGATCGATGCGAAGCATATCTATGTGATGGGTGAAGATGAAGACGGTACTTTTATCGACTACTATTCACTTCAGAAAAATATGCGAACGAACCAAAACACGACATTCACACAAAAACCGATTGTTAAAGTTGGTCAGATGGTTGAAGCTGGTCAGGTTATTGCTGATGGTCCAAATATGGATCAGGGTGAACTTGCGCTAGGTGTCAATGCACAAGTTGCCTTCATGCCTTGGAATGGTTATAACTATGAGGATGCGATCGTTATCTCCGAGCGTATGATTCGTGAAGATGCCTTTACATCAGTTCATATTTATGAGAAAGAGTGTGAAGCACGTGAACTTAAGCATGGGGTGGAAGAGGTAACTCGTGATATTCCAAATGTACGTGATGAAGAGCTGGCTCATCTTGATGACTCTGGTATTGTCAAAATCGGTACCTATGTTCAGGGCGGGATGATTCTTGTCGGTAAGGTTTCACCAAAAGGTGAAGTTAAACCAACTCCGGAAGAGCGTCTACTGCGTGCGATCTTTGGTGAGAAAGCGGGTCACGTTGTTAATAAATCACTTTATTGTGCTCCTTCGATGGAAGGTGTTGTTGTCGATGTTAAAGTCTTTACGAAAAAAGGCTATGAAAAAGATGCACGTACACTTGAGTTCGAGAAGATTGAAAGAGACGAGCTGGAGCGTGAGCACTATGACCGCCTTCTAATGATCGATAAAGAAGAGATGCTACGTATCTCTTCACTTCTGACAACGGCGAAATTGGCTTCAGATGTGTCAGTTAATGGCAATGAATACAAAAAAGGTGAGAATATCACTGCTGAAGATCTGGCATCAGCAAACCGTTTTGCGATGAACTCAATTGTCAAAGCATTTGATGATGAGATACAGACACAATACGATGTGATCAAGAACCACTTCCAAAAACAGAAGAAAAAATTCCGTGATGAACACGAAGAAAAACTTGAGATACTTGAAAAAGACGACATCCTTCCAAACGGCGTGGTTAAGTTTGTTAAAGTTTATATCGCGACAAAACGTAAACTAAAAGTCGGTGATAAGATGGCAGGACGTCACGGTAATAAAGGTATCGTTTCTAATATTGTGCCTGAAGTTGATATGCCTTACCGTGCAAACGGACGTGCAGTTGACGTTATTCTTAATCCGCTAGGGGTTCCATCTCGTATGAATATTGGACAGATCCTTGAGATGCACCTTGGTATGGTAGGCCGTGAGCTTGGATACCAACTGGAAGATATTTTTGCTTCGAAACAAAAAGATTTTATCGCACAACTACGTGCGAAGATGATCGAGGTCGCTTCTGTGGCTAAATTGATGAATGCTCAGAACGTTATCGAAGGTATGGCTGATGATGAGCTTCTGAAGCATGCACGTGACTGGTCAAATGGTGTCAAATTTGCAACACCGATGTTCGAAGGTATCAATCCTGAAGAGTTTGCTAAGCTATTTGAGTTGGCGAAAATGGATATGGACGGTAAGGTAGAACTGTTTGACGGTAAGACAGGTGAGAAGATGAAAGAGCGTGTAAACGTTGGTTACATGTACATCTTGAAACTACACCACCTGGTTGATGAGAAAGTCCACGCGCGTTCTACTGGACCATACTCTCTAGTCACACAACAACCTGTTGGTGGTAAGGCACTATTTGGTGGTCAAAGGTTTGGTGAGATGGAAGTATGGGCACTTGAGGCTTATGGTGCTTCTGCGGTTCTAAAAGAGATGCTGACAATCAAGTCAGATGATGTTGAGGGTCGTGTACGTGCTTATAAAGCATTAACAAGAGGTGAGAGTGTACCAGCTTCTGGTATTCCTGAAACCCTATTTGTATTGACGAAAGAGCTTCAAGCTCTTGCACTTGATGTAGAAATTTTTGACGAGGAAGAGACTGATGAAATTAGTGCCGATTGAGATTAAAGAGGAAAACCGTCCTAAAGACATTAAACAGCTTCAATTCCGCCTTGCGAGCCCAGAAAAAGTTCTTTCTTGGTCGCATGGTGAAGTAAAGAAGCCTGAAACGATTAACTACCGTACACTAAAACCTGAGCGTGACGGTCTTTTCTGTGCAAAGATTTTTGGTCCGGTACGTGACTATGAGTGTCTTTGTGGTAAATATAAGAAGATGCGCTATAAAGGTGTCGTCTGTGAAAAATGTGGCGTTGAAGTTACGACGACCAAAGTTCGTCGTACTCGTATGGGTCACATTGATCTGGTAACACCGGTAGCGCACATCTGGTATGTTTCTTCATTGCCATCACGTATCGGTACACTGCTTGGCGTTAAGATGAAAGATCTTGAACGCGTGCTTTATTATGAGGCATATATCGTAAAAAGTGCTGGTGAAGCGTGTTATGATGGTGAGCAGAATATCCCTGTTATGAAGTATGATGTTCTTAATGAAGATCAATATCAGACATTGATGTCTCGTTATTCTGAGACAGGTTTCGAAGCCAAGATGGGTGGAGAGATCGTTAAAGAGCTTCTTAACGATATGGACCTAGTTGAGCTCTTCCAAGGGCTTAAAGAAGATGTTGAAAATACAAATTCAGAAGCAAAGCGTAAGACGATCATCAAGCGTTTGAAGGTTATCGAATCATTCCTTAACTCGGGTAACAATCCGGCTTGGATGATGTTAGAACAGCTTCCGGTACTTCCACCTGATCTTCGTCCATTGGTAAGCCTTGATGGTGGTAAGTTTGCGGTTTCAGATGTCAATGACCTTTACCGTCGTGTTATTAACCGTAACCAACGTCTTAAGCGTCTGATCGAGCTTGATGCGCCTGAAATTATTGTCCGTAATGAGAAGCGTATGCTTCAAGAGTCAGTGGATGCACTGTTTGACAATGGTCGTCGTGCGAATGCTGTTAAGGGTGCAAATAAACGTCCACTTAAATCGCTTTCTGAGATCATTAAAGGTAAACAGGGTCGTTTCCGTCAAAACCTTCTAGGTAAACGTGTTGACTTCTCTGGACGTTCTGTTATCGTTGTCGGACCAAGCCTTAAGATGGACCAGTGTGGTCTTCCTAAGAAGATGGCGCTTGAACTGTTTAAGCCACATTTGATCGCTAAACTTGAGGAAAAAGGTTATGCGACGACGGTCAAGCAGGCGAAAAAACTGATCGAAGACAAAACTAACGAAGTCTGGGAATGTCTTTCCGAGATCGTTGATGGGTATCCAATCCTTCTGAACCGTGCACCGACACTACATAAGTTGTCAATTCAGGCATTCCACCCGAAATTGATTGACGGTAAAGCTATTCAGCTTCACCCTCTAGTTTGTGCGGCCTTCAATGCCGACTTCGATGGTGACCAGATGGCAGTTCACGTGCCTCTATCTTCTGAGGCAATTGCCGAAGCGAAAGTATTGATGCTTTCATCAATGAACATTCTTCTTCCTGCATCAGGTAAGGCAATCGCAACACCGTCACAGGATATGGTTCTTGGTATCTATTATGTCTCACTAGAGAAAAATGGGGTTAAGGGTTCTAACAAGCTTTTTGCAAATGTTGACGAAGTTCGTATTGCTCTTGAACACGGCGCACTGGACCTACATGCCAAGATCCGTACTCGTGTTGATGGTCGTATGATCTATACGACTGCTGGACGTATGTTGATAAAAGCGATTCTTCCAGAGTTTGTTCCTGTTGAGATGTGGAATCAAAACATGAAGAAGAAAGTCATCAATGCTATTGTCGATTATGTTAATAAACATGGTGGTATCGCAGTTACAGCATCGTTCCTTGATCGTCTTAAAGACCTTGGTTTCAAACATGCAACGGAAGCAGGTGTTTCTATTTCTGCTGCAGATATCATCATTCCTGAGGAAAAAGGTGATAAAGTAGCTGATTCTAAGCATAAAGTAAAAGAGATCCAAAAGCAGTTTGATGCAGGTCTATTGACTGAGCAAGAACGTTATAATAAGATCATCGACGTTTGGACAGATACTAACAATACACTTGCTAGCGGGATGATGAAACTTGTTGAAGAAGACAAAGACGGTTTCAACTCAATCTACATGATGGCTGACTCTGGTGCTCGTGGTTCTGCTGCACAGATCCGTCAGCTTGCAGGTATGCGTGGTCTAATGGCGAAACCGGATGGTTCGATTATCGAGACGCCGATTACGTCAAACTTTAAAGAGGGTCTAAACGTACTTGAGTACTTTATTTCTACTCACGGTGCGCGTAAAGGTCTTGCGGATACGGCACTTAAAACAGCGAATGCGGGTTACCTAACTCGTAAGCTTGTCGACGTTGCTCAAAATGTTAAGATCGTTATGGACGACTGTGGTACGCATGAAGGTATCGAGATTACTGATATCTCAATCGGTAATGAACTTATCGAGCCGTTGGCGGATCGTGTTGAAGGCCGTGTATTGGCTGAAGATGCGATTGACCCGATCACAAATGAGATTCTATTTGCTGAAGGTGAACTGATTGACGAGGAGAAAGCTGCGGTGATCTCTGAAGCGGGTATCAAGTCACTTCATATCAGAACTCCGACAACATGTAAGGCGGAAGATGGAATCTGTGCACTGTGTTATGGTCTAGACCTTGGTCATGGTGAGCTTGTTAAGAAGGGTGAGGCTGTTGGTATTATTGCAGCTCAGTCTATCGGTGAGCCAGGTACACAGCTTACACTACGTACATTCCACGTTGGTGGTACGGCATCAAGCACACGTGAAGAGCGCCAGGTTATTGCAAAGAAAGAAGGTTTCATCCGTTATTACAATCTTAAGACATATGAGTCTAAAGAGAAGAAAACGATTGTTGCGAACCGCCGTAATGCTGCGGTTCTTTTGGTTGAACCAAAAATCAAAGCTCCGTTTGACGGTAAGGTAGAGGTTCAGACTATTCATGATGAGATCATCGTATCTGTTGTGGGTGCAAAAGAGACAATCCGTTATACGCTACGTAAGAAAGAGGTCGCAAAACCTAATGAACTTGCTGGTGTCTCTGGTAAGATCGAAGGGAAATTCTATCTTCCATACGAGAGCGGTGCGGATATCAAAGCGGATGAGTCGATCGTTGAGACAATTAAAGATGGCTGGAACGTTCCAAACCGTATTCCTTATGCGTCTGAGCTTCTTGTAAAAGACGGTGAGCCGATTACACAAAAGATTACAGCACAAGAGAAGGGTCAGGTTAAGTACTTCCTTCTTAAAGGCGATTATCTTGAAGCACACGAAGAGATCAAGAAAGGGTATAAAGTTGAGGAGAAAGGTCTCTTCGCTGTTGTAGTCGATTCTGAAGATCGTGAAGCGATCCGTCACTATATCGCACGTGGTTCTGTGATCGAGGTTGATAATGATGCTCCTGTAGAGACTTCTACGTTGCTTGCATCACCGGCAGCAGCAGAGCAGACTGCAGTAGCAGAGTGGGATCCATATTCGAACCCTATTATCTCTGAATCAGCTGGTAAGGTGGCATTTGAGGATATTATCCCAGGTGTCACAGCTTCTGAACAGTTTGACGAATTGACAGGACAGACACGTCTTATGATCAATGAACACATCTCTTCTGAATACAAGCCGACAATCGTGCTTGCGACAGAAAGCGGTGAAATCATTCGTTACTTGGTTGAGCCAAAAACTGCGGTTTATGCTCAAGATGGTGCAGATGTGAAAGTGGCTGATATCCTAGCGAAAACGCCAAAAGCCCTTCAAAAATCATCAGATATTACTGGAGGTCTTCCACGTGTATCTGAACTGTTTGAAGCGCGTCGTCCGAAAGAGATCGCACTTATCGCCGAGATCGATGGTGTGGTTAGTTTTGGTAAACCTTTACGTGGTAAACAGCGTCTTATTATCACATCTGACAATGGTATCATGAAAGAGTACTTTGTTGATAAGCAACGTACAGCGCAAGTTACATCTGGCGAATTTGTTCATGCTGGTGAAAGATTGACTGATGGTCATATCTCATCGCATGAGCTACTTCGTATTATGGGTGTTAAAGCGCTGTATAACTACCTAGTATCTGAAGTACAGCAAGTTTATCGCCGTCAAGGGGTTAACATTGCTGATAAACACATCGAAGTTATCTTTACACAGATGTTACGTCAGGTCAGAATTATCACTTCGGGTGATACGAAGTTTATTCAGGGTGATCTTATCTCTCAAAAGAAATTCAGAGAGGAAAATGAGAAGATCATGCGTCTTGGTGGTGCTCCGGCAATCGCTGAGCCTTTCCTTGTGGGTATCACACGTGCAGCGGTATCTGCTGATTCGATCATCTCGGCGGCATCTTTCCAAGATACGACGAAAGTTCTTACTGAAGCTGCTGTTTCAGCGAAGATTGATGATCTTACGGATCTTAAAGAGAATGTTATTATCGGTAGAACTATTCCGGTTGGAACGGGTATCTATAATAATCAAGAGATCATGCTTGAGGCAGAAGAAGCGTAAGCTTCTTCTCCTTGATATTTCTACTTTCCCCACTTCTTATACATAATATAAACTTCTTTTAAAAATAAAGCGTGTCTTAAACAAAATTCAGCTAATATTTCGCACCATTTGGTAATCCCTAAATTAAAAAGAGGTAATCTATAGGTTTACTGACTTTGAGTTTAGAGAAAATTCTACTGGAACATTATGAAAGGAGATTATAGTGCCTACTATTA
>JBFESZ010000059.1:0-13056 GCA_041548245.1 Sulfurimonadaceae bacterium
GCCATAGCCAATGAGGCCAAGGCAGAGATAGATGCCGCCAAGGCTAAACTGAAAGCGGCACAAAAGCGTATAGAAAAAGTACAGCAACAAAGTGAAGAGGCGCGCTATAAGACAAAGACTGAAATATCTTACAGTAATACGAAAGGGAATACGAATACACAGCGTTTCGGTTTGGACTTTCATGGTGAACGCAAACGCAAGAAAAACACCATGACACTGGATGTAAGCGCACTGCAGTCAAGCAGTAACGGAGTTGAAGACAATAACAAATGGAACGCGCTTGCACAATATGACAGGGATATTACAAAAAAGCTGTTTTTTAATTATCTGATTTTCTATGGCGAAGACAAGTTCTCCGGTTTTGATTATCAGTTCAGTACCGGTCCGGGTCTTGGATACAAGGCAATTAGAAGTGACAATCACAAGCTTGACCTGCGGGCAAATGCATTGTACTCAAAAGATGATATTCAAGGCGGAGGAAGCAACGAGTATGCATCATGGGTTGCCGGATTCAACTATAAGTGGGCAATCCTTGAGAATTTGGA
Organism: Sulfurimonadaceae bacterium; assembly: GCA_041548245.1. GTDB lineage: Bacteria > Campylobacterota > Campylobacteria > Campylobacterales > Sulfurimonadaceae. Next base: position 546 of record JBFESZ010000059.1, read on the forward strand.
TTTTTTTCAGGATGCGACCTTCAAGTCACAGTTTGATCACTTCGAGAACTACTTTGTCTACTCCAAGACGGCAATCGAGAGCAAGCTAAACAGTATGTTTTCATTGGGGATGAGTTATAAGGTGGATTATAAAAACATTCCTGCAGAGGGCAGAAAACGCACCGACAGAGTTTTTCTGGCGTCATTGATCATTAACTATTAAGAGGCACTGTTTAGGCAGTGTTATCTTCTTTTTAGAGAGTTTCATCTACAATTTCGCATTTTTAGGCATGAATGATGATACGGCTCCTACTTCTTATACAGCTTTTTATTTTTAACTGTTTTGCTATTGTTGACATCGCCTCTATTGATTTCGGGGAGAAAGATGCAGGCTTGAGTGGATCGTTTTATGGTTCCTTCCAGAAGAAACGGGGAAACACCCATAAGGATGAGTCCGAATATGGCGGACGCATTCAGTATGACACAAACAAGACGATAACCTGGCTGCAAGGCTTTATCGAACACGATGAGGCGAGCGGAAAGACAACAGATGACAACGCATTCGCCCATCTTCGTCATATCCATCAGCTCTTCAGTCCAGAGTGGGCGATGGAGTTCTATTTACAGTTTAAACAAGACAGATTTAAAAACCTCAAAGAGCGTCGGTTGATCGGTATTGGACCCCGTTATAAAATAGTCGATTCACCTTCTTATGGAAAGCTGTTCTTTGGCCTTTCCGTCATGGATGAGAGAATAAAGTACAATGCGATTGACCCTGCTGAACATAACTATCGCATCAGCTCCTATTTTTCCTATAACTATAGCGTTAATAAGATGTTTGAATTGAGCTATATCGGTTATTACCAGCCGAAGATCGACAACGGTTCAGACTATACAACGGCCTCATTGGCGGAGATGACGATTCACCTGAGTAAAGTGTTTGATCTGAGTTATCTGTTGGAGTTTGATTACGACTCCGAACCGCCTTATGGAATACAACGCACTGACAGCAGGCAAAGGCTCTCTTTTATTTACCGTTTTGCTCAGGACGATCCACTAAGCGTGCATGCCCAAAACATGCTGAACTCATCGTTATCTTTAGAAAATGCTAAGAACAGTTCAATTAGTGTTGCATCCGAAGCCAAAAATGTCAAGGTTGAAGATGTCAATGAGACCTTTATGGGCGAGTGGAGAGGCAAGAGCGCGCGCTTTTTGATCTCAGTTGATGGTAAGGGATATCATATGGATGCAGAGGGGATCTATGAAGAAAGGATCACTTGGAGACTCATCTCGACAGAAGTTACAGAAAATAAGCAGGCCAAAGTTGTGATTATCAGCTTTGTTGATGAAGAGGGGCGTGTCTCAAAAGCAGAGAATTATCTGTGGAGCGAGAATACTCTAATCGGACTTTCAGGAAGTAATATCAAGGCTTTTAGAAGAGAGGCATGTGCGTCTGTGTTCCAGCCATAAAAACATGAAGCTCAAGAGCGTTATCATTGCGGCGACAACATAGAGCCCCTGCGGCGATACTTCATAAATGAAACCTGAGCCTGCCGCCCCGATAAACCCTCCCATCCCATAAGCGATACCGGCAAAGAACTGTTGGGATAGCTTCTTGTTGGCATAGAGTGAATGCAGGTACATGATTGCTGCTGAATGATAGAGGGCGAAACTGAAAGCATGAATACTTTGGGAGATAAACAAGAGCACAAGGTTTTCCGGGAAAAAGGCAAGAATCAACCAGCGTATAACAGTGATGCCAACTGAGAGTTGCAGAAGTCTTAACAAGTTGCCTTGAAGAAGCGGTGCCTGAAAATAGAGCATAAAGACTTCACATATCACGCCAAAACTCCAAAGATAGATCGTGATCTCCATAGCAGAAAGATCAAACTGCTCTACCCCGATGGGATGAGAACTCGCATAGATAGTAAAGAAGTTATAAAATGCGCCAAACCCTACTTGCATAAGAAAGAGGCTGAGCCATAAAGGCCAATGCTCCATAAGCCGAAAAGGTTTACCCTCAGAGTCTTTTGCAATGACTCTTTTGGCTTCATGTCGTGCTGTCAGAAGACCGAATACAAGGGTCAACAGAGCACTGATGTTTAAAAAGGTGATGGCATTGGTGGGGGTGGCAAGGTAGTTCACTAAAACTAATGAAACCAAGATAAACCCGATCGATCCAAAAAGTCTTACCTTCCCATAACTCTCTTTTGGCATATGCGAAAGTGCAACACTCTCGACATAAGGAATAACAAGGCTCATTCCTATACCAAGCAGGATATTGCTCAGTAGTAACGGCCAGAAAAATGAGATAAAGGGATAAAAAAGAAGAGAGGAGACAAAAGTGAGTACCAAGGCAGCGTTAAAGACTCTCGCATCCAAAGAGATGTATTTCAAAAAGAGAAAGGGCATCAAAAAACGTACTAAAGGAGCTGCCGCGAAGATAATACCGATTTCAGAAGGAGAGTATCCGACAATTTGAAGGACCTTTGGCATGAAGATGACATAAACGGCCACAATGGAAAAGTAAAAGAAATAAAAAGAGCCTATGATAAGTGCCATGCTGATCTATTCTTGTCCGCGTTTATAGATTACGGCAGTATGGCTAAAGATGTCGTGAAGGGTTCGTTTTTTTGGATGAAAGAGCATAATGACAGCACTTAAAAACGTGAAGACAGGCATGATGAAAAATAGAAGTCTGACAACAAGCTGAAGTAGCCCGGCCTTTTTATGTGTATGAATATCAACGATGATAATGTTCGCCATTTTTTTCCCGGGGGTCTGTCCGCTTTGATACCAGAATGCGAGGGTGATCGTTGACCATAACGACATGGTGAGTAAAGGAATCAAGACATTGGGTTCCTTGGTTGGCTTTATACCTTCGATCGCATCGATAAACCCGGGTTGATTCTGCATCGTCTCATAGCCGAAAGAGAAATAGATTAAAAGGCTGATGGGAATGCCAATCATAAAGACATCGACACTTAAAGCCAAAAAACGTGACCAAAAACCGGCATAAAAAACCCTTTCTTGGGCAGAAGCTTTATCTTTAATGGTGTTTTTTCCTTTTTTTACGTCTTTCCATCGTGCCATCTAACTTCTTTTATTTTTTATGAATTATATCCTATGTCGGAGATTTAAAGGATTGTAAAAAGAGTATTAATTCATAGATGACAATATTCAATTAATGATTTTGTAATTTTTTTAATCTATACTATGATGTTTGAATTAAAAGGTAATGTTTGATGTATAGAATATTTTTTCCCCTAATATTGATTGTGTTTACGGGCTGTGTTAGTGAACCGGATCCGCATGAAAGAGCGATAGACAGGTCTATGGCTGAAATGCGTGCAAAGATGGAGGCCAGCCAGAAACGAAGGTTTGCTAATGTAGAGGATGCTTATGCCGGCAGGATTGTTCTTGAAGCAGAGAAGATGGATTCAGATACCAAGGATGTTGATGATCCGACAGCGTATGTCTATAAGGGAGAAGTTTTAAATACGCCGGCGGAAGAAGCGTGGAAAAAAGCGGGAATTGATAACCATGAATACCCTCAATGGGCTGCTTTGGGGATGGAGGCAGATGAAGTCAAGGATTGGAAGGGACTGGGCGTGAGCTATGCAGCCATTGCCGTTTTTAAAGAATCGGGATACACCGTGAAGAAAGCACAAGAGTTTTTGGGTAAAGAGTTCAGTCATCGTCCTGTCTTTTATGAACAGTTTGGTACACCGGTTTATGAGTTTGACTCCATCTGCCAGGGAGTCATCAAACGACAATCAGCCCCTTTCGCCTATTTGGAAGAGAAATGTCTACCGTACATGGAAGCATCACATAAAAATGAAATGTTAGGGCATCTGTTGGATGAGACAGGTGTAGCCAAAGGCCCGCTACCTCTTGAATATTTGGCTGAATTACGCCGATTGGCTGCAAAAAACGGTGAGATACAATCCGGTATGGAAGTGAGTATCGAAGAGTTTATTGAAGATGAGGATACTGAAAACTTCATCTATCTTTTTCCTTTGCTAAAATCAGAACCTACAGATGATGAGATGAGGTTTATTCGTGATAATAAGCTTCCTTTGGAGAAAGCAGAGAGGTATTATTCCTATCAAAACCCGAAATACTGGAAAGAAAAAGCTGCAGCCGAAGATGCCGAACGCAAAGCAGCGGCGCAGCAAGAGGCGATGCTAAGAGCCAAAGAGGCCAAAGAGAAAAGACTTGCTGCCGAGAAAATAGCAGAGGAAAAGGCAAAGGCGAAACTTAAAGCTCTGAAGGAGAAGCAAGCCAAAGAAAAAGCAGAAGAGGAAAGAGTTTTAGCTGTTCGCCGAGCGAAAGCCGAAGCCGTCTGCGGAACAAGAATAGCACCTGATCAGCTTTCTCAAAAAGAGGTCTATGTCGATGGAAAAGTCGTCTTTACAGTTGATGAACATGGGGACAAGATGTTTGGATACGGAGTAAAAAGTAGTGTTGACAATAGAATATATTTCATACGCGATCCAAAAAACAGAGCTAAAAAATCCGTTGGTGCCATTATAACTTGGAAATTAAAGACCATGGGGCGTACAGAAGCTCTGAGCAAAGTCTCAGAGAGAGAATACACTTATGATAAAAAGAGTGAAACCAAGTTCACCATGGCTCTTTTTATGGATGATTGCAAACTATGAGTATAGATGAAAAAGATACTGCTGCTTGAAGATGATGTCAATCTCAGTGAGACAATTGAAGAGTTCTTAAGTGAGGAGGGCTTTGAGATTGAGGCTGTTTATGATGGTCAAAGTGCAGAGGACCTTATCTATGAGAGGGCATATGACCTTTTCTTGCTTGATGTAAATGTTCCTTCGCCAAATGGTTTTGAGCTGTTGAAATCCTCGCGTGAACAGGGCAAAACGACACCTGCTATCTTTATTACCTCATTAAACTCTATGGAGGACCTTTCAAAGGGTTTCGAAAGTGGTTGTGACGATTATATCCGAAAGCCTTTCGCCTTGCAGGAACTTCTATTGCGTATCAATAATATTTTACAAAGGAATTTCTTTCACAACCCCAATGAGACGCTTAACATTGATAATGATCTCTCTTATGACGTGAAAGCAGATGAACTTCTAAACAGAGGTGAAAAGGTTTCCTTGCATAACAAAGAGAAGCTTCTGTTAAAGCTTTTTTTACAACATTCAAACGAGCAGATAAGTCATGAGGTGATTTACCAGCATCTGTGGGGATTTGATGAAGAACCGAGTGATGATGCACTCAGGACCTATATCAAAAACCTGAGAAAAGTCTTGGGAAAGGATAGAATTGTTAGTATCAAACGCTACGGATATAAGTTCTCCTGAACATAAGTCTCTACGAGCCTTTGTCGTTTTGTATACGCTGATGTGGCTCTTTATCCTTGCTCTTTTGGCATCAATTTATTATAGGAATGAAAAAGAGGTGATGTTATCAGAACATCGTCTCTCTATGCAGCTTGTCAATGAGACCTATTACCAGAAGATAGACTCTTTTTACAAACATGACTATCTTCCTCGCAGTATTGCTTATAATACAGCGGTTTTTGATGTCAACAAGAGGCCGATGGTCTCTTACCTGGAAGATAGTGAAGTCGATTTTACTCAGGTGATATCGCTTAAAAACGGTTACATTCATTTTGTGGTACCTTTGGGTAAAAACATGAAAGGGGCGAAGTATCTTGTATATGAGACACAAGACAACCGGCTTTGGTGGAATGCTTTGGTCAAAGACCTTCTTGTTTATGGTGTGTTGGTCTTTGTTTTTATTTCTGTCATAGGAATCAATCTTTTGCGTATATTTTTACGACCTATGCGTGAGTCGATCAAACTACTTGATAATTTTATCAAAGATACGACACATGAACTCAATACACCGGTCTCTGTCATTGTGGCTAATATAGAGGGTATAGAGCTTCAAAAGCTTGATGATAAAATCGCTAAAAAGATTCGTCGGGTGGATATCGCAGCACGTACGATATCAAATATATATAATGATCTTACTTACTTGGTCTTGCATAATAATCTTGCTGTTGAGGACGAGCAGATCAATCTATCCAGGTTCTTGTGCGAACGCGTGGACTATTTTAAAGTCGGCATCGAACAAAAAAGAGTGACGTTTAGCCGAGAGGTCGATGATGACGTCATGATCACAATGGATAGGAACAAGTTGGGCCGTTTGATTGACAATATCATCTCTAACGCAATTAAATATAATCGTGTAGGTGGACATATTCACATAGAGTTGACAGAAGGTGTTCTTAAAATATCAGATACAGGCATAGGAATTCCAAAAGAGAAGATTGCACGTATTTTTGAGCGTTATCAAAGGGCCAATGAGAGTGTTGGAGGTTTTGGTATAGGGTTGCACATTGTTGCCATGATTGCAGAAGAGTATGGGATCGAGATCAAAGTTGATTCAGAACAGAACAAAGGCACGCAGATAGAGCTAAAATGGAAGTCAACTGATAACTGTTAACACTTTTGTAACACTCCTCCTTTTATAATTCACGCCTATCAAAGGAAGAGAAATGAATAAATTAATGAATAAAACATTAGCATTATCGCTAATCTTAAGTCCAATGCTTCTTGCAGAGACGATTGAACTTGAAGAAGCAAAAGTCGAAGCGACTCTAAACAGTGTGAAGATGAACGACGTCAGTGGGGAAGAGCTGAAGTCGGCTGATCTTGCCGAATCATTGACACAGAGTGTACCAAGCGTATCTTTAGTAAGACGTAGCGGTATAGCCAATGATATCGTTCTTCGTGGACAGAAAAAAGACAATATCAATGTTGTAGCGGATGGCACAAAGACCTATGGTGCCTGTCCAAACAGAATGGATCCGGCAACTTCACATATCTTGACAAACAATATTGAGAGTGTTGAAGTGAGTGAAGGACCTTATGATGTTGAGAACTTCGGAACATTAAGCGGTTTGGTTGACATTAAGACGAAGAAACCTTCAAAAGAGTTTTCAGGGGAAGTCAATCTGAATGCAGGTAGCTTTAATTACAAGAAAGCTTCAGCAACAGCTAGTGGCGGGACAGATATGTTCCGTGTATTAGTTTCTGCTTCACAAGAGACGAGCGGTCAATATAAAGACGGCGATGGGAATACTTTCTCAGATCAAATCGATAACTATTTCGGCAATCCTAACTCTGCAAACTCATATCAGACACAATATAAAGAGATGGATGCGTTTGAGAAGAAGACATTTATGGGTAAGTTATTCTTTAACCCAACAGATAATCAAGAGTTGAGATTGAGCTATACGGCAAACAGAAGTGATGATATTCTTTACCCTTCAAGCGGCATGGATGCAGCATATGATGATTCTAATATCTATAATTTTGAATATTCAATCACTGATATGGGTTCATTTTCTAAAAAACTTGATTTTCAAGCCTATCATTCAGAAGTTGATCACCCTATGACAACAAAATATAGAGTAAAAGCGGGTGTTGACTCAGCTGATGAGATGATAAGCCACTTGACGACGAGCGTAGACGGTCTTAGACTTAAAAATCTGATGGAAGTCGGGGAGGCAGATCTGACAATAGGTTTGGATGCGAGTCGAAGAAACTGGGATGGCCAATATATCAAACATGGTGCAATGGCAGCAATGATCACAGGAAGAAAAAGTATTGATAATGTTGATACGGACAATGCTGCGGTTTTTGCAAAGTTGGAACAAAGTTTTGGAAAGTTGGACCTTGATTTAGGGCTACGTTATGATGATACGTCGATTGATACGGCCGGTGCAGAGCAGGACAATGATTACAGTTCACTGAACGGTTATGCATTTGTTACCTATAATGCAGATCAGACAACCCAATACTTTGTAGGTGCAGGTAAATCAACACGTGTTCCGGATGCAAGAGAACTCTATTTTAAAGAGGGTATGGGGATGCCGCAGCCATTGGCCGGGACACCGACACTTGATCAGACAAAAAACTACGAGATAGACTTAGGGGCTAAAAAGCAGTATGAGAATGCTTATGCTAAAGTAAAGGTTTTTCATTCATGGTTAAAAGATTATGTTGTCTTTAATGCGGATAACACAAGCAACAAGTTTGAAAATGTTGATGCTAAAGTCTATGGCATAGAATTTAGCAGTTTTTATGCAGCATCTGAGGCATTGTCATTTGATGCGGGTCTTGCCTATCAACGTGGTAAAAAAGATACTCCTTTAGCCGGTCAAAGAGATAGGGACCTAGCAGAGATTCCACCATTAAAAGTTAATGCAGCTGTGAACTATGATACAGAGATGACAAGCACTAAAGTAGAAGTTATTGCTGCTGATGACTGGAGCAATTTTGATAGTGACAATGGCGAACAGGCTATTGCCGGTTACGCGATCGTTAATCTTAAATGGAACAGAGATCTAACAAATGGGTTTGATATTACGCTAGGTATGGATAATGCCTTTGATCATACCTATGCAGTAAGTAATACCTATAAAGATCTTACACTGTTATCTGACGGTTCGGATGTTATCCTGATGAACGAACCGGGACGCTACATCTACGCTAACCTTCGTTATCGTTTCTAAAAATAAGTGGGCCATCGGCTCGCTATATGCTACGCCTTCTCTTTTGATCCAAAAAAAGCCAAAATATACATATAACCTACACTATAAAGCATAACACAAAAGGCTATAGTCTTGAGAATTCCTGCGAATACCTTATGATATTCAAGAAGATGCAGTTGTGTGAGTATAAAATTGAAATCATGCAGGCCATCTACACCTAAAAAAGATTTGTTTGCCGGAAGAAGTAGCCCCTCATCTGCAGTTGACATATACCAAGCTGAGTAATACATGGAGATGCCGAAGAAGAAAAGCCCTATAAGATAGGCAAAGAACTCTCCTTTTCGTTTATAGTAATAACCGATTAAAACGGGAAAAAGAAGCTGAAAGATAGTGCCATTAGCGGCTGTAATAAACTCTGGACAATGAAATAGATAGCAGACACCATGGCCTCCTTCATGTACAATCCCCAGGGTTTGGTTTACAATGAAGAAATAAAGTATAAAGAGTTGTTTGCCAATGGAGTCGCCAATTAATTGGCTGTTCCCATAGGGTACATATTTTATGAACATCAAAAAAGAGAGAAAGAAGAGCACCGAAAGAGCTTTTTTTACGGTGGGTGTCATTCTATTCGGTTTAGTTTGGTTAGTATCGTTAAAGTCCATCTGCAAAGCCCAAAAGTATTTATATTAGTCTAGCGTTATATTGATAAATTCATATATATCTTGATATTTGGATAATGCAGTAGTTACTCATTGGAAGATACACGAAGAAGGTCTTTTTTAATCCTCTTCCTGTACTTTGGACATGATTGTATACTCTTTGTCTTCTATTCTTGTCTTGACTTGGGCCTGTTCAGGTGTTAGGTTCTGACCATTATTAAGGTTGGCTACAAGACGTAGATAATATTTTGCTTCAGGGGATTCAATGTCTGTAATCTGTGCCGCATTGCATAAAAATCTGTCACCGACTCTCAGATCGGCAAGTCCGCCAAGTATCATCTTTTTATTGACTTCATCGATACCGTTTGTCAGGGGCAGGTTGATTGCACTAGTCATCATCTTTTCTTCATAAGTCTGGACAGCTTGAATTTGGCGTGACTCATCAGGCGTGAGAATATAGTTCATAAACATATTGGCAGCATCATCTTTTAGAGAGATGATCTGTGTATTGGTAAAAACACTTAGGGTCATAGCTCTTCTTTTTTTATTGCAATGGTATCACAATGAGTTTACGAGTTGCTTTAGAAAACTCAAGATAGAGAGGAGTGCCCTTCCTCTTCTTCTCCTTCTCCTTCAACAATAGCCCATTGTACGAAAGGCATCATCTCTATTACCGCATAAGGCAGTCCGAGTTTTGTCTCAGCACTCATAGTTACGACTTCGACATGGAGGACACCGTTTTCTATGATGAAAGCCTCAATGCTCTCTATCTTCTTAAAGAGGACATCCTCATTTGAAAAAGGCATTGTAAGGACGATACGGTTTTCCTTTGGCATATAGAAGTCTATACCATCGGCATAATAGATTTCAGAGCCTCGCTTGAGCATCTCTAAAAAGACTAGGGTCTCAAACAGTCGGGAAAAATCTTTTTGCAGGGTAAGCGCATTTTTGATGTTGAAATCCAATGTATAGAGTTTTTTGGTCGCTCGTGTATGTTCATACTTTTCCACCCAGTAGAGATAGCCTTTGTCCATCAGACCATAAAAAGTCTTATAGAACATATCTTTTGAAAGTTTTTGATGCAGCTTAAGGCGCTCATACATCTGAAATGCAGAGACCTTCTGTCCTAAAAGTCGAGCTGAATGTATCATAATCTGCAGTTCCAAAGGGTTAAGCGAGAGTCTGAGTATGTTTTGTAGCTGTTTTTGTCTATTGTCTTGATGTGTAAAATAAAGTTCCGGATATGAGCCTGTTTGCAGGAAATGGGTAAAGGCATTCTCCAGCGTATCATATCGGGAGTCAAAGGCAAGAAACTCCTCAAAATCAAGATTGAAGACACTTAAGACATCAAAGCCATCGATTTGAAGAGATGCTTCAGTTGATAAAATGATCTCAGGGACATCAGGCAGGGAGATGCTTTGATGATAACCTTCGATGACAAGGGTCTGTATCTTATTATCGTAACAGAATCCGAAAAGTTCCTGTTTTAGAAGATCCACATCTATGCGCAGGTCATTTAGATCGATGTAAAGGTAGGAGGCATTGGGCAGAGTGGATAAATATTGTTTGATGATGGATGTCTTTCCAGTCTTAGCGGCACCTTTAACGATGGTAAAAGGATTGGTTATCTGGTACTTTCTTGGAACAAAATTCGACTTTTTATTTGATAAGTTGTATAAAGCGTCTAGCATACTCACTCTTATATTGATTTTTGAAAGCATATCATTTCCTTTATAAAAGGAAAGAAATATCACAACATAAAACAAATGGTTAAAAAATCATGTAATTTAGTGCTAAATGTCAAAGTTTTATCTTTTACTGAACTACTCTTTCCTTTTTAAAAGGAAATAAATTTAAAACAAATATCATTGAAACCCCCTAAAACCCTTGACCTTATATATAGATATGGCTATAATTTCCGTTCCAATTTGGGTTAGTTCTGCTTTTTTGCAATGCAGACCTGTGGAATTAACGAGTTCTTTAAAGGAAAATTATGGAAAAAATTAGATTAAAGCTTAGAGCTTATGATCACCGCGTTCTTGACAGATCAGTTGCTTCAATTGTTGAGGCTGTAAAACGTACTGGTGCTGAAATCCGCGGACCAATCCCTATCCCAACTAAGGTTCGTAAATATACGGTCCTTAAGTCAGTTCACGTAAACAAGAAATCACGTGAACAGTTCGAAATTCGTTTGCACTCACGTTTAATTGATATCGTGTCTGCTACACCAGATACAGTTGACTCATTGATGAAACTAGATCTTGCACCTGAAGTTGACGTAGAAGTACGTTCAATGGACAAGTAAGGATTAATAGATGGAATTTATTGTAGAAAAAATCGGCATGAGCCGTACTATCACTGTTCCAGCAGTACCTGTTACTCTTCTGAAAGTAGTTGACACTAAGGTATGTGAAGTAACAGACGGTACGGCTATCGTTGCATACGGTTCTGGTAAAAAAACGAATAAGGCTATCGCAGGAAAGCAAAAGAAATATTCTCTTGAAGCTAACTTCAACCGTTTCGCGACTATGCAAGTTGCAAATACTGAAGCTGGTGACTTGGATCTTTCAGCGCTAAGCGAAGCAAAAGTCCTTAAAACTTCGATGACTACAAAAGGTCGTGGTTTTTCAGGTGTTGTAAAACGCTGGAACTTTGGTGGTGGACCAGGTTCACACGGTCACCGTTTTCACCGTACAGGTGGATCGATCGGTAACTGTGAGTGGCCAGGTCGTGTAATGAAAGGCCGTAAAATGGCTGGACAATACGGTAACACAAAAGTTACTGTTAAAAACGAAGTAGTCTCTTATGACGCTGAAAACGGAATTCTTGTTGTTAAAGGTTCTGTTCCAGGTGCAAACGGTGGACTAGGTCGTGTAAAGGTTGCTAAATAATGAGCGCAATAGTACTTAACGAAAAATTCGAAGAAGCTTCTAAAATAGCTTTACCGGAATCATATAAAGGTATTAATCCGCACAATGTTTGGTTGTATGTAAAATCGTACCAAGCATCAATTCGTTCTAATACTGCACAAACAAAAACTCGTGGTGAAGTAAGCGGTGGTGGTAAAAAACCATGGGCTCAAAAAGGTCGTGGTGGTGCTCGTGCCGGTTCGACTCGTTCACCTGTATGGGTTGGAGGGGGAACTGTTTTCGGTCCTTCAAACAACCGTAACTATAACCAAAAGATCAACAAAAAGCAGAAAAAAGTTGCTCTGAACTGCGCGCTTAACGCTCTTGCAGAAAACGGAAAACTTTTTGTTGTTGATTCAATTTCAGTAGAGTCTGGAAAGACTAAAGATGCAATGGCTATCTTCAACAAACTTGGTCAACGTGATGTA
>JBFESZ010000060.1:0-12567 GCA_041548245.1 Sulfurimonadaceae bacterium
TACCTATAATTTCGACCTCTTAAACATTCCGGATTAGCTCAGCGGTAGAGTAGGTGACTGTTAATCACTTGGTCACTGGTTCGAATCCAGTATCCGGAGCCACTTTGATTTAACCTCTTAACAATATACATTTCAAAACATTAGACTTTTACGGTAGCTATGTAGTAGCTGTTTTTACATTATCTTCCGTCCAATGGAAATTTTCTCACCTCTTTGTCACCTTACTTTAAAAAATATCAACCCTTGTAAAAATGAACTTTTTTGCTATAAATGCCAACTTCTAGCAAAATATGCTACTATACAAACAGATGATTCAATGGGACTCAGATAATAGGACTTTGCTATGGACTATACAAACCTTTATGACATTGGTATAAATAAACCTTCCATACCCAAACGAATATATGACAATTGGCAAACGATTGTTGATTCACTGGCAACTATTGCCGATGTCCCCTCCGCACTGATTATGCATGTCCTACCAACGTCTATAGAGGTCGCCAGCAGTTCTAAAACACAACCTGAAAACAACCCCTACAGAGTTGCAGCATCAGAAGAATTGGGTTGTGGTCTTTATTGTGAAACTGTGATCAGAGAGAAACATGAACTCTATGTGCCCAATGCACTTAAAGATAAACATTGGAAAGACAACCCAGATATCAAGCTTAATATGATCAGCTATTATGGCCAACCTTTGCTTTGGCCTGATGGCAAGATATACGGGACAATCTGTATACTAGATTCCAAAGACCTGCCCCTTTCCGACACTGTCAAAACCCTATTGGGAATCTTTCGCAAGAGCATCGAGAACGATCTTGAATTATTGGAGTACACCCTTCATAAAGAGGTCGCTCTCAAAACTGAGATAGAGCAGAAAAACCAGGCCCTTTATGCCGCTGCACAAATCAGTATTGAGCTTGAAGAGTCTCAGGCTGAAGCACACAGAGCGAACTCCGCTAAATCAACTTTTTTAGCCAATATGAGTCATGAAATCAGAACCCCTCTGAACGCTATTATCGGGTTTGTCAACCTTTTGAAAAAAGAGAGTGAAGGAAGAAAAAAATCCCTTGAGTATATAAATATCATAGAGAACTCCAGCCATACACTTTTGTATACGCTCGAGGAGATTTTAGACTTTTCAAAAATCGAAAGTGGTAAACTGACAATAGACCCTATCAATTTCAACCTAAAAGACCACCTTGGGGGTATTACCAATCTGTTTAATGCCAAATGTCTGGAAAAGAACATCAATCTTCTACTTACATTTGAGGACAACCTGCCAGAAGAGATCAACAGCGACCCTCACCGAATCAAACAGGTCATATCAAATCTTCTAAGCAATGCCATAAAGTTTACCCCAGAAAACAAAAGCATAGAGGTCACAATAGGGTTTCAAGACAACCAATTGAAAGTCAGTGTACAAGACCAGGGAAAAGGAATAGCACAAGACAAGCTCGCTCATATCTTTGAAGCTTTCTCTCAAGAAGACAATTCAACAACACGAGAATACGGCGGAACAGGCCTTGGACTGACGATTTGTAATGAGATCATACGGCTTTTAGGCGGTGAAACTATCATGGTCAAAAGTGAACTTGGCGTAGGAAGCAATTTTTCTTTTGAAATCCCTGTCAAAACAGTAAACTCAACTCCTATAAAACAAGAAAAAACCAATGCATTTGAGCTTTTTGACAAAAAGGTTCTTGTCGTTGAGGACAACCAGTCTAATCAACTTTTTATCAAAATTTTACTTGAAGATATGAATGTTGAATGCGACCTTGCCAATGACGGACTCGAAGCCATCGAGATGTTCAAAACCGGGAGCTATGACGCCGTTTTCATGGATGAAAATATGCCTAATATGAGCGGTATTGAAGCCACCAGACATATTTTAGACTATGAAAAAGAGACAAACCTCCCACACACTCCTATCATTGCACTAACAGCTAACGCCCTTAAAGGTGATAGAGAAAGATTTTTAAGTGCAGGTATGGACGAATTCCTGAGCAAACCATTAGAGATACAAACATTGAATATGACACTATCAAAAATTTTTAAAAAATAAACAATCATACATAGAATAGACACCATCTCTACCATGCACTTTCGAAAGTACTTTTAATCCCTTTTACTTCATCTATCTTTTATAAAACTTAGTTAGAATTCATACCAAAAAAAGAAGTGATCATCATGACGATTTTTCCCCTAGAAAATGTAAAAAAACTACGAAAAAAGCTTGCGACTCATCCTGTTTATGCAGCCATCTCGGATATACAGGACTTGACAATATTCATGCAACACCATGTCTACTCGGTATGGGACTTCATGTCTTTGGTCAAATATCTTCAAAATCAGATTGCACCGGCTAAAACACCGTGGATTCCATACGGCGATGCACACGTTCAACGTTTTATTAATGATATCGTTCTCGAAGAGGAGTCAGATGAAGGCCTGCCACTCGAAGACGGTACACCCACATATACAAGTCATTTCAATCTTTATGCTCAGGCTATGGAAGAGGTAAAAGAAGGAAGCAGTAATCTTATTCATCAGTTTGTTGAAAAAGTAGCTACCCATTCTTTGGAGACAGCAATGAACACAACACCGATCCCTTCGGCTGCACAAGAATTCATGGAAACGACTTTTGATTTCATACACAGTGATAAACCACATGTGATTGCAGCGGCATTCGCCCTGGGGAGAGAACACATCATCCCTGAAATGTTCCGTGCATTGCTTGAAAAGATGCAGATATCACAAAATGAAGCCAAAGTCTTTCATTACTATCTGGATCGTCATATCCAACTTGACGGAGATCATCATGGACCGATGTCTTTGCGTATGTTAGAACTCTTATGTGAAGGGAACAAGCTTAAAATTTCTGAGGCTGAAGAAGCCGCTTTGCAGGCGATAAGGGCAAGAATAAAGTTTTGGGATGGTGTCCTGTTGGCAATAGAAAACAATAAAAAAATATCCGCCTAAAAGCCTACACATCCATAACTTCTCGAGGAGCTGCTTTGAGCTACTATATAGCTTAAGCAGGTCTCTTTATTGATAATCAAAGCATCACAAAAAAAATTTGACTACTATCTACACTTGTTCCTATCTTAATCAAAATATCTACTCATCACTCTCAAGTAAACATCCTGAATAGAATGTGATACAATCGACAAAGAATATAAAGAGGTATTATAAGTTTACCTCTGGATTAGTCATGCCGTCTCAATAAAGATCAAAGGTTCATACCCTAATTTAACACTAAAGTCTAAATATGCAGCTACGTCAAGTCACCAACTTTTCCTCTTTTGTCGTCATATCCACTTCGGTATTCAGTCTTTTTCTGCTTTGGATGGTCTATAAGACCCATCAAGATGATAACGTCGCACAAACAAGTCGTCAGCAATCGATTCAAATCGTCAATGATTTCCGTATCAATATGCTAGAGCTAAATCGCTTGGTCAAGAGCTATATCGCTACCGCCGATCCCAAATATCTCATCTACTATTATGACCTCCTTGCTATTAATGACGGGACTAAAAAAGAACCCGAGCTCTATAACTCATCTGACTACTGGTTTGCTGTTATCGCAGGGAAAATAGAGCACAAAATCTCTGCAGGAGATGGTGTCTCCATCGAACAAAAAATGAAAAATGAAGGCTTTTCACAAGACGAACTCAAAGAGTTGCACAAGGTCCTTCAAATCTCTGAAAAACTAAAAAAACTTGATCAGATAGCCTTTGCCGCTACGCAAGGACTTTATGACGCAAAAACAAAGAAGTTCATCGATGACGGAAATCCCGACCTTCAATACGCCTCACAGCTAATCTACAGCAAAGAATATATCGCTTTAAAAGCACAGCTTTACAATGCCATCGCCACCCTGATCGACATGACACAAACACGAACACGGACGATGATGGAACAAGCTGATGCCCAAGTAAAAAAATGGCTTATTATTTTTATCCTTTTTATGGGTTTTACCACATTCATCATCGTCAGCTCCTTTATCGCTATTCGAAAATTCATACTCAAGCCCCTTGAAGTCATCACCCAAGCAGTCCAAAGGATCACAAACGGAGACTACTCCTTTCACCTGAATGCAACCCACTGGTTGCAGGAGCTTTCCCAGCTCGCTTCGACATTTAATACTATGGCCAGTGTTATCTCCACCGAGATTGAAAATAGAGAACGCAATAAATTGGAGCTTGAAAAAGCCAAAGAAACTGCCGAAGATGCCACTAGAACAAAATCCATCTTCCTTGCCAACATGTCGCATGAGATAAGAACCCCAATGAATGCTATTATAGGAATGTCCTACCTGGCCTTGCAAACGGATCTCAATCCGAAACAAAAAGAGTTTATCGAACAGGTCAATATCGCTGCGAAATCCCTATTGGGTATCATCAATGACATCCTCGACTTCTCTAAGATAGAAGCCGGTAAGATGGTAATTGAAAGCACCCCTTTTCAACTGAGACAGCTGCTTAACGAACTGATTGCCATGCACAAGGTTCAAAGTAACAGTAAAAACATTGAGCTGATCTTTGATACCCATGATATTATCCTTAATGAAGATGCCCCCTACATCATAAGTGACAGATTACGTCTTTCCCAGATCGTAAACAATCTGCTCTCCAACGCAATCAAATTTACCTCATCAGGGTCTGTAAAACTAGATGTGACATCTTCAAAACTTGCCAGCAACCAGATAAATCTTTGCATCAATGTTCAAGACAGCGGTATTGGTATGAGCGAAGAGCAGCTGAAAAAGCTTTTTCAGGAATTCACGCAGATGGATGACTCTACCAGTAGGAAATATGGAGGAACAGGATTAGGGCTGGCCATCAGCAAAAATCTGGCCCGTCTTATGGGAGGCGATTTAACTGCGACAAGTATAGAGTCTCAGGGGAGCACCTTTACCCTGAAACTGTCATTACCTGTAACAACGGAAATAGAAAAAGAGCAACTAGAAACAGCCCAACCAAAAGCATCTGATCACAGTATCCTCAATGGCATCCGTCTGCTTCTGGTCGAAGACAACCTGATGAACCAAAAGCTTGCCATCGAGCTCTTAAAAGACAAAGGCATCGACATCATCATTGCAAATAATGGGCAAGAGGCCGTTGATACCATCTTTAACAACCAAGCGGACTTTTTTGACATTATACTTATGGATATACAGATGCCCGTAATGAATGGTCATGAAGCGACCATGAAAATAAGAGAGAATCCGAAGTATCAATCGCTGCCAATCATAGCAATGACCGCCAGCGTACTCAGTGAAGAGATCAATCAGTATATACAAGAAGGCATGCAAGATCATATCGGTAAGCCTATAGAACCGGACGAACTCTTTGAAACTGTTGCTAAATATGCCAGACATAGGAGTCTTGAACAAACAATTGAAATACAGCCTGAAAGTAAAAACGATATCACTATCAGCGGTTTGGACACAAACAAAGGCTTAAAATATGCAGCAAACAAAAAGGAGCTCTATATGCAGGTCCTACAGGAGTTTGTCCTTCAGTTCGAACACTTTGAAGAACAGATCAAAACACTGCTTCAGCGAGATGACATGGATACAGCACAAAGAGTCACACACACCTTAAAGGGAATGCTAGGAAGTATAGGGGATACACATTTACATCCCAAAGCAGCGCAACTGGAAAGCTATTTTAAAGATAAAGATGTCCAGTCAGCCTTAAAAAGTTTGGATGAGTTTAAGAGTGCATTGGATATATTGATAGTTGAACTCAAAAGATTTTTGAATGACTTTAATCATAAGAAGGATGAAAAAGCTGTTCCGGCTGAAACAGATTTACGATGGCTGGATGATTGTCTAAAAGGGCTCAAAGAGAATAGTTTTAGTTCAATTGAGCTGTGGAACACAAACAAAGATTCACTATGTTCAGTCATGACGGAACATGAGATTTCAACTATCTCAAAACTACTTTCAGATTTTGATTTTGAAAAAGCTCTGACAATTCTAGAAAAGGCAAAGCGTGATGTATAACACAAAAGACAGTGTTTTAATCGTAGATGACACTCCGGCCAATGTTAAAGTTCTGGCAAACCTTTTAACAGACTCTTATGATGTAAAGATTGCGAACAATGGCATCAAATGTCTGGAACTGGTGTCTAAATTCAGACCTGACATTATCCTTCTTGACGTCATGATGCCTGAACTAGACGGATGGGAAACCTGCAAAATCCTCAAGAGCGATCCAAAGAACAAAGATATTCCCATCATCTTTTTGACCGCTAAAAACAGTGTTGAAGATGAAGAACATGGCTTAGCCCTCGGTGCTGTTGACTTTATTAGCAAACCGATCAGTCCTCCCATAGTTAAAGCCCGGGTCAATACCCACCTGCAAAACAAAAAATATCAGGACTTTTTACGCGATAAATCAGAATGGCTGGAGCAGGAGGTCGATCGTAAACTTTACCAGATCAACCAATTACAATATGCAACTATATCCGTTATGGTCTCTTTGGCAGAATTTAGAGATGAATGCACCGGTCTTCATATCAAAAGGACACAGACCTTTGTCGAAACCCTTGCCAAAGAGATGTCAGAACTACCTAAATATGCCGACTTTTTAACCCCAGAGTATATCAATAAACTGGTCAAATCAACCCCCCTACATGATATAGGAAAGATCTCAATTCCCGATGAGATCCTATTAAAACCCGGAAAATTGACGGATGATGAAATGCATATCATGAAAACACATGCCCAGAAGGGAGCCGATATACTTTTAGAGGCACAAAGATATCTCGAAGAGGACTCGGACTTTTTGCAGATAGCTATTGAAATTGCGGGGTCCCATCATGAAAAATATAACGGGACTGGCTATCCGAAAGGACTTGCAGGGGACGCTATACCGCTTGCAGCGCGTTTAATGGCTGTTGCTGATGTCTACGATGCCCTTACCACCGAGCGACCTTACAAAAAAGCTTTTTCTCATGAAAAAGCAATGGATATTATACTTCCAGACAGCGGTTCTCATTTTGACCCTGAGGTCATCGATGCTCTGTTAAAAAACCAGGACGAATTTCAATACATAGCCAGAAGGTTTAAAGATGCCTAAAAAACCAGCAATCTATCAAATAAACAGACCCATAATTGCACTGCTATTGTTCTCAGCCAGTCTCTTTGCAATCGATACGAAGGTTTCAGGGTTTGCGACACTGGGGGCAACTATCTCCAATAAAGATTACACCTATGAAAAATATGTTGATGACTCAGGAACGTTGCGAAGGGATACTCTGGCCGGTTTACAGTTGGATACCATCTTTAATGAGCAATTGGGTGCGACCATTCAGGGAAAAATCGCACAATCGCAAGAAAATGATGATCATTTCGAGCCTACTCTACCATGGGCTTTTTTATCGTACAGACCTGCCAATCACTGGTTGATTCGTGCAGGAAAAGTTCGTATCCCCTACTATCTGAACTCTCAAAACCAAGATGTCGGGGTTACCTATGATAATGCCACGCTTCCTAAAGAGGTCTATAATCTCAGCCCTTATGATAACGGTACCGGAGGGATTGTAACCAAAACGTTCAATGTGGAATCAGCCTCTGTTGATCTTGATCTTTTCTATATCCATCTGGATATCACGACAAGACAATATATCACGGGAATCGGACCGATATTTACGACATTCGATCTTGATGTCAAAGGGACTGCTCTTACCTGTGAAACAGATGAGAA
This sequence comes from Sulfurimonadaceae bacterium, assembly GCA_041548245.1. Lineage (GTDB taxonomy): Bacteria > Campylobacterota > Campylobacteria > Campylobacterales > Sulfurimonadaceae. The sequence continues at coordinate 7,716 of JBFESZ010000060.1, forward strand.
TAATGTTTTTAGAGGAGGGTATTATCATACATCTGTCTCTGGCCTAAATATCGATATCCTTACCTTGGGTATGGACTATAACTTTCAAGACAAATGGCGATTAATGAGTGAATACACCGGAGTCAAAATAGAAAAATTTGACAACTACCATGCCGGCTACGTATCAGTTTTAAAATCAATGGATAATTGGACGCCCTATATTACCTATGCCTTTGCACAGCCTTGGGATACAGGCAGGGAAAGTATTGCCGTGGGGACTTCTTATAGTATAAACTATTTACAGAAGCTAAAAGCGGAGCTTAAATATACGAGACTGGGGAATAACCCCTATCAACTAATCGATATCGAACTGCCATCTAATAATTATGCCTATGAGACACCGACGCTTTTCTCATTTTCATATAATATAGCATTTTAAGGAGCTTGTATGAGATCACTACTGTTTTTCATCTTACTACAAGCCTTCTTGAACGCAGACGAGATCGTTATCATCACCCATACCAATGTCGCAAAACTCAATAAAGAGAATATCACCAAGGTCTATACAGGAAAACTTATTAAGATCAATAATGTCCCGATTATTCCGATTCATAGAAAAGAAAATAGTATAGAGAATGATTTTTTACAGCAATACCTTAATATGGACAGAGATAAATACATCGCATATTGGACGGTACGTCAATATATAGGAAAAGGGACGGCTCCAAAAGCACTTCGTTCGAGCAAAGAGGTTTTGAATTTTGTTAAGAACACCAAAGGTGCCGTTGCTTACATCACGAAAAAAGAGTTACGGGACAACCCTATTGAAGGGGTTCTTACCTTTGCCTATTGACAATTTAATTTAAGACAGTTCGATTAAAAACGACACGCCACCGTTTTGATTAGTCGCTGTAATCTTTCCGGAAAGGTTATCCTCAATAATAATTTTTGACATGTACAATCCAAGTCCTGTTCCGTTCAATGAACCTTTGGTCGTATAATAGGGATCAAATACCTTTTCGATAATTGCTTCATTAATCCCCCCTGCATTGTCATAGACTTCTATATAGAACCGATTGTCCTTCTTGTATGTCTTAATACCGATACTCTTATCTTTGATCTGTTTATCATCAAAGGCTTCTTGGGCATTCTTCAACAAGTTGATAAGCACTTGCTTTAACTCATTAGGAAGACTTAGCAGGCTCTCATTACACTGATAGTCTCTCACTACAGCAATACCTGAGATCTTAAGTGTCGGTTCAAGAATACTCAACGAATCATCCGAAACAGCTTCCAGCGTCGTCTCCTGCATCGTCTTGTCCTCTTTGAAAAAGCTTCTGAAATCATCGATTGTCTTTGAGAGATGCTGTGTATACTCTGTTATTCTATTCAACTCTTTTTCCAAGAACTCGTCCGTAGTTTTACCCATTATCCGTTTCATCTGAAGCGTACCGACTGTGGCCGCGATGGAAGACAGAGGCTGTCTCCATTGATGTGCTATCATGGCTATCATCTCACCCATTTGTGCATGCCTTGCCTGCTTGAAAAGCTGTGTTTCCTGTGCTTTCTTCTCTCTTTCAAGCAGGGTCTGCTCCGTTATGTCATCATAAACCCCCAGAATACCTATCACCTTATCATGGGTATCCACTAAAGGTACTTTCGATGTTCTTAAGTAAATGACACTGCCATCTTCTTTAGGCTGTTCCTCTTCATATTGAAGTTGAGGCACACCGCTATTTACGACCTTAGCATCATCTGCTCTGAATCTCTCGGCATCCTTTTTCCATGTCATATCGTAATCCGTCTTTCCTAGTATCTGTGATACCGAGCTTAGTTGTGCATCCTTCACAAATGCCTCATTGGCACCTAAATAGACACCATTCAGGTCTTTCCAAAAGATCCGTACCGGTACAAGGTTGATAATATTTTGCAGAAACTTATGCTGGGTTTTGATAGAGTCTTTTGACGCTTTGAGCTCATATGTCTGTTTACGAGCGACGATTATGCTCCAGAAGAAAAAGGAAGCCGTCAACAATATAACGACGCTGATGATAAGAATCAATCTCTCAAACTGCTTTTTGGCTTCATCATCAAAACGATGAATTTCAGATTCCACAAACTGTTGAAAGACTTTAAACCCACGCATATATAACGCTTTGTATTCGTTATACTCTTCGCCAGACATTATCCTCTGTGCCCCTTGATACTTCCCCTGTTTTACAAATTCAATTGCTTTTCGCTCCAAAGCGACCAATGCCTTATTACTCTTTTCGATATCATTCAGAGAAACAGTTGATTCAGGCATGACTTCTTTAGCTTTTGCAATCGTTTTCGCCAGTTCTCTATCGGCTTTTTCATAACGTTCGATCCACTGAAGCGAATGCGACATTGCCGCCATGTTTGCTGACATGCTCAAAACCTCGTCATAATATCGGATATCTTCCGCAAGGGTTATCAAAGCATCGGAATTTTTATGAAATTGGAATAAGCTGCCTTTTTGCTGGTTTAATAAAAGCAAAGAGCTCAGCAGTCCTAACATTACGACTATTCCAAGTATCAAAATTTTCTTTTTCAAAAAGCCAGCCTTACTCTATTTTTTTTATTATATCATTTTCCAAAAATGGCACGCTTGCAGTTAACCTTGTACCCTATCTGAAACACTCAATCGGAGCCCTTCAGCATCGATGATGGACGACTCATAAATACAATAGCGATCATGGTTGCCAGCGATCCTGTAAAGACAATGCTATACCCTGTCGGCAAGTCGAAAAGATAGGATATGACAATGGCACCCAGACTAAAGAACCATCCGTAAACAAAGGCAAACCCCATCGGTTTAAAGCGCCTCTGAAGTGAGGCCAAGAGTGCCGGCGCGACCAAAAGAACAAAAACGACCAAGACTCCTGCCAATTGAACAGAAGAGGTTACTGTCACCGCGAGCATGCTAAAAAACACCAGCTCTTTGATGAAGCCCTCAAGCCGTGGGTAGACTTTCCATATCAATATCCCTAAGAACAGATAAATGAGACTGCTATAGATGACATGCTCAATCGGTGTAAACAATATATCACTCGCAAGCAAAGCCTTGAAATGCTCCATCCCTTCGGCAGAATCGGCCAGTACCATCATGATACCACTGGCACCAAAGACATACAGGATTCCAATAAACGCCTCAAGGTTGATCGTTCGGCGTGTTGCAACCGAAATAAACAGTGCACACAGCAGGGCAAAGCCCAAAGTTAAAAGATAGATATATTCGCTGTGAAAATAACCCAGACTGATAGCACTTCCTAATGCGGCAAACTGGGCAATAGCCAGATCAGTAAAGATAATGCCTCGCTCCAAAATTCCTTTTCCAAACCAAGCATGGATCATCACCAATACGATGACTAGAAGTGTCGAAGGTAAAAAGATATCAATCATCATGAACCGCTTGAGTAAGATAATCAAATAGCTCTACCAGCGAGTGGATTGAATCCAATGCACCGACATCATGAGGGATAATGACAAGTTTCGCTCCTGTCTTTGCCGTGATGAACTCAGCAGTCTTTGTAGAGTGATAGACATCATGCAAAATACAGCGGACATGCTTTTTGTTCATCAGGTTTATCAACTCTAGCGTATGACGTGAGGAGGGCGGTATTCCCGGCAAAGGCTCAATGGTACCTACTGTCTTTAATCCGTAAGCCTGATTAAAATAGGCAAGAGAGTCATGAAACTGTACGACCTCCATGCCTTCTTTGTCTTGCATAATAGCCTTCCAGCGTTGCATGTGTGTACGCCATGTCCTATCGAACTGCTTGAAGTTTATCTCGTATTCTTGTGTATGCTCGGTATCAAGACGACCTAGAAACTTTGCGATACTTTGCGCCAAAAGAGGTATATTGTGGGGGTCCAGATGAAAATGGGGGTTCCCTTCCGGATGGACATCTCCCATTGAACGGTCTACATTCTGCGGTTTTTGAATAAGGCTGACCTGATGGGAAAGGTTCAAAAAAGAGTCTGCATTAGGCATAACTGCCCGATTGGATGCACGCCGTATCAAAGGAGGCAACCATCCTATCTCAAGTTGAGCACCGTTCATGATCAAAGCATCCGAACGCCTTAGTTTAGCGATTAAAGAAGGCCGAGGAACGACAAAATGTGGGTCCCAGTTTCCCTTGGCCAATACCGTCACCTCGACATGCTCTGCACCGATCTGTTCGACAATAGCTCCTATGTAAGGATACGAGACAGCAACGTTAAGCTGTGCGAACAGTACCAGAGGCAAGATCAACAAGAAGAGAGACTTTTTCATCTGCCAATCCTAAAAATCATGCGCGGCATGTGCACCGATAGCAAGGTTGAAAGAGAGTATCAATGACTGAACTGCCTCTTTTTCATAACCGGCAGCCGTTTCTGCATACAAGGCAGCATTGTAGTTATATTGCAGGCGCAAACGGCTGAACTCGCTGAAATGGTACTCGAGCATGGCAGTATAGCGTTCATACGCTGTTGAAGGCAATACTGTTTCAACAACTGCCATTTCATTCTTGTAGATGGCATCATAACGTGCTCCCATCCGCCAGTTCTGATCATGGGCATAGAGCAATTGTGTATAGATCCCTTCTTGAGCAACCTTCTGCTCTCCAGAATTAATCAGGACATTATTTTCATATTCATAATATGTACCTTTTTGCTCTTTGCGCATCCATTCGCTTTGCCATGTCATAAAACTGTACGAATCAAAATCGTGCTTTACTGTCAGTTCCGCATTGTATATCCAACTGACTCCGCTAAACGCTTCTTCAACACCTTCATGCAAATGATAACTTCTTGTCTCGCCATAGACATAGGCGAGACCCGGGATCACTGTTGTTTCACCAATATCAAA
>JBFESZ010000061.1:0-12468 GCA_041548245.1 Sulfurimonadaceae bacterium
TATATCTCTATCCGCTATCCGGAAGGGAATCCTTTTGGCGTGCGTTTCGAGCCTTGGCATATCAAGGTATAGTTATCGGTTTTTGTGTTTTTTGTTCTCATACATAAGGTTGTCTGCCATCTCAAGGACTTCTCTAAAGTTTGATCCTGCATTAAAACGCGCAATTCCAAATGAAAATGCGAGATAAAGGAGTTCCCCATTGGAAGCTTTTAATTTTTTACTTAAGAGCTCTTCTTGCAGCTTCTTAAACTTCATATAGACCTCTTCCATCTGTTCTGTGTGTGAGACGATAACAAATTCATCACCGGCATAGCGTATCACATCCATTTCATTTAAATTCACCTTGAAAAAAGTAGCCATATACTGAAGCACTTTGTCACCTATGACGTGCCCATGATGGTCATTGATAGATTTGAATTTATCAAGGTCTATAAAGATGAGTATTCCATCGTATATAAAATCACCATCATGAATAAGGTTTTCGGCAAGCCATTTTCTGTTATGTGTATTGGTAAGCGTGTCTGTGTAAAGCTGAGATTTTATTTCGTCGACCTCGGTTTTGAGCTTTTTTATTTCGGAAGTGACAATACTGAGTTTGTCCAGGTCTTGGTTTTGTATTGCTTCATGGGCATCCTGGGCGGTTTTATGTAAGTTTTCGAGATTACAATACGCTTTATGTGCCACTTCATTCGCTTCATTAAGACGCATTTGGGCTGATTCGTTAATCATGCTTTCATAATCGAGATCGATCTGCATTTCCCTGGCATTGTTCTCAAAATGCTCCTTGTAGGTTGAAGGCAATATGACCTCGTTTTTAATGACTTCTTTTAAAACTCTGTCTGTAAGCTCGATTAATTTGTTTGACATAGATACCGCCCCTTTTATAAGGTAAACACTATTATAAATAGTTATGGCAAATGTATTCTTATAATTTTTATTGATACATCAAAAAACATTATAACCAAAGATATTAACAATAGTTAGCGGATGTTGAGATAATGTTTAAGTGATATGTCTGTTTGGGCTTTTGAAGCCTCAAGAAAAGAGGAGGCGCTTGCATAGACTTTTTGAAAATCACTGTTCTTTTCACTCTGAACCGCAATGACATTATTAAGTCCCTGTTTCGCTGCCATTATGACATCATCAGGAAAATCTCTCAACTGGACATCAAGTTCTTTAAGTGTTTTAAGTGCATGCATGTTCTGAACATGGAAGTCGTACAGCATTTTAGAGTTAAGCTCTTCCGTAGCCATTTCAATGATACTCTGGTGCTCCTGTGAAAGTTTCATCCAGCTTTGATGGTTAAAGGTCAATTCAAGTATGCTTCCTGGCTCATGCCAACCGGAGTAATAGTAAGGAGCAACCTTGTAAAAGCCCATTTTTAGATCCAATGCAGGTCCAACCCATTCCGTAGCATCGATAACACCGCGTTCCAGAGCGGTATATATCTCACCGGCAGGCAGCAGAATAGGGTTGACACCCATAGTTGAGAAAACTTCGCCTCCAAGTCCGGGGACACGCATTTTAAGCCCTTGAAGATCTTCTAAGCAATTTATCTCTTTTCTGAACCATCCGCCCATTTGTATATTGGTGTTGCCCCCGAGAAAGGGATAAAGATTATATTTTGCATACATCTCTCGCCATAGTTGATAACCGCCACCGTAATGCATCCATGAGTTTATTTCCTGAGCAGTCATACCAAAAGGCATACCGCTGAAGAGTGAAAAAGCGGAGTTCTTGCCCTTCCAATAATATGGCCCGGAATGAAAGATGTCAATTTCTCCACTACTTGCAGCATCAAACACGGCAAGAGCCGGGATAAGTGTGTTTTTAGGATACAGTTTAATTTCGATACTATTGCCGCTTGCAGTATTAACGCGCTTTACAAACTCCTCAACGCCTGTTCCCATAATGGGAAAATGTGCAGGCCAACTTGTCGCTAGTTTTAGTTTTGTCTTTTTGTTTTTGTTGACATTGACAGAGCGCTCTTTTGCCAACTTCTTCTCTTTGACTTTGTCATAATCGATGGCTTGACGGTTGCTTTCGTTACAACCAGCAACAATAGAGCCGGCCGCGATGGTCGCACTGGTTTTAATAAAATCTCTTCGCTTCATAAAAGTTCCTAAAATAGACTTGGTTGACTCTTCTTGACATCAAAGACATCACTGTTGAGGATATCAGCACTTTGCTCTGCGATTAGCGCGAAGTGATAATACTCGCTTTTAAGCAGACGCATAATATCCCAAAGTGAATCGTAATGGAAGACGTTTCCATTCTCAAGCAGTGTATCTCGTTTTTCAGATGGGATTATATAGATAATCTTTGCCCAGTTTGCCTGCAGCTTTAAAAAACCTATCTGTTCTCTGATCAGATCGAAGTCAGGTTCAAATATCAGTACCTTATCACTCTTGCCAAACTCTTAGACTTGAAAGTTAATGTTGGTAAATACCGGTTTAAAATGTTCTATTGGATTAAAGTCTTTAAGTCTGTATTTTATGTCATGTTGTTTAAGAAACTGCAGTATCATTTCCAGATAAGGCATAAAAAACGGGGAAAGCAGTTGTCTCTCATAATAGATATCATCATAAATAAAAGAGGTCTCAAAAAGCGTTTGTTCAACGATGTTGATCGATGAGTTCTGAATCTTCCCAATGGGCTTGTCATCGACAAACAAAGCGGGATCAATCAGCTTGGGAGAATAGAGTATATATTGTTTCTCTTGTAGGCGCCAAAGCTCCTGGATGTGGTTTTGTATCGGTTTATCAAGGACAAGCAGTTCATTGGATGTCATGATCTGTGCTGCAAGTTTTAAAGCGATTTGATCACATGAGAATACCTGTGGGGATTTTTCCATAATATGAAAACGCAAGAGGCGAAGCAGGGCATTCTCTATAGATGCGACTTTAATCCAGGCAATTTCCTGATCGGTTATCTGAGTCGGTTTTTCAAAGAGAATCCCATACGCGCCATTGATGACTGCCTGTTCGATATCATCATGTTTAAGGGCAACAAAAAGGTCTCCTCGTCTTACCTTTGATACCTCGAAACTGACATCCTCAAAAGCTGTGATACTAGGAGAATTGGTCAGTTTTCCTTCGACCAAAGCGGTTAGGTTTTGAAGGTTCATCCTACCGAGCTGCCAACTTTACGTTGACTTTCAGGACGCATAAGCGAGAGTCCCTCGTCGTCTTTTGCAGCCAATAGCATACCCTCTGAAAGCATACCCATCAATTTTGCCGGTTTTAGATTTGCTACTACACACACCTGCGTATTGATCAATGATTCGGCTGAATAGAACTCTCTAATACCTGCAACGACTTGTCGAGGTTTTTCTTCACCGACATCAACTTGAAGTTTAAGAAGCTTTTTACTTTTTGGAACCTCTTCGGCTTCAACAACGGTTCCGATTTTCAGCGAAGTCTGGAAGAACTGATCAATTGTTATCAGGTTGTCTTCCTCTGTTTTTTCTACCTCTTTTTCCTGCTCGTGTAGCTTTGACTCTGGCTCTGAAGCTGGAGCCTGCTCCATCAGCGGTTCCTCAATTCTTGGGAAAAGCGGTGGTACTTTTTCTATGACGAATGGTTCAAGCAATTTTTTTCCAAGGATAAAATCATTATAACTTTGTGTATTGATCTCAAAACCAAGTGCACCAGAAATTGTATTGGTCGTATCTGGCATGACACAATTGAGCATGATTGAAGCCTTTGCCAAGATGTTTGCGACCAATGCAACAGTAGCAAGTGCCTCATCTTGCTTTCCATCTTTCATCTTAACCCACGGTGCATGCTCTTCTATAGCTTTATTACCGATTGCAAAAAGTTTCCACAACTCTTCTAGATAACGATGAGTTTGAAGTTCATCAAGAAACTTTTCCAGGTTGTCTAACACGACATTCATTTCAGAGAGCTCTTTCTCGTGAAACTTTTGTACATCTTGACTGTCAATATTGTAATCAGAGTATTTTCCGCTCATTCCAATGATACGGTTTAATAAGTTGCCTAAGTCATTACTTAGATCAGAATTGATTCTATCGATAAACGCACGCTGGGAAAAGTCACCGTCTTGACCAAAAGGAACCTCACGCAACATGAAGTAACGCAAGTTTTCTACTCCGTAAGCATCAGCAACTTCTTTCGGATGTACTACATTACCTTTTGATTTAGACATCTTCTCACCATCACGTGTCCACCAGCCATGCGCACCGATGTGTTTAGGCAATGGAAGATCAAGGCTCATTAAAAATGCAGGCCAATAGATGGCATGGAAACGCAATATGTCTTTACCGACCATGTGGATGTCTGCCGGCCAAAAATCCATATTTTTTTCATCTTTACCGTAGCCAAGTGCTGTTACATAGTTAAGCAGGGCATCAAGCCAGACATACATGACATGCTTGTTATCATTAAACTCTTCAGGGAGTTTAACACCCCAGTTGAATGTCGTACGCGTGATTGAAAGGTCGTTAAGGCCGCCTTTTACAAAGTTGATCACTTCATTTCTACGTGATTTAGGCAAGATGAAATCAATATTATCATCATAATGTTTGAGCAGTTTGTCCTCATAGGCTGACAGCTTGAAAAAATAGCTCTCTTCTTTTACAATGTTTGTCGGCTTGCCGCAGTCGGGACAGAACTCGCCATCAATCAGTTGTGTTTCAGGAAAAAAGGTCTCGCATGATATACAGTAATGACCTTCATAGTTTCCCTTGTAGATGTCGCCATTGTCATACATTTTCTTAAATGCTTGTTGTACACCTGCTTTGTGATCTTCATCTGTTGTTCTGATGAAATAGTCGTAAGAGATATTAAATTCGTCCCAGAGGTCTCTAAAGGTCTTGGAGATCTCATCAGCAAATACTTGGGTCGGCTTGTTGAACTTAAGTGCAGACTCCTCAATCTTCTGTCCATGCTCATCCGTACCTGTTAGAAAAAATGTCTTGATTCCTTTTAGTCTTGAATGACGTGCAACTGAATCAGCGATAAAGGTCGTATACGCATGGCCTATGTGCGCTTCGCCGTTAACATAATAGATAGGTGTTGTAATATAGTTTTTAGTTGTTGACATGTTTTCCCTTGTTCTTAAAATTCAAATCCGCCGATTTCACCTTTGGACATACTCTCGTAGGTGACTTGGACATATTGTTTACGTAACTCACAGCCGATCAACCGTTCACATTTCATGCATGAGTTGTATCCCTTGTTTTGCTGACACTGCTGTAGCTCTTGTATCATCTGCGTCAAACGCTCTTCAAACGGGTTAGACTCGTTCATACGTCGACTTCACTCTTTCGATCTCATAGTTCGAGCCAAAGAAACACGGGCTGGTGCCGTGTACATGTTCAGGGATTTGTGAGAGCACACGCTGCTTACCGTCAATGGCACCACCTCCGGCATATTCAAATATCAGCGCAAACGGGAAGACCTCAAAGACCTGACGCAGTTTTCCCTCAGGTCGATCCGAAGTACCGGGATATGAGAATAGTCCACCGCCTTTAAGAAGGATCTGGTGTAAGTCAGGAACCATCCCGCCCGAGTATCGGAGTCTATAGCCCTCCTGGAATAGACCATCAACCATCGCCTTATGATAGGGCTCCCAGTTTTGTTGGGTCCCGCCAGGCGCATTAAGCTTACCTTTTTCCTCAAGGTGAATCTCTTTAACATACTCAAACTCACCAGCTTGAAGCAGATAGAGTTTTACTTTGCCTTCATAAGCAAATACAAGCTCTACGCGTGGTCCGTAGACAACATAACATGAAGCAACCATATTTGCACCGGTAAAATCTTTTTCATATATTCCAAAAATAGAGCCGACACTTAAATTAACATCAACTAAAGAAGACCCGTCAAGTGGATCAAAACCTATAAGATATTTGCCATTTTCATTGACAAGCATGGCTTCATCTTTTTCCTCGGAAGCAAGCGTATGTACAGACTCGACATGACTAAGCTCTTCTTCAATAATCAAATCACACTGGATATCAAGTTGCAATTGTGTTTCACCGGAACTGTTTTGTTCTTGTGAATAACCGATATCTTTAACATCGATAGCTTTTTTAATTCGAATAGCAGACTTCTGAATAGCTTCTAAAATTTTTTCCATCTTTATACTTCCTTGGCGTTATTTGAGATCCAGTCTATGACTTGATCGATATTGTTAAGATCGAGTACATCAATGCCCTGCGGAACGTTCTCGTTTTTTAAATCAATCGTATTATCAATTGCTAAAGCATCCATGCAGTGATAATAATCTTCATCGATACGGTTTCTGAATATACTAATTCGAGGAAGAGGAAGGGTTTTCAGTCCCTCTACCAGTAGATAATCAAAGTCACCAAACATATCAATGATCTGCTCCAGATCTTTATGCCGTTTTGAAAAATAAGTGGTTCTCGTTGGAGAAGTGACAATAACTTCAGCCCCGGTCTGAGAAAATTTATCGCTATCCTTTCCCGGAGTGTCAAACTGACCTTTGTCCTTTGGATCGTTTTTGACTATAGAGACTTTTTTACCACTTTGCATCAAAGTAGTCGCAACTTTGGTTATCAGTGTTGTCTTACCGCTGTTAGAGGGGCCTGTAAATGCAACAGCTAGCCTTTTTTTCACGCAGTCATGCCTTTATATTAGTTGAAGAAATTATATCTAATAAAACTTATAAAAACTCAAAGCAGTATTGTATCTACACTTATGTATAATAACATGACACAAACACAGGAAAAGTAATGAATAAACTTTTAGTTTTAGCCGCATTGGGTTCGTCTTTGATGCTTGGCGGATGTAGTAAAACAACGGCATTTGACTTCTTTTCGTCTGATACCTATTATGAAAAGGCCGTTTCCAACATGCAAAAAGTCTCTTTAATGAGAGATATGGAGACCAAGGCACTGTTGCATGCTGTTTATCTTAATAATGTCGATCCGCACATCTACTCAGGTGACGAGTATTTCTATGTTGCCATACACATCATCGAAGATGCCTATGATCCAAAAAGACATGGACTTAAAAACTTGGACTATCGTCTTAGAATGGTAAAAAAAGGTAAGACCCAAGAGGATCAGGATATTGTTAAAATGCCTGGTTACAACGGTGAAGCAAAAGACGAAGATACTGTTAGTGCGAAAGATAACATTATGTACATGGACCCGATAGAGGCGACAGAACTTGATGAAGAGCATAAGCTTCGACGTACAATGCCCATAAGACAACAGTGGAACCACTATTACATTGTCCGTTTTAATGAAGTCAACGCTTCCGAACTGACACTATCGTTTGAAAATGATCAGTACGGGAAGGTGCCCCTAAAATTTCAGAAAGAGAAAAGATAGTATCAGCTACCAAAAGATGCATACTATTGCCTCTGTTTCGCTCTACTAAAATATTTTACTTTTTATTCTTTTTTTACTATACTTGTCTATAATATATGATAAAACCATATTACTGCAAACGAGGTTTACAAAAATGTTAAGATCGTTTATTATTACGTTAACAGCCTTATTTTTTTTTATTTCATGCAGTTCCAATCCACAGAGCAAACTCAAAATCTCGGCTACAACATGGATAGGGTATTCGCCGCTTTTTTATGCTAAAGAGAAGGGGTGGCTGGAACCTTTGAATATAAAGCTTTTAAACGTGAGCTCTTTAAGTGAGAATATGTACCTGTATGAAGCAGGCAATGCAGACGCTTATGTCGGAACACAATATGAATATGAGCTTATCGTAAAAAAAGATCCCTCTTTAATGCCTATTATGTTGTTTGATCGCTCGTTTGGCGGTGACATTATCATGAGCAATACAAATATTGATACCTTAAAGAACAACTCAGGCCCTATCGATGCCTACTTGGAGCTTGATTCGATAAACTCGACCTTGCTCAAGGATTTTATCAAAAAACATGCATTGAACAATAAAACAATCAAGCATATCAATATGGACCAGGCACAGATATCGACATTAAAGAAAAAAAATTTCAAAAAAGATGTCATTATTGTGACTTATATTCCTTATGACAGCCATTTGAAAAAGAATGGATTTCAAGAGATAGCCTCTACAAAAGATGGCCTTGACCTCTTGGTGCTGGACGCTTTATTTACAACGGAGCAAACGTTTAATAAACATAGAGAGCAGTTTGTTGCACTTAAAGCATTGGTTGACAAGGCTATTTCCACTCTTCATAACGATCCAAAAGAGTTCTATGAGGTTGTGAAGCCCTATATGCTTGAAGTCAGTTACAAAGACTTTCATGATTCACTTAATGATATTGTCTGGATAAACAAAGAGATGACTTCTGATCTTGAAAAACGTATCCAAGAGTCAGATTTTCCTACTAGAAACCTTCTAAGATGACATTGACGATCAAGAGCTTTTCATTTTTTCTCATTTTTCTTCTTTTTAGCGTTCTGTATGGAACTTTTGCAAAATATTTCTTCGATCAACGTGAAAATACGGCAGGTGTCATTTTAAAAAGTCTACAAAATGATATGTCCGAACTCAGCTATATCTTATCCAAAAATATCAAAAGTAAAGCATCGGTTAGTTCACATAGAGCTATATTGGAAAGAGCAGTTTCAAATAATGATTTCATCAAGGCAATCATTATCGCCGATGACAGCAAAGTTTTACTGACAACTGATCGTAACTACAAGAGTATCCCATCCAAATATCTGCTTTCTAATGGCCTGGCTATAAACACCTATAAAAAACTATTGAACAAAAAAGGTATTGAGGGTGTTGTCAGGTTCTACGAGGGAGACACTCAGTATCAACTTAATCTTTTGTTTATGCTTGAACAGGACGAGATCATCACTTATTTTGAAAAAGACACATTGCGATTTTTCATCTTCTTTGGCCTGATCCCGATAATGGCACTTACTCTCTTATGGATCGCTTTTCACCACTACATATACAGACCTATGGAGCGTTTACGACAATATGCCTATTATCAAAGTAACATACCAAGCTCTTTCAGACTTCGTGAGCTCGAAGCTATTCGCTCATCCATGGTACAAACCTTTACACGGCTTGAGCAGGAACAAAAAGAGCTATATGATATCGCTCGAACCGATGAACTTAGCGGTCTTGCCAATCGCAATGCCTTACATGAGTATCTCGATCGCCTCATTGCCGATTCAAGACGCTCAGACAAGGAGTTCGCTTTCCTCTTTCTTGATCTGGATCATTTTAAGGATGTGAATGATGCGCTTGGTCATCAAGTGGGCGATGAACTCCTAAAGAATGTCGCTTCAGTAATTCAGCAGGTCTTGCGTTCGAACGACTTTGTCGCACGAGTCGGTGGAGATGAGTTTGTTATCGTCTTACATAATTATAAATCGCTTTTAGAGTTGATAAACGTCATTAAACGTATTCAAGACCGCTTAAGTCAGCCGTGGGTAATCCAGACGCATCCCGTTGATGTCAAAAGTAGTATAGGTGTTGCTTTTTTCCCTAAAGACGGAGAAGATATCGGTTCTTTAATGCAGCATGCCGATATAGCCATGTATGAGGCGAAGAATAAGGGACGTGCGCAATACCACTTTTTTACAGAAGAGCTAAATGCCAAAGTCCAAGAAAACATCGCGCTTGACAGATCCATGCGCGAAGCGTTCAAGCAGCACGAGTATGAGCTTTATTATCAGCCTAAGATTAACATGGATAATGGAAAAATTATTGGTGTCGAAGCCTTGATTCGATGGATCAGTCCAATGAAAGGCATTGTACCGCCAAGTGTATTTATCCCTCTTGCCGAAGAGAATGGTTTTATCGTTGAACTTGGATGTTGGATCCTAGATGAGGCCCTGAGACAGCAAGCGAAATGGAAAGAGCAGGGACTTGATATTGATGTATCGATCAATATTGCGACACAGCAGTTGGTGGATGACCTCTTCATCGAAAGGCTGAGTGATTTATTGAAAAAGCACGATACAGACCCATCCCGCGTTGATTTTGAGATTACGGAATACCTTTTCCTGGAAAATACTGAGAACAACGCAAGAATATTAGAAATGGTACGAGATCAAGGTATTTCCATCTCGCTTGACGATTTTGGAACAGGCTACTCGTCGCTGTCATATCTGAAAGATTTCCCAATTGATTACCTAAAAATAGACAAGGCATTCGTAGATGATTTCAACACACCTCAAGGTGCAATATTCCTTGATACAATAGTCAAGATGGGCCAAACTCTTGGTATCAAGATCATAGCGGAGGGGGTTGAATCAAAAGATCAGATGCATTATCTTAAAAGCATTGGTTGCGACATCTATCAAGGATATCTTTGTTCAAAACCGCTTTCATCAAAAGAGTTTGAAGTCTTTTACGCTGCATATGCATCATGAATCAGAAGTGTTGTCCTCTTTACCCTTTTTAGCCACTTTTTTTATCCTAAAATTATCAGTATAGATAGGGTCGCTCAGTGTTTGAAAAAGCGAGGTTATCTTTACCTCATCACCTAATATCTTTTTATAAATCACATAATTGGCAAGAACTTTTTTTGCGTACTCTCTGCTTTCACTATTTGCCATTAGTTCCATACTCAAAAACGGCTCGAAACTCCCTCGTGAAAACTTCCCTTTAAGTAGATACCTTTTTGTAAAGCCGATGCCGCCATTGTAGGCATAGGCAATAAAAAGCGGGTGATAAAGATACTTTTTAAGATATTTAAGATGTTCAATGGCGTATTGAATATTCTTATAGGGGTTAAACATCTCTTCAAGTTTGACACTCTCTTTCTTTTGCTTAGCCAGGCCTTTAATTAAAAAAGGCATCATCTGCATAACACCCAAAGCATAAGAACGTGAGATAGCTGAAGGGATGAAATGACTCTCCTGTCGGCCCAATGCATATAGCAGAGCTTTGTCTTCCTTGCTTAAAGAGCGTGTAGCCTCTTTATAGGGCATGATGTAGTTATGTACTTTATAATCAAGCAACTTCGAATAGATAAAAGCGTTGATTACCTCGTCGTCTGTATTGTTAAACGACTCCATCATTTTTTTAAGTGCCTCTTTTTTTGATGTTCTGATTTTATCCAGTAGATCTTCCCAGACATAAGGGTCACTAAGGTCATGAGAGGAAGGCTGATCATCAAGTTCAAGCTGTGAGAAATAATTGTTTGTCTCTATATTAAGTTGCTCTCTGGCATAAAGCGAATAAATATTGATATCACTACTTTGAGCCAACAATTGCAAATATCTGTTATTCTTGGATGATAAATAGTGCCAAAAAAGCGCCTTGTCCTTATCCATCTGATAATAGGCTTTGTTGTAAGCAATCTCCAGATAGTACCCAGCTTTTTTCGTCGCTTTAAAGCGTATTGCATTCAGAGCCAGAAAAAAATAGGACTGCGCACTAAACTCATGCGGATCAAGTTCAAGCAATGACTCTTGCATCTTATCCATTTCAGCGTCAGTAACGATATACTTTATCGCTCTTTCAAACCTTTTATCTTTTGCAAGTTCATTGATATGATTTTTTGAGAGCTTTACATTGAAGTACTTTTGTCTGTTCGCCTGACCGAGCTCATTGAAGAGTTTAAGATAATGATCACTGCCACTTGCTAATAGCGTACTGACAAAAGGAGTCTCGTTCATCAGTATTATACGTTCACTTTTTTTCGGATGCTCTTTTTTCAAAAGCTGTGCGAAATGGCTTCTTTGTTCATTGCTTAACTTCATTGCCTTTATATAGCTCAGCCCGCTGTTAATACAGTCTGCACTAGTCTCATTTAGTAAAAAACCGATATCTCCCTGCATGCATTGATATTGTTTTTTTATAGCAGCATTGTCTGTTTTGAGCGAATAAACCTTGAGTATTTTCGGGTTTAGTTTGTTTTGAACCAGTTTGTAGGCTTTATCAGCTTCAGAGGCGTTGATATCGGTCTGAAAATATTGCCAAATTTGAAAATCTCTGACATGACCTTGTGGGCTTTCTTTGAGTATTTTGAATGAAGAGCCTGCAGATAAAAGGGCAGGGATGAGAAGGAAAACGAGTCTTATCATAAAGCGTGTTGTATCGCCCTGACAAATATTTGTACGACTTGCAAAGTGACAATGATAATAAGTGGAGCTAAATCGATGCCATTGAAAATCGTCGGAATAAAGCGTCTGATCATGGCATATGTAGGATTGGTCATACGATAAAGAAACTGAACAATCGGATTAAAGGGGTCAGGGCGTACAAATGTCAATAGTGCTGCTATGATGACAATCCACATATATATACCGATAAGGGCATTGAAAAGTCCTAATAGCTCTATCAATACTTGATTCATTTAATTACCTCCACAAGATAGTTTTTGATCAATGGATAGATAAGATGAAGGTCAGGTCCCTTTTCCGCGCCGCATAAGAGTAACCGTAACGGTTTTGAAAGATCTGCATCTTTTAATCCGCTTTTGCTTATAAGATGTGATTTAAATTCCTCAAATGATTCAAAGAACGGCGCAGTCGAAAGTATGTCTTTCATCTTTGTTATCAATTGA